>NZ_JBQFZP010000003.1:0-375504 GCF_056542305.1 Ruegeria sp. AD9
GCAAACGAGCAAAGCCTGACAAGAAAGGCACTCGCGCTCAGTTCGGTACGCCTCTCTCTGCGCCAGCAACACGTTGTTTTTCAACAATATCCGGACGAAGCCGCCATTAGCTGCACTGCGGCGCCCGAAGGCCTTGTGAGGGTTTGCTTTCTGTTCGAAACTGGTTTGCATAGTATTGTACAATGTGACTGGAAGGTCCGCAGAGCAGACACTTGTTGGGATTGCGTCAATGACGGCTTCGAGCAGATTGTGTTGAAAATCTCTACTTGATCGGCGGTATGGCTGCTGATTCAATTCTCCTGATGTAAGGGAGAGCTGGCGATGATGGGACCGAGGCAGGTGGCGCAAGGTGCGCTGTTCTACGAGTTCACCATTGAGGATCATGTCCCGTCCAATCACCTGCTGAGATCGATCGACCGGTTTGTCGATCTCGGTGACATGCGCCGCCATCTCGCACCGTTCTACAGTTCAACGGGCAGGCCCTCGGTTGATCCCGAGCTGATGATCCGAATGCTGATTGTGGGCTACGCGATGGGGATCCGGTCGGAGCGACGACTGTGTGATGAGGTGCATCTGAACCTAGCGTACAGGTGGTTCTGCCGGCTCGATCTAACCGACCCGGTGCCGGATCACTCAACGTTTTCCAAGAACCGGCACGGGCGGTTCCGGGAGAGCGATCTTTTCCGGCAGCTTTTCGAGAGTGTTGTTGCGCGTTGCATTGCCGAGGGGCTGGTCGGCGGGCAAACCTTCGCGGCCGACGCGAGCCTGATCCGCGCGGATGCCAACAAGCAATACGCGGCTTCAAAGGCGGATTGGGACCCGGATCAAATCGATGCGGACGCCGCCCCGCGCGCGGTGCGCGAGTATCTTGATGTCCTCGACGACGCAGCCTTCGGGGCGGCGAGCGAAGTGCAGCCAAAGTTCACATCCTTTGCCGATCCTGCGAGCCAGTGGACCGGCGCCATGAAGGGACCGGCCTTCTTTGCGTACTCAGACAACTATTTGATCGACACCGATCATGGTGTGATTGTCGACGTGGAGGCCAGCAGATCGATCCGCTCGGCCGAGGTCGGCGTGACACAGACGATGATCGACAGAACTGAAGATCGCTTCGAGTTGACCCCGAAGCGACTTGCTGCGGACACGGCATACGGATCAGGCGGAATGCTCGGATGGCTGGATGCCCGGCAGATCGAGCCGCATATCCCTGTGATCGATAAGACCGGGCGACAGGACGGAACCTTCTCGCAGGCAGACTTCCACTACGACCCAGTGGCTGACGAGTACATCTGCCCAGGCGGCAAACGCCTGAAGAAATACTGGCGCAAGATGCGTGTGCCGAGAACGGGCATCTGCAAGGACGGTTTCCGGCGTTATTATGCCAGACAGGCGGACTGTGCCGCCTGTGCGCTCAAAGCGAAGTGCACCCCGAACCAGCCCAGACGCAAGATCGCGCGTCACCAGTTCGAAGACGCTCGAAACCGCGCCAGGGAGATAGCGACGACGGATGCATACATCGACAGCCAGCGACGGCGGAAGAAAGTCGAAATGCTCTTCGCCCGGTCTTGTCAGAAGAACTTGTCTTGAGGCAGGCAGGACGGTTGCGTAGCTTTTGCCCATGACCAAACCTGCCTCTTTCAAGTTCTTCAAAACCAGTCCCGAGGTCATCCGCCTTGCGGTGATGCTGTACATCCGTTTCCCGCTCTCGCTTCGAAATGTCGAAGATCTGTTGCACGAGCGAGGCATCGACGTGAGCCACGAAACCGTCCGATATTGGTGGAACAGGTTTGGTCCAATGTTTGCAGCTGAGATCCGACGGAAGCGTGTGCAGCAGCTGCGCGCGTTCTCGAAATGGAAGTGGCACGTGGACGAGGTTTTCGTAAAGGTGAATGGCAAGCGACATTATCTGTGGCGTGCAGTAGATCACGAAGGTGAAGTGCTGGAAGCAGTTGTCACCAAGCGCCGAAACAAGGCTGCAGCACTAAAATTCCTCAGGAAATTGATGAAACGGCACGGTTGCGCCAAGGAGGTCGTCACAGATCGCTTCGCTTCCTACAAGGCTGCGCTCAGAGAAATAGGCGCGTTCGAAAAACAACAGACGGGCAGGTGGCTCAACAACCGCGCCGAGAATTCACACCTGCCGTTTCGACGACGCGAACGCGCGATGCAGCGTTTCAGGCGCATGCGAAGTCTACAGAAATTCGCCTCCGTCCATTCCTCCGTCTACAATCACTTCAACCAGGAAAGATCGCTAGCCAGTCGAGACACCTTCAAGCTGACCCGCGCCGCCGCTCTTAGCGAGTGGCGTCAGCTTTGTTCCGGATAGGTTCGCGGTTTCCGCGGCAAACTGAGACTGGTTCGAATTCGTCTGACAGCACCGCCACTCATGCCGTCTTTGTTCAGCGTTTATTGCAGAGAATTTAAACGCCGTTCCGACCGGACGCCGACAGCATCCCAACCAGAGATGCCGTGATGTTCGTTGCGCCCCAGTCAGCCACCCAGTCGCTGCGCAGGTTAGGTAAGTTGGCCTGACTTCACCTTCAGCGAACCACATGGTCCGTGAAAACACACAGAAATTGCAAATAAGTTATATTGCGCCTACAGCTTTTTCCGGAGGCACGTATGAAACTGACATCCTATTCCAACTATGCGCTGCGGTCTTTGCAACTGGCTGCGCTCAAGGCCCCGGATCGCATTCGCGTTGACGATGTCGTGCGGGTGCATGGCCTTGCCCGGCCGCATATTGTAAAAATCGTGCACGAGTTGGGTCGGGCCGGGTATCTGGAAACAGCACGCGGCAGAGGCGGCGGTTTCCGGTTGGCGAAACCGGCGGAACAGATCAAAATCGGCGATGTAATTCGCCTGACTGAAGGGCCCCTGGATGTGGTCGAATGCTTTAACCCTGAAAAAAACACCTGCCCTTTGATCGGGATATGTAAACTGTCTCAAGCGATCCAAAAGGCAACACGGGCATTCATGGCTGTGCTTGATGATCTGACGCTGGCTGACATCGCCTCAAACAGAAACGAGTTGTTGAACCGTATCGCGCCGATTGAGGAGGGCATCGTGGCACCCATGCGCAACGCAAGATGACAATTTTGGACTGGACTGAGCGATTTCACGGGACATGTCGCCTTCCGAAAGCTGTGCGGGATAGGTTGCGTACGGCGGCCCGTATCGTGCGGTGTCCTAAAGGTGGCCAGGTTTTCGGACCAGACAACGTCCCCGACAGCCTGTTATTCTTGTATGACGGACGGATACGCGTGTCTCAAAGTTCGGATTCGGGCCGCGAGATCGTGCTCTATCGGGTCGAGGCGGGGGAAAGCTGTGTGCTGACGACGGCCTGCATGCTGGCAGAAGAAGCATATAACGCTGAAGGTATTGCCGAAACCGACGTAACGTCGGTGACCTTGCCGAAACATGCTTTCGATCGTCTGGTCTCGGAAGAAGACGCATTTCGCGAGTTTGTGTTTGAGGCCTACTCACGCCGGCTGATTGATCTGTTGCGGGTGGTCGATGACGTGGCATTCGGGCACCTGGATATTCGCCTTGCTGAACGTCTTCTGGTTCTGGCCGGGGGGCGGGCAGACATTCAGGCAACGCATCAGCAACTCGCCAGCGAACTGGGCACCGCGCGTGAAGTTGTTTCGCGGATATTGCAGGACTTTCAAAAGCGCGAGATGATTACCCAATCGCGGGGGCGCATTGCGATAACCGACAAGGCGGCTTTGGAACAGTTGGCGCAAAGCACCTGACCATTTCGGGAAATTTTCCGGTTTCGTGACTTTGTCACTGAAGTCGGGGTATCAAAGTTATATTTACTCCTCAACTTTTCATGCCGCCACGGTGATTGCAGGTCTCACGCGAAGGCCGAATGTGGGCTGGCAGAAACGGAGGAGACGAAGATGAATGACCGCAATCCCGCCCGGACGTTCGGCGGCATCGCCATTGCGTTGCTTGTCGCTGCTTTGGTCGGCGCGGCTGGCAGTTACATCTTTCTGACGTCCGGGCACGGGCATCGCCAGGGCATGGCCGGTGAACGGGCAGAGCATCGTCACGGTGCAGATGGGCAAGGCCACGACGAGGTCAACATGCCGGGGCTGCGGGGCGAGAACGCGACGCCCGAGGAAAGCGCCGAGCTGGCTGTGATGTTCCGCAATTTCGATACGATCACACGCGAGGTTGAAAACCTTCCCAACGGTATTCGCACTGTCACACGATCTTCCGACCCGGATGTCATGGATGCTCTGGTCTCCCATGTTGCCGGGATGATCGATCGGGTGGGCCGCAAGGATGATCCAATGATCATTATTCAGAGTCCGACCCTCGACATATTTTTTGACCATGGCGACAAGATCACCTCGGACATCGAAGTGACATCCGAAGGGATCGTAGTGGTGCAAACATCCGACGATCCGGAAATAGCCAAAGCCATGCATATACATGCGGCCGAAGTGAGCGCGATGGCGGATCGCGGCATGGACGCCGTCCACGAAATGATGATGACACGCGGCGGAAACGGGTAACGGATCCGCGCCAGTTAGGAGGCAAGATCATGAATGATCAGAAGTCTATCGAGAGACACAACCAAAAGATGGCCGACGCGATAGCGACGCCGATTGACAGCTACCCGGTGGATCTGAGCGTGAAGCCCGATGTCCAGGGTTTTTACGACGAGGCGACCGCGACAATCAGTTATATCGTTGCAGACCCGACCTCGAATGCCTGTGCAATTATCGACAGTGTCATGGACATCGATTATGCCGCTGGCCGCATTACGTTTGGCCATGCCGACATGCTGATTGCCGAGGTTGAAAAGAGGGGGCTCAAGCTGGAATGGATCATTGAGACCCACGCCCATGCCGACCACCTGTCAGCCGCGCCTTACATCCAGCAAAAGCTGGGCGGTAAGATCGGCATCGGTGAAAACATCAAGATCGTGCAAGACGTGTTTGGCAAAATCTTCAATGAAGGCACCGAATTTCAGCGGGATGGCAGCCAGTTTGATGCCCTGTTCGTCGATGGCATGACCTATAAGATCGGCAACATGACCGCCTTTACCATGCATACACCGGGCCACACACCCGCCTGCATGGTTCATGTTGTCGGGGATGCAGCCTTTGTGGGCGACACGTTGTTCATGCCTGATGGTGGCTCGGCGCGGGCCGATTTCCCCGGTGGCGACGCGGGGACATTATTTGACTCGATCCACAAGGTGCTCAGCCTGCCGGACGAAACCCGGCTGTTCATGTGTCACGATTATGGTCCCAACGGGCGTGACATCCAGTGGGAAACCACGGTGGCCGAGGAGAAGGCCCACAACATTCACGTGGGCGGTGGCAAGACTAGGGACGAGTTCATCAAGATGCGGTCCGAGCGCGACGCGACGCTGGCGATGCCGACGCTGATCGTACCTTCGATTCAGGTCAACATCCGGGCGGGCGGCATTCCAACGGACCAAGATGGGAACCAGATGCTCAAAGTTCCAGTCAACAAGCTCTGAACGCAAGAGGCACCCATGGACATCAGAAAGATATCAGGCTCAGTTTCGGTGTCGCCGCAGGTTACGCCAAATGACATCGAGGCGATAAAAGGCGCGGGCTTTCGTGCCATCATTTGCAACCGCCCCGATGGCGAAGGTGCCGATCAGCCGACATTCGAGGAAATCGAGGTAGCAGCGGAGAAACTGGGTCTCGAGGTACGCTATGTTCCAGTGCAAACCGGGATCGTCAGGGACGAAGACGCCGATGCCTTTGGCCGCGCGCTGACCGAGTTGCCGGGGCCGGTTCTGGCCTATTGCCGGACCGGCACGCGTTCGGCCACTCTGTGGTCGCTGAACGAGGCGGCGCACAAGCGTCCGGTGTCCGAGATCCTGTCAGCCACCAAGGTCGCCGGTTATGACATGAGCGGCGTTGCCCGCCGCATTGCCAATGGTGGGAAAACGCCGACCGACACGGGCGACGCATCCTTCGACGTGGTTATCGTGGGCGGTGGGGCTGGCGGTATTGCCACTGCGGCCAGCCTGCACGCGCGCAAATCCGACCTGTCGATCGCCATCATTGATCCGTCTGACGTGCATTATTATCAGCCCGGCTGGACTTTGGTGGGCGGGGGTGTCTTCTCCGCAGAACAGACCGCCAAGACGATGGGATCCCTGATTCCGCGCGGTGTTAAGTGGATCAAGGCGGCAGTTGCTGCCTTCGAGCCGCTGAACAATGCCGTTATTCTGGATGGCTGTCGCGTGGTGAAATACGACCGTCTTGTCGTGTCTCCGGGGCTCAAGCTGGACTGGAGCGCGGTCGAAGGGCTGGAAGAAACCTTGGGCCGCAACGGGGTGACCTCGAACTACCGCTATGACCTGGCGCCCTACACCTGGCAGCTTGTCGAAGGGCTTAAGGAGGGCCGGGCGCTGTTCACGCAGCCGCCGATGCCGATCAAATGCGCGGGTGCGCCACAAAAAGCCCTATATCTGTCGGGCGATGCGTGGTTCCGGCGCGGTGTTCTGAAGGATATCGACATCCAGTTCATGAACGCTGGCGGTGTGCTGTTCGGGGTCAAGGACTATGTCCCGGCGCTGATGGAATACGTCAGAAAATACGACGCCTCGCTGAATTTCTTTCACAATCTGGTGTCGGTAGATGGGGCGGCGAAAAAAGCGACCTTTAAGGTTGCAGTGCCCGACGCCGAGCCGGATTTGGTCACAGTCGAGTTTGACATGATGCATGTCTGCCCGCCACAGGTCGCGCCGGACTTTATTCGCGTGTCGCCGCTGGCGGACGCGGCGGGCTGGGTCGATGTTGATCAGGCGACACTGCGCCACAAGAACTTTGACAATATCTGGTCGCTGGGCGACGTGATGAACGCGCCCAACGCCAAAACCGCAGCGGCGGCGCGTAAACAGGCACCGACCGTGGCCGATAATATCGTGGCAGACATTCAGGGCCGCGGCCCGGTTGCCGCCTATGACGGCTACGGCTCGTGCCCGTTGACGGTCGAGCGTGGCAAGATCGTTCTGGCCGAGTTCGCCTATGGTGGGGTGATGACGCCCAGCTTCCCGAAATTTCTGATCGACGGAACCAAACCCAGCCGGTTGGCGTGGCTGTTGAAAGAGAAGCTGCTGCCCCCGATCTACTGGTCTGCGATGCTGAAGGGCAAAGAGTGGTTGGCCAAGCCCGAACCACTGAAGGTGGCGACCGATTAACTCCCTGCGAAACTGACACCGGAAGAACCGGTGTCAGTTCTGGCCTGTCCCGCCTCCGCCAAATGTGCAACAGGCCGCCGCTTTCTCAGGACGTGAACCCATGCAGAGCCTTTTACGTTTCCTTCCTATTCTGGACTGGGGTCGCCAGTATAGCCGTGCGTCGCTGTCGAATGATCTGATCGCAGCCGTGATCGTCACGATCATGCTGATCCCACAGTCCTTGGCCTATGCCTTGCTGGCAGGGTTGCCGCCTGAGGCCGGGATCTATGCTTCGATTCTACCGATCATCCTTTATGCAGTTTTTGGCACCAGCCGGGCGTTGGCGGTGGGGCCGGTGGCGGTTGTGTCGCTGCTGACAGCCAGCGCCGTGGGGCAGGTGGCCGAGCAGGGCACAGCTGGATACATGGTGGCGGCACTGACACTGGCTTTCCTGTCGGGTGGGTTTCTGGTGCTGCTGGGCGTTTTTCGACTGGGCTTTCTGGCCAATTTCCTCAGCCATCCTGTCATCGCAGGCTTCATTACCGCGTCGGGTGTCCTGATAGCGACCAGCCAGTTAAAACACATTCTGGGTGTCAGCGCCCATGGGCATACCCTGCCGGGGATGCTGGGCTCAATCTTCGAAAACCTTGGGCAGACCAATTGGCTGACGGTAATCATCGGCGTGCTGGCCACTGCGTTCCTGTTTTGGGTGCGCAAGAACCTCAAACCCGCGTTGCGGCGCATGGGGGTGACGCCCCTGCTGGCTGACGTGCTGACCAAGGCCGGACCAGTTGCTGCCGTGGTGGTGACCACAGTTGTCGTCTGGGGGTTCGGGCTGGATGCGCAGGGCGTCAAGATCGTCGGCGACGTGCCTCAGAACCTGCCGCCACTGACTTTGCCGAGGCTGTCCTCGGACCTCATCGGTGCATTGCTGGTGCCTGCGATCCTGATCTCGATCATCGGTTTTGTCGAAAGCATCTCGGTTGCGCAGACGCTGGCTGCCAAGAAACGCCAGCGCGTGGACCCCGATCAGGAGTTGATCGGTCTGGGCGCAGCCAACCTGGGCGCGGCATTTACCGGCGGCTTTCCGGTCACCGGCGGGTTCTCACGCTCGGTCGTGAACTTCGATGCGGGGGCGGAAACCCCGGCGGCAGGCATTTATACCGCTGGTGGTCTGGCGATTGCCGCGCTGTTCCTGACACCGCTGGTGTACTTTTTGCCCAAGGCCACCCTGGCCGCGACGATCATTGTTGCGGTGTTGAGCCTTGTGGACATGTCGATCCTGAAAAAGACCTGGGGATATTCGCGCGCCGATTTTATCGCCGTAGCCGCCACCATCGTTCTGACTTTGCTGGCCGGGGTCGAAACCGGTGTGGCCAGCGGCGTGGCGATTTCGATCCTTCTGCATCTCTACAAAACCTCGCGCCCGCATGTGGCCGAGGTCGGGCTTGTGCCGGGCACGCAGCACTTCCGCAATATCAATCGCCACAAAGTCGACACCGAGCCGTCACTGGTGACGCTGCGGGTGGATGAAAGCCTGTATTTCGTGAACGCCCGTTTCCTCGAAGACCTGATCCAGGCGCGAGTGACCGAGGGCTGCGAAATCCGCAACGTGGTTTTGATGTTCTCGGCGGTGAACGAGGTCGACTTTTCAGCCCTCGAAAGCCTTGAGGCCATTAACCACCGCCTGCGTGACATGGGCGTTGGTCTGCACTTGTCCGAAGTCAAAGGCCCCGTCATGGACCGCCTGAAACAGTCGCATTTCCTCGACGACCTCAACGGGCAGATCTTTCTCGCCCAGTACGACGCATGGCAGCGGTTGACCGCACCGGAGAGGGTAACATCAGCGGCAGAGTAACCAGAGCCGAATTAGGGCCAGAATCCCGTGAGAAGTTCCGATGCGGGCTTAATACTCGGGTTCACCTTGAATAGGTGGGCTGCCTTGGGCCGTACTCATTCGCATTCTGGAAGTAGTTTACTTCGACGTCAGATCAATAATGCAACGCAGCGAAATCGAGTGGAAGCGTATCAAAGCTTTGCCAGATTTGCTCACAATACTCAGACTGAGCAACCGCAAAACGAACCATCCTGATTGTCAGTTCCTGTGAAGGAAGTGTGCTGTCAGCGCGTTGAAGCTGACCTGTTGTCAGGGACGCAGCAACCAGGGAATGAGGTAACCAGGCAACGCCAATTCCATTGATGGCATATTGTTGCATCGCAAATGTCAGGGCCGTTTCAGCTCTGGTCACAAGTGTGGTTTCCTCTGGTAATCGCGGCGCGATTTTCCGAGCGAAAACTTGACCCAGAAACACATCGGACGGATAGCCTATGACCGGAAGTGCCGCGCTGGTGATTTTGTTGCGAACAGAGGGTGCGCAAACGGGAATCAAAGTGTCCGCGCCAAGTGTCTTGGCTTCGAATGCATCACCAATACTGCTTATTTCGTCGCCCGGGATCGAATACATGATCGCGAAATCAACCTGTTTCGAGATCAGGTTCAACAGACATTCGTCCTGGTTCCCAGATCGCACGTGAATTGGGATATCGTCATTCTCGGTCAGCGTTTGCACGATCCTTGGCGATATCGTTGTCGTCAAAGCATGTTGGCACACAAACGACAGTGATTTCCCGGTTTGGTCATTCGCTGTCTTCAGCACATGTCGCAGTTTGTGCAGCCGCGTACTAAGCTCTCTCAGGTCGGGCTCCAATGACTGAATGCCAAGCATAAGAGATACTGGCTTGCGGCGGCGGTCAAACAGGGTGGCTCCGATGCTGTTTTCGATAAGCCGTATCCGCCGGGTGAAGGCAGATTGAGTGAGAAGCCGCTTCTCAGCGGCTCGTGTCAAGGAACCGCTATCCAAAACAGCCAATATGTCATCGATCCATTCCAAGCGCATGGGGTTTAAATAAACTAAGGACGTCTAACATGCAACTTTTGCAAGTTATGAGTTGAATTTTGAATTAGATGCACGGCTTGAGGGATGGTAAATTGCCGAAATTCAATGTTAGGAGCCTCCACATGCATCTCGCCCGCTTTCCCCGTGTGCATCTTGCCCATCTGCCGACGCCGTTGGAACCGATGAAGAGGCTGTCCAAAGAACTGGGGGTGGAAATCTGGATCAAACGCGATGACTGCACTGGTATGTCGACCGGTGGCAACAAGACCCGCAAACTGGAATTCCTGATGGCCGAAGCTGAGGCGCAGGGCGCGGATATGGTCATGACGCAAGGGGCAACTCAAACCAACCACGGCCGACAGACAGCCGCTTTTGCAGCCAAGCTGGGATTTGATTGCCATATTTTGCTGGAAGATCGCACCGGTTATCAGGACGGAAACTACAACACCAACGGCAATGTCCTGCTGGATCACCTCCACGGTGCAACCACCGAGAAATTTCCCGGCGGGCATGACATGCCGGCCGAGATGGAAAAAGCAGCAGAAAAGAAAAGGGCAGAGGGGCGCAACGTCTACCTCATCCCCGGTGGTGGATCAAATCCGACAGGTGTCCTTGGCTATGTGAACGCAGCTTTTGAGCTTTTGGGCCAAGCCAACGACCGCGGTTTAAGAATTGACCGGCTGGTGCACGCGACCGGCTCTTCGGGAACGCAGGCGGGGTTGGTGACCGGTATGTGCGCCATGAACGCGAAGGTGCCGGTTTTGGGGATCGGGACCCGGGCGCCCCAACTTAAACAAGAACAGATGGTTTACGATCTTGCCTGTAAAACAGCCGAGAAGCTGGGATGTGCAGGCGTCGTGAACCGCGAAGACGTGATGGCCAATACAGATTACGTCGGACAGGGTTACGGCTTGCCTACCGAAAGTGGTATCGAGGCAATCCGGATGTTCGCCGAGCTGGAGGGGATACTTTTGGATCCCTGCTATTCGGCAAAAGGTGCGGCAGGTCTTATTGATCTTGCACGCAAAGGCGAGTTCCAGGACCAGCGAGTCGTATTCCTGCATACCGGCGGTGCAGCGGCGCTGGGGGGGTATGACTTTGTGTTTGATCATCAGAACCGCTGGGTCAATATCTGACCAATGACGCGGGCCCCGATCGGTATTCTTGGTGGCATGGGCCCTGAGGCGACTATCCTCCTCCAGCGCAAGTTGGTGGAGACTGTGCCAGCAGACGACGATCGCGACCATATCCCGTTGTTGATCGATATGAACCCGCAGGTGCCGTCTCGCATTTCTCACTTGATTGACGGAACGGGCGCGGATCCGGGGCCTGTGCTTGCCGCGATGGCACGTCGTCTTCAAGCTGCCGGGGCTGTGGCATTGGCCATGCCGTGCAACACTGCACATTACTATGCTGCTGCGATTACGGATGCCGCGACTATTCCCTTGTTGAACATGGTGGAACTGGCAGTGGATCGTGCCGACCGGACAATCGGACCGGGTGGGTGTATCGGGATGCTGGCGTCGCCCGCGCTGCGGCGCGTAGGTCTTTTCGACACCGCGTTTCAAGCGCGGGGAATGTCAGTTGTCTGGCCAGCAGATGAGGGCAAGATGCTTGCGGCCATCCGCAGGATCAAGGCCGGTGATCCTTACAATGAGGCACGCGAAACTCTGAATACCGTATCTGCGGAACTGATTGGTGCCGGGGCAGATATGCAACTTATCGCGTGTTCAGAGCTGTCGTTAATCGCCGACAGTGTCGCCGCGGACGTAATAGCCGTTGATACGATTGACCTGTTGGTTGATGCGATCATCGCGTTTTCCCAAGCAAATCGCACCCACTCTTGATCCTGCTGAAAGTGGGGCAAGTGATAAGGCTGGAAGGCAGCGCTGCTGTGCAGTTGTGATCGTTGATCGTCTTGCAGATCACCTCAGCGCATAACAAATGGGTTCGACATCGGTTTGTCCGATGTATTCAGCCAAACGGTCTTGGTTCGCGTGTAATCGTGAATGGCCTCCAATCCCGCTTCCCTGCCATAACCGGATTGATTGAAACCGCCAAAGGGCGCGATGGGTGAGACGGCGCGGTAGGTGTTGATCCAGCAGATGCCCGATTTCAGGCGTGATGAAACACGGTGAGCACGGGCGACATTTTCGGTGAAGATACCCGAGCCAAGCCCGAACGGCGTGTCATTGGCCAGGGCGATTGCCTCTTCTTCAGTGTCGAAGGGCAGCAAGGACATGACGGGGCCGAACATTTCCACCTTCAGGGTCTCCGTCTCGGCATTGGTGCATTCCACCAGCGTTGGGGCCATGAAATAACCTGACCGATCCAGTGGCGCGCCACCGAAACGAATACGTGCGCCCTGTTCCTTGGCCTTGGCCAGCGTCGCCTGAATTCTGACAATCTGAGCTTTTGTGCACAGCGGGCCAATGTGTGTTTCAGGTTTCAATGGATCGCCGATGACAATGCCCGTCATCTTTTCTTCGATTTTGGCGATAAGGGATTCCATAAGGGGGCGATGGATCAGCCCGCGCGATCCTGCGACGCAGCTTTGACCTGAAGCGCCGAAATTACCCGCGATCAGTCCGTTGGCCGCACCATCCAGATTGGCATCATCGAAAACTATGATCGGGGATTTTCCACCCAATTCCAATGTGGTTACGGCAAAGTTCTCAGCCGAGTTGCGCACCACATGGCGCGCCGTTTCCGGGCCGCCAGTGAACGCGATCCGGTCCACGTCAGGATGCCGGGTTAGAGGGATCGCACAGTTTTCTGCGTCCCCGGTAATGACGGAAACGACGCCGGGTGGGAATCCCGCTTTGTCGATCAAGCGGGCGAACTCCAGCATTGGGGCGGGCGCAATCTCTGATGCCTTCAGCACAACCGAGCAACCCGCGGCAAGAGCCGGCCCAAGCTTGGTAGCCGTCAGAAACATCTGCGCGTTCCAAGGGACAATTGCGACCACCACGCCAATGGGCTCGCGCCGCGTAAAGACATGCATGTCCGGTTTGTCGATCGGCAGGACCGCGCCTTCGATTTTGTCCGCCAGCCCCGCATAGTAGCGATAATAATCGCCGACATAAGCCGTTTGGGTCGCGGTTTCCGCCAGCAGCTTGCCGCTGTCCTTCGTCTCGACCTCGCCAAGGCGTCCTGCGTTCTGTTCGATCAGTTCCGCAAGCCGGAACAACAGTTTGCCACGCGCGGTTTGCGTCATGTCCCGCCACGCCGGATCGTCAAGTGACCGGCGCGCTGCAGAAACGGCGCGCTCTACGTCTTCGGATGCGGCGCAGGCGAAACTGGCCCATTCCTCGCCCGTCGCGGGGTTCAAAGAGGTCATCACTTGCCCACGTGCCCCTTCGGTCCAAGTGCCGTCGATATAAAGCTGGAAATGTGGCTTATGGTGCATTGCGGCCCCTCACTGAAACTTTGGCATTACATCGTCGATGAAACGGGCAAGCGATGCGCGTTTGCGTTCGAAGCTCATGCCGCTGTCGATCCAAAACGAGTATTCATCATATCCAAGGTCTTCATAGCGTTTCAGACGCTCTGTCACTCCGTCTGCTGTGCCGATTGTCAGATCGCGCGCAAGGTTTTCGGGTGCCATCATTGCGTTGGCTGCTATTTCTTCTTCGGTCAGAGCCTGAATCAATCCCTGTCGGACTGGTCGCTTGTTTTGGAACCACGCGCCGAAATAGTTGTAGAACCGGGACAAATCCCGCGCAGCCTGATCCAGTTCAGCGTCATCGCGCCCGACATAGGTGTGGTGAAGCAGCATGATCTTGGGGCGCGCTCCGCCGTGATTGGTGCAGGCGGTCTCAAAACGAGTCATCAGTGTCTCGATTTCTTCGATGCCTTGCCAGAGCGGGGTGACCTGAATGTTGAACCCGTTCTGAACGCCGAACTCGTGGCTGTTCGGATCCCGCGCGGCAATCCAGATGGGTGGCCCGCCGGGTTGCACCGGCTTTGGCGCCGAACTGGTGGCGGGAAACTGAAAGAACTCTCCGTCATGCGCGCAGTCGCCTTCCCACAATTCGGGCAGCAGAGGAGCGATCTCTCGCATTCGCTGACCGGCGGTCCATGCGTCCAGACCGGGCATAAGCCGCTCATATTCATAAGAGTAGGCACCGCGCGCTATGCCCAGTTCGATCCGGCCACCGGTCATGATATCCGCCGCGGCTGCCTCTCCCGCCAGTTTGATCGGATGCCAGAACGGTGCGATCACAGTGCCGGTGCCAAGGCGCACGTTTTTGGTATGATGCGCGATGTCCACCAGCGACATCAGCGGGTTGGGTGCGATGGTGAAATCCATCCCGTGATGTTCACCGGTCCAGACCGCACGCATCCCTGCCTGATCAGCCATCTTGCACAGCTCGATGAACTCTTCATACAACTTCTCATGCGACTCTTCGGGGCCCAGCCGTTCCATATGGGCAAAAAGGGAAAACTCCATTCATCAGGTCCTTTCCGACAGGCTGTGCACATCGCCCCGCTGGGCGTCACCCAGATAAAGCGAGAAATTGCGGGTTCGGCTTTCCAGCGCAAAACGAGCCATCATGGTGGCGATGGGTGCTGACGCGTAAGGCAGGGTCGCCAGGTCTTTGGTTGCGACTGCGTGAAACGGGCCATGCCGGGGCAGGGCGGGCGCAGACGCAAGAATGTAAACATGGTGCGTGGTGGCATCGTCATAGACGGAATACGCGACGCCAAGGTGTGCATTGATACCCTTTGCCGTCAGGTTCTGCATAAGGCTGCTTCGCAGATCTTGCCGATCTGACAGCGTAACTTGCGGCGGGCGGAAACCGGCATCTGTTTTCTCCAGAAAGACGTGCCCGTCCTGCTCGATGATCGCGCCACAGACCACATTTCGCCCGGATGGTTCCAGCGCGCCACGCTCCAGTCCGAGGCTGAAATACTGCCCGTTCGCATAGCCAAGTCCGGTGGCATCGTCCTGAGAATACGTTTCGACCTGACCGATCAAAACGCAATGGTCGCCGACTTCGACAACCTGATGAGTGCGGCAGGAAAACGTTGCGACTGCCCCCCTGATCAAAGGGACGTCATTCGTATCAAAGTAGTGATCGACTTTGGCAAATCGATCACCTTTGAACCCGGCAAACGTATTGGATACGTTTTCCTGCCCCTCGGCCAGAATGTTCACCGCGAAACGGGCGCAGGTTGCAAAAACGTTGAAAGAAGACAGGTTTTTTCCCGGACAGACCAAAAGCAGCGGCGGGTCGAGAGAAACCGAAGTGAAGGAATTGGCCGTAAAGCCAAGTGGATTGCCTGCGTCATCACGCGTCGTCACAACCGTCACACCGGTCATGAACCGACCGAATGCACGACGAAGGTCACGAGGATCAAGCGCGGTCATGGACGCAGCTCACTCAGAAAGCTGGAAATCGCAGCGTTGACCTGATCTGCATGCGTCATCGGCATCATATGTGCAGCGCCTTCAATGATTTGCGCGCGCCCGTTCATCGCGGCGTCCGCCATGGCGCGTGACATCTCCGGGGTTGAATTGGGCTCAAGACTGCCGGTTAGAAAAAGCGCCGGGCAGCTTAGTTTCTCCAACGCATCGCGTCGGGGACACTGGCTGCGGGCGAAGACGGAATAGGCCGTTTTATACGCAGCCGGGTCCATGGCCGTCAGCCATCTACGGCAGGCATCGCGCTCAGCCGAGGCGACATCTCCGAACCATCGATGCAATGTGCTGGTGGGATCAGCGATCGTCTTGCCATCCAGCTGCGCCGCACGGTCGCGCACGGCCTGTGCCGCATTCGCGGCTCTCTCAAAAACCGCGTTCAATGCGACGACCCCACAAACCCGGTCTGACGCTTTGGTGGCAAGATCAAGCGCGATCATGGCCCCCATCGAGTGTCCCACCAAAACGACCGCTCCACTCATGCAGTCCAGAACACCCCGAGCCGCTTTGGTATACGCCGAAAGCCCGATGCTGAGGTCAGTTAATGGGCTGTTTCCGTGACCGGGCATGTCCGGAGCGGTCATGCAACCCTCGGACTCAAGCCCGTCCAATTGCGCACCCCAGGCTTCAGCCCGTAAACCAACACCATGCAACAGAAGGATATTCTGACCCGAACCAGTCTGGATAGCCGCCAGCCCGCCGATCTCAGACCGCGGCCGGGTTGTCCAGGTCATGGCCCAAATCCTTGAGATCCTGATAACGGTCACCGATACGGTGGTGCGGTCTGCCCGAGGTTGCTGCGCCTAATACGACCACAACTTCGTCATCGCGCGGTGCGTCAGAAATTGAGAACTGAATTGTCAGGTAGTGCGACCTCCGCCCGGCATCGTTTTTATCCATCAACGGCACCATGATCGGCGCATTTGCCGGACCACGTGTGTTGGTGAACGCCAGATAGGATTTCGCACCGACGGCCTCACGGTAGTGATTGCCAAAGCGCAACGTGTGAATAAGGCCCGAAGCGTGCTCGACCTCACCATTCAGCCCGACCACGGCGGCTTTGCCATAGGCTTCGATTGCCTCACCACTCCCGGCCAGTTTGATCATACGTTTCGTCATCATCTCACCCAGAACAGGGCCATAGGCCTGTATCTCGGGTTTAAGGTCTTCCACAAACCGTCCTGCCCAGGGGTTGTGAACCACTGCGGCCACGGCAAACATGCGCCATGGGGTTTTGGCGGCTCGGAAGCCCTCGACAAGGACCTCCTCATCGTAGGTGACGATCTTACGTATTTCCGGTTGCATCAAAGCTCTCCTGTCGCGCTCGCAAACGTTAAAAACGGACAGGGTTTTTGACAAATGATTGAATTATGTGCTTTGCCATTAAAAAGATTAATGGACAGCTTGACCAAATGGGTAAATCTCTTCCACCACTGACCTGGTTCCGATCCTTCGAGGCGGCTGCACGAACGCTTAGCTTTACGGCGGCTGCCGAAGAGATTGGCTTGACGCAATCGGCGGTCAGTCAGCAGGTGAAATCGCTCGAGATGCGTTTGGGGACAGCTCTTTTTGTGAGGCACCCCAGAAGCTTGGCGCTGACGGATGCGGGGCGTAAACTATTGCCCGAGGTTGGCAGCGCGCTTGAAGCGCTTGCCGCGGCTGCCGGGCGCGTGGACGCCAGCGCGTCCGGAGACATCTTGACTGTCGCCACGTCTGTTAGCATCGCCCATTGGGTTATTGCCCCATATCTGTCAGATTTTACCAGACGCCATCCTGAAGTTCGCGTCCGGCTTCTCAGTGCGATCTGGCCCGACGATTTCCACGCATCCCACGCTGATGTTCAGATTAGGTTCGGATCAAAGAAACAGGTGGGGCAGGGCGCTGTCCGCCTGATGCCTGACCGTCTGGTTGCCGTGAAATCTCCGACGGTCGCGGGCGGCGTGTTTGACCTGCCTCTGATCGAGGCTGTCGGGACATCAAGTGGGTGGGGCACATGGTTTGAAAAACAGGACTTGCGCCGCCAACCTGGTGTTTTTGTCGATACATTTGGGATGGCACTGCAACTGGCCGTTCACGGCAGCGGTGTCGCGTTGGTCAGCGAGTTGCTGACGACTCATGCGATTGCCGCAGGTCTGGTCATACGCGCGCATGAATGTTCGGTTGACAGCAACGAAGGCTATTACCTCTCGTCAAACGCCGCCAATCCGGCTGCCCGGTTGTTTCACGACTGGGTGTTGGCCTTGGTAACAGAACAGACCCCGAAGGTCGTCGACGTCTCTGGCTGACGGCAGAGGTTGATTGACAGTGTTCCATCGATAGGGTCACGTCACCAGATGAACAATTGGGGGAGGGCGTATGCAGATCATCAACAATCCACATCGGGGGGGCCAAAAGCTTGCACCGTCTGCGCCGTATCCTTCTACAAACGCTGCCCGTGTTGCAGACTTGCTTTCTCAGTGCCCTGTCGCGAAAGAAACGCCATTGGTTGATGCCGGGAAACTGGCCCCTGTAGCCCGGCTTTGGGTGAAAGATGAACGGGCGCGGATGAACCTTGGTTCGTTCAAAGCTTTAGGGGCAGCCTATGTAATTGCGCGTCATGCGGCCGAGAAGACAGGTGAGCCGGGTGAACAAACTCTGGCAGGCGCGACCTATGTGACTGCCAGCGCCGGGAACCACGGCATGAGTGTTGCGGCTGGTGCCAGAATCTTCGGTGCGAAGGCTGTTGTTTACATTGCTGAAACTGTGCCCGAAACCTTCGCGGAACGTCTGAAAGGCCAAAAAGCCGAGGTTGTTCGAAGTGGTGCTGACTATGCCGCCAGCATGGAGGCCGCGAAAACGGCTGCCGAAGACAACGGATGGATATTGCTGTCGGACAGTTCGTGGGATGGATATTATGACCTGCCATGGACGCTCATGGAAGGATATCTGCAAATGGCGGCAGAGGCTGTCAGGCAGTGCCCTGAGGTTCCGACGCATATTCTGTTGCAAGCAGGCGTGGGCGGGCTGGCCGGTGCTGTCGCAGCTTACGCACGACACATCTGGAACGACGCACCGAAGATCGTTGTGGTTGAACCCGAAGCAGCACCCGCGTTGCAGGCCAGCATAACTGCCGGAAAATGTGTTTTCGCGGATGGCCCGGACAGCATCATGGGGCGTCTGGACTGCAAGGAACCGTCGTTGATCGCGTTAAACGGATTGGCCCGCGACACAGACCTGTTCCTGACCCTTTCAGATGACGATGTGGCGGCAAAGCTTGACGCGATGGCAAAGGTCGGGCTGGCCACCACGGCGTCAGGCGGGGCAGGCCTTGCGGCGGTGATGAACGATACCGCACGGAAAGCCATGGGGATCGACGAAAACTCACGCGTGTTGTGCTTTCTGTCGGAGATCGCGGAATGAGAGGGTTCGATCAGACAGAGTTCGAGGCGCGCACCAAACGCGCGCAGGAGCTGATGCGAGCCGCGGATTTGTCGGCGCTGCTGCTGACCACAGAAACTGATGTGCGTTACTTTACCGGCTATCTGACCCGATTTTGGGAAAGCCCAACCCGGCCATGGTTTCTGGTCGTACCGGCCACGGGCAAACCGGTGGCCGTGATCCCTTCGATCGGGGCCGCGCTCATGGGGCATACCTGGATCGATGACATCCGAACCTGGAGCGCGCCCGATTTGCAGGACGACGGTATCTCGCTTCTGGCCGATGTACTGGCCGAACTGACACCCGTTTCAGGCAATGTCGGAATGCCGGACGGCCATGAGACTCATGTGCGTATGCCCATGGCGGACATTGAACGCTTGCGCGGCGCTCTCGGCACGCGACGCATCACCGGAGATCAGGGTATCCTGCGCCGGTTGCGCATGATCAAATCCCAGGCTGAAATTGCCAAGATCCAAACAGCCTGTGGTATTGCGGGACGCGCCTTCACCCGCGTGCCCGAGATTGCCCGCGCAGGGGTGCCTCTGGACACGGTTTTTCGCCGCTTCCAGATGCTCTGCCTTGAGGAAGGGGCCGATTGGGTGCCGTATCTTGCAGGCGGGGCAGAGCAGGGCGGCTACAGTGATGTAATATCACCTGCAACTTCGGCGCCGTTGGAACCTGGCGACGTACTTATGCTGGATACAGGTCTGGTTTGGGATGGCTATTTCTGTGATTTTGATCGCAATTGGTCTACAGGCCCAGCCCGGCCTGAGGTGAGATCAGCGCACGCCCGACTGGTGGAAGCCTCAGATGCCGCGTTCGAAATCGCCCGACCCGGTGCAACCGCCTCGGATTTGTTCCATGCTATGAACAAGGTGCTTACCAAAGATGCTGAAGGCACAGATGCAGGGCGGCTGGGTCATGGGTTGGGGATGTCACTGACAGAATGGCCATCCCTTATTCCGGCAGACCAGACCGTGCTGGAACCCGGCATGGTTTTGACACTGGAACCGGGAATCGCCGTTGGTACAAAAATACTTGTCCATGAAGAAAACATTGTCATCACCGAAGGCGCTCCGTGTTTTCTAAGCCCGCGTATCGGGCCAGAGGTGATCGAGATATGACCCGAATACATTACGCCCTTGATGAGGACGATCCCAAGGCCACCCCGCTTGGTCTGATCGTGTTGCAGACCGATGAAACGTTGGAGCCTGAGTTCAGCTCGTATTTTTCGAACCGCAAGTATCCAATCTATGTGACACGTATTCCCAGCGGGATTGAGGTGACGACGGAAAGCCTTGCGGAAATGGAGAAGGCGCTGCCAGCCGCCGCCGGATTGCTGCCCAGTGCGCGACCTTATCGCGTTGTCGGGTACGGGTGCACGTCTGCAAGCTCGGTTATCGGGTCCGACCGTGTAGCGGAACTTGTTAAACAGACATGCCAGACCGCCGAAGTTACAAACCCTTTGCGTGCGGCTACGGCCTGTGCGCGACACCTGGGAGTTTCGAAATTCGCGCTGCTGTCGCCCTATATTGAAGAGGTAAACCTTCCCCTGCGCCGGGCCTTTGCACAAGGCGGAGTGGAGATGGATGTTTTTGGGACATTCGGGGAATCAGAAGAGGCCAAAGTTGTTCGGATTTCGGTGCAATCCGTCATCGACGCTGCCACAAAACTGGGCTCGGACCCGTCGGTTGATGCGGTTTTTCTGAGTTGTACAAACCTTCGCACACAACAGGCTATTCCCGAGATACGCGCTCGTATCGGCAAGCCGGTTCTGTCCAGTAATCAAAGTCTTGCGTGGCATATGCGGGTTCTGAACGAAGCCGGGTGAGCTGTTAAATCCCGATATTGTGTAACAAAACCGGGATTCACTGTTGCAATGTGAACATCGCTTGGTCTTAACTAACGGCTACAGATCAATGAAATCCGCAGAAGACGGATAATCATTTGACGTAACAGGGGGTCTTGTGGCCGATACAATGAACGACGCCGCGTTTGTCGAATTCCAACGCGTACAGAAGTCTTATGACGGCGAGAACCTCGTCGTAAAAGACCTAAACCTTGCAATGCCCAAAGGTGAGTTTCTGACAATGCTTGGGCCGTCAGGCTCGGGCAAGACGACTTGCCTAATGATGCTCGCCGGATTTGAAACCGCCACGCACGGTGAAATCCTCCTGGGCGGCAAGCCCATCAACAATATCCCGCCGCACAAGCGCGGTATTGGCATGGTTTTTCAGAATTACGCTTTGTTCCCGCATATGACGGTGGCCGAGAACCTGTCGTTTCCGCTGGAAGTCCGTAAGCTGGGCAAGTCGGAGCGGGATGAAAAGGTCAAGCGCGCGCTGGATATGGTTCAGATGGGCGCCTTTGGTGGCCGACGTCCTGCTCAGCTGTCGGGCGGGCAACAACAGCGGATTGCTCTGGCCCGTGCCTTGGTATTCGAGCCCGAACTGGTCTTGATGGACGAGCCTTTGGGGGCATTGGACAAGCAGCTTCGTGAACATATGCAGTTCGAAATCACACGTCTGGCCCATGAGCTTGGGATCACAACTGTCTACGTGACCCACGACCAGACCGAAGCGCTGACCATGTCAGATCGGGTGGCCGTCTTCGACGATGGCCGCATTCAACAGCTTGCGCCACCTGATCAGCTTTACGAAGAGCCGGAAAACAGTTTCGTCGCGCAATTCATCGGTGAAAACAACACGTTGGAAGGTGTTATTAAATCGATTGATGGCGACACTTGCGTCGTACGCCTGGATGATGGCTCGGAAATCGACGCGGTTCCGATCAACGTCCACAACGCAGGCGACCGGACCAAAGTTTCGATCCGCCCTGAACGTGTGGAATTCAACAAAGACCGCCTGCACGCCGACGCGCATACTTTGAAAGCAAGGGTCGAAGAATTCATTTATATGGGCGACGTATTTCGGTTCCGCATGTCCGTTGCCGGAAACAACGAATTCATCGCCAAAACTCGAAATGCGCCTGATGCCGTACGCCTGACCCCGGGTCAGGAGATCGAGATCGGCTGGCTGGCACAGGATTGTCGTGCGCTCGACGCATAGACCAAACCGCGCGGGACAAGCGCGGTTAAGCTGAGGGACCGGCCGGTGAAAACCCGTGCATCGGCTGACCACCACATAAAACGGGATGAACTGGGAGTAACACATGAAACCAACCAAGATCATGCTCACTGCGGCTGCAATTGCGACGGTTGCGGGCACTGTTTCAGCCGAGGAGATGACCATCGTTTCCTGGGGCGGTGCCTATTCAAAGTCGCAGTTGAAGGCGTATCACGAGCCCTATTCGGAAAAGACCGGCATCACGATTCTGAACGATGACAGCTCGAACGAGGCCGTCGCCAAACTGCGCGCGATGAATGAGGCGGGCAACATCACATGGGATGTAGTGGATGTTGTGGCCGCTGACGCAATCCGGCTTTGCGACGAAGGTCTGGCGCTTGAAATCGATTTTGACAGCCAATTGGCTCCGGCTCCGGATGGCACGCCGGCTTCTGAAGATTTCGGGGAACTATTAGTCAGCGATTGCTTTATTCCGCAGATCGTCTATTCGACCACATTCGGCTACCGCACCGATCTGGTAGGTGACACCCCACCAACCGACATCTGTGCAGTGTTCGACCTGGAGGCATATCCGGGCAAGCGTTCGCTGGAAAAACGCCCCATCAACAATATGGAATGGGCGCTGCTGTGTGACGGCGTCGCGAAGGATGATGTCTATGACGTTCTGGCGACTTCGGAAGGTCAGGATCAGGCTTTGGCCAAGCTGGACACCATCAAAGACAGCGTTGTCTGGTGGTCCGCCGGTGCGGACACGCCTCAGTTGCTGGCTGACGGCGAAGTTGTCATGGGTTCGACCTATAACGGTCGTCTGTTCAGTGTGATCGAAGAGCAGAAACAGCCGGTTGCAATGCTGTGGGACGCGCAGGTGTTCGATCTGGACGGTTGGATCATCCCTGCCGGACTGAGCGATGAGCGCAAGCAGCGCGCTTTGGACTATATCATGTTCGCAACCGACACTCAGCGTCTGGCGGATCAGGCCAAGTACATCTCGTACGGTCCGGCCCGCGCTTCGTCAGCTCCACTTGTGGGTCAGCACGCCGATCTGGGTATCGATATGGCACCGCATATGCCGACCGATCCGGAAAACGCCAAGAACACGTTCCTGTATAACTACGAATTCTGGGCGGATTACCGCGACGATATCGACGCCAAGTTCCAGGCATGGCTGGCGCAGTAAGCGATTGATTTCATGACACAGTCGGGGGCGGTGCGCCGCCCCTGAACCAAGACATACCCGAGGGGCTCGAATGACTGACGCAAGCCAAAACGCCGGACCCATGCTGGCAGCGGACGGAACGCCGCTCAAACTATCGCTGGCACGCTCGCTGCGGCGGCAAAAGCTGCGCGCCCTTCTTCTGATCGCCCCTTTGCTTTTGTTCGTGCTGTTTTCCTTTATTGTGCCGATCGCGGCGATGCTTTTCCGATCGGTCGAGAACAGCATCGTTTCGGAAACACTGCCTCTAACTGTCGAGGCGCTTCAAAATTGGGACGAGCAGTCTGGCGAATTGCCGGGCGAAGATGTGTATAACGCATTTGTCCGGGATATGATTGTTGCGATTGACAACAAAGAGCACACACGGCTTGGTTCGCGTTTGAACTACGAAGAAACCGGTATGTCTTCGATGTTCCGCAAGTCAGGTCGTCAGATCAAGAAACTGGATCCTGAAACGGATGGTCCGTTCAAAGAGCAACTAATTGATATTCACGACGGATGGGGCGATCCACAAACGTGGCGCGTGATCAAAATCCATTCGCCGAAGATCACCAACGGGTATTTTCTGAATGCAGTGGATATGCGCAGAACCCCTGACGGCGCGCAATCTCAGCCTGAAGACAAGCAGATCCTGATCAAGTTGTTTGGCCGGACCCTGTTCATGTCACTGGTTATTACCGGCGCCTGTATTCTTCTGGCGTATCCGGTCAGCTACCTGCTGGCCACCCTGCCGATGCGGGTGTCGAACCTGTTGATGATCCTTGTGCTCTTGCCGTTCTGGACGTCGCTGCTGGTCCGAACATCAGCCTGGAAAGTCATGCTGCAACAGCAAGGCGTAATCAACGAAACGCTGGTCTGGCTGGGGTTAGTAGCCGACGATGCACGGCTGGTGATCATCAACAACCAGATCGGTACGATCACAGCGATGACGCATATCCTGCTGCCATTCATGATCCTACCCATGTATTCAGTGATGCAGACCATTCCGGAAACTTATACACGCGCTGCGAAATCCATGGGGGCGACGAACTGGACGACCTTCTGGCGCATTTATTTCCCGCAATCCATTCCGGGCATCGGCGCTGGTTCCATCCTCGTGTTCATTCTGGCGATTGGCTACTACATCACGCCTGAAATTGTGGGTGGTACCAAAGGTGTCTTTATCTCAAACCGGATCGCCTATCACATCTCGTCTTCACTGAACTGGGGACTGGCGGCGGCGCTGGGAACGATACTGCTGGCGGTCGTTCTGCTGCTCTACTGGGTCTACGACAAGATCGTGGGCATTGATAACGTGAAGTTGGGATAATCAAGATGGCCGCACTTACTCCGATATCCCGCAAACCTCTGTCCATGGTTCTGCCCAGCGTCGCACTGGCCGGGGCATTCGCTGGTATCTTTGTCGGCGCCGGAAACGGCTCGGTTCTGCTGGGGGTCCTGGGCGGCGCCATCGTGATCGCCGGACTGGCATGGATTTACATCAACATTCTGAAGAACGAGCAGTTGGCCCGCTGGATCAATATTCCCGGCTTTGGCATCGTAGGCTTCCTGTTGTCAGGTCTTATGGGAGGCGTTCTTGGCCTGCTGGGCGGCTGGTTCTTTATTTGGTTTACCTACTGGCTGTACGAAGGGCGATACCGGCGCAAGCTGCTGCCATACCTGACCGCGCAGCAAGTTTTTTACCACTACCTGTTTCGGGTGATCTGCGGTGCGATCTTCGTCTTCCTGATTACACCGATCCTTGTGGTCTTGCCGCTGTCGTTCAACGCACAAGACTTTTTCACCTTCACGCCCGAGATGTTGCGGCTTGACCCTGAAGGGTATTCGCTGAAGCACTACCGCGATTTCTTTACCAACAATGAATGGCAACGCAGCTTCAAGAACTCGCTGATCATTGCCCCGATTGCCACAGTCATCTCGGTTTCGCTTGGTACTCTGGCGGCCATTGGCCTCAGCCAGAGCCACGTCCCCGGTCGCCGTGCTATCATGGGAATCCTGATTTCGCCGATGATCGTTCCGCTGATCATCTCGGCCACCGGCATGTTCTTCTTCTACAGCGATATCGGTCGGTTCCTTGAAGGGACGTTGGGCATGAACAAGAACTTTGTGGGCTATCTGAAAGTCATCCTGGCGCACGCCGTTCTGGGTATCCCATTCGTGATCATCACTGTGACCGCCACGCTTGTGAGCTTTGATCGCTCACTAACGCGTGCTGCTGCGAATATGGGGGCAGGGCCGGTACGTACCTTCTTCAAGATCCAGATGCCACTGATTCTGCCGGGAGTGATCTCGGGTGGTCTGTTCGCCTTCATCACCTCGTTCGACGAAGTTGTGGTGGTTCTGTTTGTGGGCTCAGCCAGTCAGAAGACTTTGCCGTGGCAGATGTTCACCGGCCTGCGGGAACAGATCAGCCCGACCATTCTGGCGGTTGCGACAATCCTTGTGGTTCTGTCGATTGCGCTGCTGACCACGGTTGAATTGCTGCGGCGTCGTTCGGAACGCCTGCGGGGGCTTTCCCCCGCTTGACGGATCGTATCGTCTGATCTAACGATTTCCCTGTTCACCCTCGCTGCGATGGCGTCGCGGCACGTAAGGGGGTGATCGGCTCTCGGACCCCGAGACCGCCTGTCCTGAACGCCGGGACATGTGGCCGGGATTTGTCGCCCGGCAAAGTTGAGAGACCAAGTGATGACCGACACAACAAAACGCCCCGAATTCTTTACCTGCCACAATGGTGACAAAGCGCCTTTGCCGTTCAGCAAGGGTGAATATGATCGCCGTCTCAGCAAGCTTCGCAGCATCATGGCCGCACGTGATATCCCTGCGGTTCTGCTGACATCAATGCAAAATATCGCCTACTACTCGGGCTTTCTGTATTGTTCCTTTGGCCGTCCGTATGGCTGCGTGGTCACTCAAGAGGCCTGCACCACCGTTTCGGCCAACATCGACGCCGGGCAACCGTGGCGTCGGTCGGTCGAAGACAACGTGATTTATACTGACTGGAAGCGCGACAATTATTGGCGTGCGGTTGCAAGCCTGATCGGCAACGCCAAGCGCATCGGCATTGAAGGCGACCACATGACGCTGGCCGCCCGCGACACTGCCCTGCGGATGCTGGGTACCCCCGAGCTGGTTGATATCGCGCCGGATACAATGACCGCCCGCATGGTCAAATCCGCCGAAGAGATTGAATTGATCAAGGGTGGGGCACGCACCGCGGATGTTGGCGGGGCGGCAATCCATGCGGCCATCCGTGAAGGCGCAACTGAGATCGAGATTGCCATGGCGGGCCGTGACGCAATGGAAGAGGAAATCGCGCGCGCCTATCCAGATGCCGAATATCGCGACACCTGGGTTTGGTTCCAGTCCGGGCTGAACACCGATGGCGCGCATAACCCGGTGACAAAACGCGCCCTGCAAAAAGGCGATATCCTGTCGCTGAACACTTTCCCGATGATCTCAGGCTATTACACTGCGCTGGAACGTACCCTGTTTCTGGGCGAGCCGGACGCCGACAGCCTGCGCCTGTGGAAGGCCAATGTGGCGGCCCATGAACTGGGTCTGAGCCTGATCAAACCCGGTGCGACCTGTTCAGGCATCACTGCCGAGATCAACCGTTTCTTTGCCGATGAGGGGCTGCTGCAATACCGCTCGTTCGGGTATGGCCATTCTTTCGGCATCCTCAGCCATTATTACGGGCGCGAGGCCGGTCTGGAATTGCGAGAGGATATCGACACCGTGTTGGAACCTGGCATGGTCGTTTCAATCGAGCCCATGCTGTGGATCCCCGAAGGGCAACCCGGTGCAGGGGGCTACCGCGAGCATGATATTCTGGTGGTTGGCGAACATGGGGCCGAGAACATCACCGGCTTCCCATATGGGCCTGGCCACAACATCATCGGTGCCTGATACAAAGAAGGGGGAGCAAACGCTCCCCCTTCATCTCTCGCGACCGGCGCGTTCGTGAAAGATAAAACCCAGGAAATTCAACAATAGCTGCGCGGCCAGTATCTGCGTGCTTTCGCTGGGGTCATAGGCCGGTGCCACTTCGACAAGGTCGATGCCTACGACATTGCCGCGCTTCGCGAGGCCCTGAAGGATTTCCAGAACGTCATAATACAAAAACCCCCCATGGCTGGGTGTCCCGGTCCCTGCTGCGATGGAAGGGCAAAAGGCGTCAATATCTATTGTCACATAGTACCGAGCACCTTCGGGAATTCGCTCAAGAACAGCCTCGGTTCCCAGCTTTCTCACCTGACGCACGGACAAGATGTCTGACCCACGTGCGCGCGCGTCCTCGTATCCTTCCTTGGCGGTTGACGAGACGTTTCGAATACCCAACTGGGTCATCCCCGAGACATAGTCTTTTTCGATCGCCCGTCGCATGGGGTTGCCGTGGCCATTGGTGACACCGTGACGCTCGTCCACGAAATCCAGATGCGCATCGATTTGAACCACGTGGATCGGGCCATTTTGCGCACAATCATCTTCAAACGCGGAAATGCAGGGAATGTTGATAGAGTGATCGCCGCCGATCACAAGCGGCAGCGCCCCGGCAGTCAGGATTTTGCGGACACCATAGGCGATGTTTTCGTGGCTGGCCTCGGTCTTTGTGTGGACGATATCCGCATCCCCCAAATCCACAATACGTACTGAACTGTCCAGATAGGTTGCGTCGTCTTCGTGGTCATAGGCACCGGCATGTCCAAAACTGAACAGGGTCGAAGCTTCACGCACGGCCCGAGGGCCGAACCTTGCCCCGGCCCGCCATTGCGTGCCGAAATCAAATGGCGCACCAAGGACGCAAACATCCGCATCAATATTGTCCCAATCCTCGACATACGGAGATTTTCCAAAGGTCGATATTCCAACGAAAGGTAGGTTCAGTCGACCTGACGCATATCCATGATCCTGCATTATCAATCCTTTCGCTGGTCATGCCGCTTGCGAGCAATTGAACATGAGAAGGCGGTGCAATGAAATCAATTTCCTTCTATCAAAACATGTCTGGCGTTCAGACAGGTCTGATCCGGTGCGTTCTTTCCGATTAGCTGTTGGTCGTTTCGCCACAAACGAAATTTCGGTGGGACACGCTGGTATGCCGCGAAATCATTCACGGCAGCGCATGATTTTGCGGGCGATACACAGGACCGGCGAAACGCTGTTGAAATGGGCGCAGGTGCTCAATCCACTGATAGCTTTTCCATCACGCCTGCCAAGCCAGCTGCGAGCCGGGCGCAATCGTTGGCTGTGCGCTGTTCAGGGCGTCGCGCGCAAAACCTGCGGCAGCTTTGTATTTGGCCATGAAACTGGCCCTTTCAGCCAAGGGAATGACTGTTTCAATATCGTCGAACACACCGCCACAGCGGTCGTTGACCAAATTCAACAGGCCAAAAGGCCCGGCACCCCGATTGCGAAGGACAAGGTCTGACACCGGACCGCACAGCGTGTCATCATAGGCCGCCAGCGCGGTTGGGCCCACGCCATGCTTGAGCAGACTGGCCCCCAATATGCGGGCGTCCATAATTGCTTGGCTGGCACCATTCGATCCGGTAGGGTACATCGGGTGTGCGGCGTCTCCGATCAGGGCAACCGGCCCGTCAACCCACGTTTCAACCGGATCGCGGTCGATCATCGGGTTTTCATATGTCACATCCGCACCGCGTATCAGAGTTGGAACATCCAGCCAGTCATAGGTCCATCCGTCAAAATGGTGCGCGAAATCCTTGGCCTCGACCTGCCGGAACCACCCGGTTGCCGCATGCGCGTCCGGGTCATCGTAGGTGACTTCGGCAATCCAGTTTATCAGCGCCATGCCGGTTCCGAGATCGGGGTGTGAGATCGGGTAGATCACCATTCGTTTCTTATGCGTACCCAGTCCGACAAAGGAAGAACCCGTGCGCACGGGCTTTGCCAAAGTTGTGCCGCGCCACATGACGGCGCCTCCCCAATGGATCGGAGGTTGGCTTGGATGCATCTGGTTTCGGATGGCTGAATGGATACCGTCGGCGCCGATTAGAATGGCACCGGTTTCGCGGACGTCCCCCTGGTCAGTTTGCAACCGCACTGTAACCGTCTCATCCGCATTGGTCTGGTATCCCGTGGCCCGAGCACCAAGGCGTACGGCATCCGGGCCTGCGCGTTCGACAAACAGCTGGTAAAGCGCCATGTGAAACGCGCCGCGATGCACCGCGTATTGCGGCCAGTTGTAACCAGCGAATGTTCCGCGCGGTTCCGAGTAAATCTCGTGCCCATTCAAACCAACAAGCGCCCATTCCTGCGCAGGGACGCCGAACTTATTCAGATCCTGAGCCGTGAAACCCAGATCGTACAACTCGCGCACGGCGTTGGGTTGCAGGTTTATTCCGACACCCATCGGGCGCGGGTGCCGAACGCTTTCAAAGACAGTGCAGTCGATGCCAATCTGATGCAGTGTCAGTGCCAGCGACAACCCGGCAATACCACCGCCCGCGATCAGCACTTTTGGATCTGTCATGTTGCGTTCCTTTCAGTCCGATTGGTGGCGGGTATCGGTTGTCGATAATCTGCGCGCTTGGATCCAGCCTCAACCGCAAATGCGTTTGATCCGTTCCGAGGATGGATGAAGGCTTGCGGCGTTGCGCAGCCGCGCCCTCAGGCAGATCAGAGCGGTATCAATCGTCGTTTGCATGAACCCATGCGCCATCGCCGCGCTGTCACCCTGTTTCAGCTTTCTTCGAGCGGATTGCCAATTGTCCAGTACGTCCGAGATCGCATCGCATGTCCAATGCTCGGCTTCATGCGCAACAAATTCGGCAAAGGCGTCGCCCGCAGGCTCTGCGGCAAGACGTGTTGCCAGCATACGCGCATGTATGCCGTTGGCCCCTTCATAGATCGAGGTAATTCGGGCATCGCGATAGGTCTGCTCCAGCCGGTATTCGCGCAAATAGCCATAGCCGCCCAGTACCTGCATACCCAATTCGGCGGCCTTGATACCGGCTTCGGTGCAATAGACCTTAGCAACCGGGGTCAGAAAATCGACCAAGTCAGGCGATGTACCCCGTTCCATGGTGACAAATGCAAGATGTGCAAGACTGCGGCTGCTGATTGCCAGCCAGTCGATTTGATCCAGCATACGGCGGATATAGGCATGTTGATCCAGTGTTGCCGGTCGACCGTCGGCATTGCGTCCCTGCACCCTTTCACTGGCATAAGTACTGGCAATGTCATAGGCCCGCGCGGTGTGCGCGACGCCCTGTAGGGCGACATCAAGCCGGGCGTGGTTCATCATGGTGAACATGGCCAGCAGGCCTTCACCCTCGGCCCCGATCAGTTCAGCTTTGGCACCATCAAATGCCAGCTGGCACGTGGGTGAGGCATGCAGGCCCATCTTTTCCTCGATGCGCGTTACGGTAACGTGGTTACGGCTGCCGTCAGTGCAGGTGCTGGTGCATAGAAACAGCGATAAACCTCTGACGCCTTCATCGGACGTGCGTGCAAGCACAAGATGCAGGATGTGATCGCTCATGTCCTGGTCACCGCCAGAGATAAAGATTTTTTCTCCCGTGATCTTCCGGCCATCTTCAGCATATTCCGCCCGGCAGCGCACGCGAGAAAGGTCAGACCCGGCCCCGGGTTCGGTCAGGCACATGGTGGCCAGAGTTTCACCCGAGGCCAGAGAGGGAATGTACCGGGACTGCTGATCTTTCGTGCCAAAGCGCAACAAGGTACGCACCGCGCCCGGAACCAACCCAGTATCCATCTGAAGGCTGTGGTTTGCGCCCGAAAACACCTCAGACGTTATGGCCAGTATCAGGGCACCAAGCCCTTGACCGCCATATTCTCCAGGCACGGTGAGCGAGGGCCAGCCCTGTTCCGAATACGTTGCATAAACTTGGGCAAAGCCGGCAGGCATGTATACGCGACCGTTTTCCTGCGAGCATCCCTGCCTGTCTCCCGGCTCGTCCAGCGGGGCAATTTCACCTTGTGCGAAGGCGGCAAAATGTTCGCCGATCTCACCAGCAAGGTCAGCGTCCCAATCTGGAAGATCGGTGGCCCGGACTACGTGGTTCAACGTGAATAAGATGTCCGCAAGTGGGGCTTCGAATGGCTTCATGATCATGTCACCCGATAGCTGGTGACTTCGACGACCACGACGCGGCCCGGTTCTGGCGGTTCGGCACAGTCGAAGTTCAAAGTGACTGGGTAGGGCAGTGATGGGGCAGGGGGCAGCATCACGGGGTCAGTTCCAGCAGGCGCGCGGCATTGCCTTTGATGATGTCCGGGCGCAGTTCGTCCTTGATGTTGATCTTCTCGAAATCCGACAGCCAGCGTTCTGGAGTGATCATTGGCCAGTCGGACCCAAACAGGACCTTTTTCTTGAGGATCGAGTTGCAGTATTTCACCAGAATCTCGGGGAAGTACTTTGGTGACCAACCGGACAGGTCGATATAGACGTTGGGCTTGTGCTGCGCCACGGACAGCGCCTCTTCCTGCCAGGGAAATGACGGATGCGCGAGGATGATCTTCATATCCGGAAAATCGACGGCGACGTCATCCATGAACATCGGGTTCGAGTATTTAAGCCGCATTCCGTTACCACCCCGCATGCCCGAACCGACACCGGTCTGACCAGTGTGAAACAGGGCGATGCAGCCTTCCTCGGCGATTGCTTCGTAAAGGTCATAAGCCATGCGGTCATTGGGGTAGAACCCCTGCATCGTCGGATGAAACTTGAACCCTTTGATACCAAATTCGCGGATCAGGCGGCGCGCCTCTCGTGCGCCCATCTTGCCCTTGTGCGGATCAATTGACGCAAACGGGATCAGCACGTCGTCATTTTCCGCCGCCAATGCGGCAACTTCTTCGTTCTTGTAGCGCCGATAGCCGGTTTCCCGCTCGGCATCGACCGGGAAGATCACCGCGGCTATGTTTTGCTCGCGATAGTGCTGTGCAGTTTCGGGAACCGTAGGCGGATGGCTCCACGGCGCGCCAAAGTAGTTGGCCATGGTTGCCTGCAGGTCGTCATAGCCGTCATCCGAGTGGCACCCGCAGGGTTCTTCAGCGTGGGTGTGAATGTCGATTGCGCGAACCTTGGAGATATCGACCATCTGTTCGTTCCTTTCTCAGATCTTTATGATTGCCGGATCGGCGTCGTCATAAAGACGCTCAAGTAAATTTTGCCGGCGTGTCAGTATCTTGCGAAAATTGAGGTTCCCCTTGGCGGTCATTTCGCCCTCGGGCATCGAGGCAGGCTCGCTAAGTAGAATGGCGCGCCCGACCCGTGTGGAACTGCCCGATAGCTCGCTGGCGCGCTCTGCCAGGCGGCGGTGGATTTCGCTATGCAGCAGTTTGCAGCAGTAGGCGCCACTGTCGTCGTTCAGGTCAAATCCTTCCCGCTTCAGCTCGGCGACATCGGGAAAGACCATGACGCCGATCTCATTTCTGTCGGCACCTGTAATGACCAGATCTGAGGTAAGAGGCGCAAGACAGGTCAACAAGTCCATCCTCAATTGCGCGGCCCGCACCCATGTTCCGGTCAACAATTTGAAGTCCTCGGATATCCGGCCGTCGAATTTCATACCTTTGTTTACGTCCTTCGGGTCGATGAACCGCATGGCGTCGCCGGTAATGAAAAACCCTTCTTCATCGAAAACGCTGACTGTCTTCTCCGGTTCGTTGAAGTACCCGGGCATCACGTTTGGCCCTTTGATGCGCATTTCGCATCTCATGTCTTCATCCGGTATCAGCTTGAGTGTCACGCCGTTCATCGGAACGCCAACAACCCCGGAACGGTCAATGGGCTCGGACTGCATCATTGTGGCGGGCGCTGTCTCGGTCAGTCCCCAGGACGAGGTCATCAGCGGTATCTCACCTTTGACATCCAGCGCCATCTGTTCAAATCCAGACCAGATGTCCTGTGGCAGTGAAGCGCCCGCATAAAAGATCAGATCAAGTTCTTCGAAAAACCGCCGACGCAAATCGCCATCCCGCTGCAACGCGCCCAGCAGCATGCTGTAACCTACGGGGACATTGAAGCTGAGCGTGCCGGTGACCATGGACAGGTTTTCCAGCGTCCTCTCAAACAGACCGGCTACCGGTTTGCCGTCGTCGATGTAGAAGCTTCCGCCGTTGGCGAGCATCATGTTGAAGTTATGAGACCCGCCAAAGACGTGGTTCCATGGCAGCCAATCGACCACACGGGGCGGACGCGTGCGCAGAAATGGCAACCCGTCGGCCAGCATGGTCTGGTTCACGCACATCATGCGTTGGGTCGTGATGACCCCCTTCGGGGCCGAGGTTGAACCGCTGGTCATTAGGATCTTGGCGACGGAATCGGGGCCAACCAGTTCATAGGCTGCCTCCAGATCGACACTGACATCCCCTTTGAGAAGTTCGTCGAACGCTGTGACCTGACTGTTCCTGCCTTGTCGGCTGGCTACGATTTCGACCCCTTGAAGCGCATCCAGTTCCAGCGCCTCTCGGTATTGATCCGCATCGACGACATAGGCCATCTTCGGGCGCACCAGTTCGATGGCATGGCGCAGGCGGCCATGTGCACCGTGGATCAAGGCGTATTGTTCGGCCACAGGCGCCGTTGGTACGCCAATGTACTGAGCAGCCAGGCTCAGCAGACCATGATCCAAGCCGTTGCCGCTCATGATCAGGATCGGTGTGTCAGGCCCCATCCCACGCGCCAATAGCGAGCTTGCGATTGCCCGCACCTTTTCAAGCGTGGTCGCATAGCTTTCCTTGCGCCATCCTGCGCCGCTGCGTTCAGCAATGAACGTGCGGTCAGGCGCGTCCGAGGCCCAGGCGTGCAGCCAGACACCGGTTTTGTCGACGACAGGACCAAGAGTGTGGTTCGATTTCAGCAGGATGGAACCGTCGGCCCGATCTTCGCGCGAAACAGAATGCACCAGGTATTCCGATGTGCGTTGCATGATCAGCCCCTTTTCCTCGCTTTTTCGATCGTCCTGAGGGCATCGAAAACGGTGGTGATGGTTGCGTCATCCAAACCGGCCAGCAGCTTGCCTTCGTGGGCGGTAACCGCGGCGACGGCCTTTTCATATAATTGCCTGCCCGCCAGTGTCGTCCTTAGCGCATAGGCGCGCCGGTCGGTCGGTACCCGGTCGCGGACGATCAGTTCCCTGCACTCCAGTTCATCAATGATGACGACAAGGTTCGGGCGCTCGATATCCATTGCGTCAGCCAGTTGGGACTGCCGCAATCCGGGGTTATCGACGATGAGAACCAGTGCCGTATAAGTCAGCATTCGCAGACCAAAGGGACGCAGAGTTGTTGTCAGGTCTTCCTGCACCACATTGAAGGCCCGTTTCATGCGATAACCGACAAACCCCCGCAGCGTGGCATCGCTGATCGTGTTAGGCGCGCCGTCTTCTGGCGTGTGTTCATGTTTCTTTTTCATGTGTTCACCTGAAGTTCGGGGCGCGCTTTTCAAGAAAGGCCCGCAGTCCTTCCTGCGCATCCGGTGTTGTTTGCGACAGGGCCGCGGCCAGCGATTCAGTAAACAGTCCGTCGTTTTGCGACATTTCATTGATCCGCGCGACCGCCTGAATCATCAGATAGTTTGACAGTGGCGCGTTTCGGGAAATCTTACCTGCCAGCTTTTGGGCCAGCGCCAAAGCCTCGCCTTCACCCACGCTATAATGTGCAAGCCCCAGCGATACCCCTTCATCGGCACCATATTTGCGGCCGGTCAACATCATCTCGGTCATCCGATCGGCCCCCAGCAGGCGACCGACCCGCGCGGTCGCACCGCCACCGACAAATATTCCGCGCCGGCCTTCGGGAAGCTGAAAGATCGTCGAAGGTTCAGCGATGCGAACATGTGTTGCCGCTGCAAGCTCCAGCCCGCCGCCGATCACGGCGCCAAACATGGCCGAGACAACCGCAAGCCCACCCAACTGGATCTTGTCCATGACACTGTGCCAGTGGCGGGAATGGTGCAGGTTTTCCTCGGCCGTACGATGAACATGCTCGGACAGGTCCAATCCGGAACAATAGTGCCCTTCAGTTCCGGTCAGGATCACCACGCGCACGTTCTTGGGTGGAGCTGAAAAGAAATCATCCAGCGCGCCTAACAGTTCCTCGCACATCGCGTTTCGCTTGTCAGGGCGGTTCATGGTCAGGGTCGCGATGGATCCGTTGACCTCAATGTTCAGGATTTGGCTGTCCATGGGGAACTCCTTACCGGGGCGGCAGACGAACGGCGCCATCAAGTCGAATAGTGGTGCCATTCAAAAACGGGTTTTCAACGATCTGTTCGGCGAGCATTGCGAACTCACGCGCTTCGCCAAGGCGGGCCGGGAAGGGAATGCTCGCAGTGATCTTGGCACTGACCTCTTCCGGCAAGCCTTCCATCATTGGCGTGTGGAACAGGCCAGGTGCGATGGCCATCACGCGAATACCCGACTGCGCGAGCTCCCGTGCGGCAGGCAGGCACATCGAGGCGATTGCCCCTTTGGATGCGGCATAAGCGGCTTGACCCAATTGACCGTCCTGCCACGCAACCGACGCCGTGTTGATGATCACACCGCGTTCACCGTCAGCCAACGGGTCGAGACCGGCCATGTGTCTCGCCGCGTGGCTCATGACGTTGTAGGTGCCAAAAAGGTTCACGCGCAGAGTTTTCTCGAACACGTCGAATGACAGCTTGCCTTCGCGCCCGACGATCCTGGCCGCCATGCCGACGCCCGCACAACTGACAGCGATTCTGGGTGCCGACCCGAAATGGGCTATTGCCGTCTCAAACGCGGCACTGACGGCGGCCTCGTCACTGACATCGGCTTGCAGGGCAAGACCACCAATTTCGTCAGCAACTGCCTTCGCACCTTCAGCATTGAAATCCAAAACGGCAACCTTTGCTCCGCTGGCGGCGAAATGCCTAGCCGTTGCAGCACCCAGCCCGCTTCCGCCGCCGGTGACCAGGGCGACACATCCACTTAACTGCATCGTACCCTCTCCATTTTAATATGTTCAATCATTGTTGTGTCTCATATCTATTTTCGGATGTGCCCGCCCCGAACCGCTGAAGGTGTTTAAGTTAGGGGATCAGGAACAGGGTAATGGCCGGAAACAGCACCAGGATAATGACCCGAATGATGTCAGAGGTGACGAACCACATCACTGCCTTGTAAGTTTGGGTCATCGGGGTTGAACGATCCATGGCGTTGATAATGAACAGGTTCATCCCGACCGGAGGGGTGATCAGCCCGACCTCGACAACGATCAGAACCAGAATACCGAACCAGATGGCCACATGCTCGGGGCTCATGCCGAAATCCAGTGCGCTGATGACCGGAAAGAAGATCGGGATAGTCAGCAGGATCATTGACAGGCTGTCCATCAGACATCCAAAGATCAGGTAGAACACCAGGATCAGGCACAACACCATCCACGGGCTGAGCCCAAGTCCAACGACCCAGCCAGACAGTTCCTGCGGTACCTGAGTGAGCGCTAGGAAACTGTTATACAGCCCTGCGCCCAACACGATGAAGAAGATCATCGCCGTGCTTGAGGCCGTTGCAATGATGCTTTCGACGAAGACCTGCCAGTTCAGATTGCCCGAGATCAGAGCAATCAGCCCGGTTCCCGCCGCCCCCACGGCTGCGCCTTCGGTTGGGGTGAACCAGCCAAGATAGATGCCACCGACAACAAGGGCAAAAACCAGCAGGACAGGCCAGACATCCAGCAGTGCCCGAACGCGTTCAGGATATGGGATCGCTTCGCGGGTGCCCGCGGCGTCAGGATACATGCGCACATAGATCGAAATCGTGATGATATAGCCGAGCGCTGCCAGAATGCCGGGGACAAAGGCCGCGAGAAACAGCTTAGCGATATTCTGTTCCGTCAGGATCGCATAGATCACAAGGATCACCGAAGGCGGGATCAGAATGCCCAATGTGCCGCCAGCAGCAAGCGTTGCGGTTGAAAACCCGCCGGAATAGCCGTAGCGGCGCAGTTCGGGCAGCGCGACACGGCTCATCGTTGCGGCAGTGGCAAGGGAGGACCCGCAGATTGCGCCAAATCCGGCACAAGCGCCGACTGCCGCCATGGCGACGCCCCCTTTGCGGTGGCCCAGCCAGCTTTCAGCAGCTTTGAACAAGGCTGAAGACATGCCCGACAATGTCGCGAACTGCCCCATCAGCAGGAACATCGGAATGATCGTCAGCGAATAGCTGGAAAAGGTTGAGTAGGTTTCGGTTTTGAGCTTGGCCATGAACATGCTGGTGCCACCCATGGCAAAATACAGCCCGCCAATCCCGCACAGCAACATGGCAAGGCCAATCGGTGCGCGCAGAAAGATCATGATCAGAAGTACGGGAAAGGACACGTAGCCCAGTTCGAGCATGGTCAATGTGCGGCCTCCCCGCGGTAGGGCAGGATATGACGCCCGGTGACAAGCTCGATGACCTGCGCGACGGCGCAATAGACAGCAACAAGTGATGCGACAAGGGCGGCAACAAAGCTTAGCCCATAGGCCCACCAAACCGGAAATTGCAGCAGAAAGGTCGTTTCACCATAGTCCAGCTTGTTTTGCATGCCGACAAACAAGCGCCACGTGATCAAAAGAATGACAAGCGACAGGACGATTTCCCAGAATGTGATGATCACTTTGTTCGCCTTTGCCGGAAGCGTGTTGGTGAATACGTCGACTGTGGCGTGAGAGCCATAGAGCTGGCAGATCGGCAGGAACGAGAATATGGCGAATGCAATGCCGGCTTCGACCAATTCAAAATCGCCACTCACCGGCCCGACGCCCGATGCAATCAGCGCATTTGCCGCTGCTTCCGACAGTGACGTCATGACGTCCGAGTGGCCCAGCGTATTCAGGCCGCGCCCCAGCACGCTGACACAGGTCAGCAGGACCAGCGCAGTCAGAACCACACCGCCGAGAACGGCCATGAAGCGCGCGATGCGCTCTACCAGTTTCCGCATGATCAACTCCAAAGGGATTGCTCTCCCGGCGTGAAATAGCGCCGGAAGAGCGATCGGATCAGTTGCCCGAGTATTGCGAAATCAGTTCGAGCGCGCGGGCGCGCAAACCGGTTCCGTCCAGACCTTTTTCATCCATCTCGGCGATCCAGGCGTCAGTGGTCGGCTGTGATGCTGCCTTCCATTCCGCAACCTGTTCCGGGCTCAGCGTGATGATGTTGTTGCCGCGTTCCATCGCCTGCTTGTGAGGCCCGTCATCATCGGCCTGCATCTGCTTGCCTGCGAAGGCCGAGAATTCAGCACCCGAGTTGGCGTCGATGACGGCCTTCAGATCATCCGGCAGTGCATCCCAGCGGTCCTTGTTCATCGCGAAGATGAAAGTGGTGGTGTATAGCGTGTCGTCGCCAAAGGTCGTGTGGTTTCCGACCAGCTCGTTGACCTTCAGGGCGCCGGTCACTTCCCAGGGAATCACGGTGGCGTCGATCACGCCTTTGGACAGCGCTTCAGGCACCGCAGGAACAGGCATGCCAACCGGGGTTGCTCCAAGCGAGCTGAAAAGGCCGTTGGTTACGCGTGTCGGTGCGCGCAGCTTTACGCCGTTCAGATCCTCGATGCTTTCGATCGGTTCCTTTGAATGGATCAAACCGGGGCCGTGCACCCAGAGACCGAGTACTTTGAACTGCTTGAAGTCATCGTCCATCATGGTTTCTTCGGCCAGATCCCAATAGGCGCGTGAGACGGCTTCGGCATTGGTCATGGTGAACGGCAGTTCGAACACCTCGGTTCGGGGAAAGCGTCCTGGTGTATATCCGGACACAGTCCAGACAATGTCTGCCACACCATCAATGGCCTGGTCGATCAGTTCGGGGGGTTTGCCCCCAAGCTGCATGGACGGAAACCTTTGAATTTCGATCCGGCCATCCGAATCCGCTTCGACCTTGTCGGCCCAGACATCCAGAACGTTCTTGGGTACGTTGGCTTGTGCCGGCAGGAATTGGTGCATCCGCAGTGTCACTTCGGCCGCGATGGCAGTGGTTGACATGGCACCGAAAGCAATCGCCGCCACTGCAGATTTGAGTATGGTTCTGCGCAAGTTGGTCATGGTCTCCTCCCTAGATGACCTATGAGTATCATCCCCTGTTCATGATTGCTCATATTAGTTATGTTTTATAACGAGTTATATCCACTTTTTCAGTGTTTGGTTTCAGGTCCTTTTCGGAAAACAGAATGTTCACACATGTGAACCTTTTCGTCGAAACGCTACGCATCAGACAGGTCATGCGCGGACGCAATTTATCCTCTCAGGATTACATTGCCCTCGGTTGGCTCAAAGGTAAATTGAGATTTCTTAGATTTAAGTTTCTGGTTTCGGAAACTAAAGCTCAAAAATGGTGGATTTGCTTTCCTTGTTTCAATTGAGCCAGCGTCCGCTTTGTAATTCAAGGCCGTGTGTTATCGTCGGTGACAGCATCAACTGCCTTGCCTGCGAGCTTCAGGAACGTTTCGCGTTCATTCGGAGTTAGCCCTCCGAGGATCTCGTTTTGCAGGTCAATTACGACTGGCATAGCCGCCGCAAGGATGTCTTTTCCTTTTTCGGATAAGGTGACCTCTCGCGCGCGTCTGTCACGTTGACTGACCGAGCGTTTGACGTAGTTTTTCTGCTCCAGCCGGTCGATGACCCCGCCGATTGTTGCGCGGTCATAGGCGATTTTCGCCGCGACTGTGGCCTGATCAATGCCGGGTTCGGCGCGAATTGTTTCAAGTGCTGCGAACTGAACGGATGTAAGGTCAATCCCGGCCTCCTGCATCCGGACCGAAAACACGTGGGTTGAAATCTGATTGAGCCTGCGGATGAGGTGGCCCGCCATTCCGTAAATACTCACGCAAAACCTCCGAAATCACTTTACGCCGTCACTTATTCCAGAATTACCGCGGCAATTAGTGAGTGTACATATCTTTGTTGACAGGAAATAGTAAGTACAGTTATTAAATTTATGTGAACCTGCGGAGGAGGGGACAATGCAATATTACGATGATGGATTTCGTCCGGGTGACCCGGATATCAAACCGGCTGCGTTCGGTCGCCCCGGTCGCCCCGATCACCACAACCACCCCGCATCCATCCCCGAAAAGGTTGATGTTTTGATCGCGGGTTGTGGACCGGCCGGGCTTTGCCTCGCGGCGCAGCTGGCCGGGTTCGCCGAAATTTCGACAATGATCGTGGATCAAAAGCCGGGTCCAATGGAGAAAGGCCAGGCGGATGGCGTCAACGTCCGCTCGATGGAGATGTTTCAGGCGCTCGGTTTCGCTGAGAAAGTGAAGCGCGAAGCGTATTGGGTCAACCAAACGGCATTCTGGACGCCCGATCCCGCAAGCCCAGGCCACATCCGCCGGGTGGGCACGTTGCAGGACGTTGCCGACGATCAATCCGAGATGCCACATACCTTGATGAATCAGGCCCGGATTCATGAGCTGTTTCTGGATGTGATGAGAAACGCTCCAACGCGGCTGCAACCCCATTACGGGCTTCGTGTCAGCGATTTGACGATTGATACCGGTTCCACGGATCACCCCGTAACGGCAGAGCTTGAACGTCTGGGCGATGATGGCGGCGTTGTTGAACGGCTTACAATACGTGCCAACTATGTCGTAGGCTGTGACGGTGCACGCAGCAATGTGCGCAAGGCTATAGGGGGTAAGCTGCAAGGCGATGCCGCACATCAGGCGTGGGGCGTGATGGACATTCTGGCGAATTCCGATTTTCCCGATTTGCGGCGGAAATGCCTTGTTCAATCGGCATCGGAAGGAAACGTTCTGATCCTTCCGCGCGAGGGCGGATACCTGTTCCGAATGTATGTCGAGCTTGACAAACTGAACCCGGATGAGCGGATCGCCAACCGCAATCTGACGGCTGACCATATCATCGCTGCCGCGAACCGGATCATGCGTCCTTATTCCATCGACGTAAAAGAAGTCGTTTGGTGGTCGGTCTACGAGATTGGCCACAGGCTGACCGACAAGTTCGACGATGTTCCTAAGCATGAAGTTGCTACACGCACCCCGCGCGTTTTCACGGCGGGCGACGCCTGCCACACGCATAGCCCCAAGGCGGGTCAGGGGATGAACGTGTCGATGGGCGATACTTTTAACCTGGGCTGGAAACTGGTGCATGTGCTGACAGGAAGGTCAAAGCCTGATCTTCTTCACAGCTACTCGGCCGAGCGTTTGCAAGAGGCCAAAAGACTGGTCGAAACCGACCATAAATGGGCCCGGATCATGAGTGCGCCTCCGGGCGAGTCAGAGCTTGACGGCACCGATATGCCCCGAATTCAAAAACAGTTTATCGAAAATCTGGAGTTCACCGGCGGGCTTTCGGTTCACTATGGGCCTTCGGACTTGGTCGCCGAACCGGTTCACCAGCATCTGGCGCGTGGGCTGGTTATAGGCAAGCGATTTCATTCAGCACCAGTTGTCCGGCTTGCAGATGCCATGCCCATGCAACTGGGGCATGTGGCCGAAGCGGATGCGCGCTGGAGGCTCTATGCCTTCGCAGGACAGGGAGACGCAGGTACGCAAGGCGGATCGATCCATCAGCTTTGCGAGGTTTTGCAAAGCGATCCGAACTCTCCTCTGCGACGGTTTGTGCGCCCTGACGAAGACATCGACGGTTTGTTAGACCTACGGGCCATCTTCCCGCAGGATATCATATCGCTGAATTATGAGGATATGCCGTCTCTTTTGAAACCCGAGAAGGGCAGGTATGGCCTGCGCGACTTCGAGAAGGTTTTTTGCGTTGATCACAAGAGGCGTGAAGACATCTACGAAATGCGCGGAATTGACCGGAGAAAGGGTTGTATGGTCGTCGTCAGGCCGGACCAATATGTGGCGCATATCCTGCCATTAGAGTGTCACGCTGACTTGTTTGACTTCTTCTCCAGGCTATTTGTTGCGGGCGGCGGTAGATAAGTGCGACGCCTTAGACCGCAATGGACCGCCGTTACGAGGGGAGAATGGACTGTCGCATCCGTGCTTGGTTCGGCAAGATTACCGCCTGTGCAAAGCTGCATTGACGCTTGAAGCCGCCCGTGTCGTAGGATGGCCCTCTAGCCAGAAAGCTGAGCGCGGGTATTTCAGGACGCGTTTAACGCGGCCAGAACCTCGGTGCTGACCTCAACACCGTCAGCCTCGGCTGCCGCCCGTTTGGCCAGACGCCCATCACCCGGAACACGGGCGTCCCCATTACCGACAATTTCTGAGCAAATGCGCGCGATATATTGATTGAAGGCCTCGTTGCCGAACCGCGTCGGATCAATCGCAATCAGTGTTGCACCGCCTTTGATGTTAAGGGCTCCGAACGCCTCACGTTCTTGATTGTTCACGGAAAGGGTTCCACCAGCCAGGGCGGCACCCAACACTTCAACCATGAAAGCGATTGCGGCGCCCTTGTGCTCGCCAAAAGGTAACAGGCTGCGGGTTTCCAGGATAGCGTTCGGGTCCGTACTGGGTGCGCCGTCAGGGTCCAGACCGGCAGGGTGGGGCAGGTCGTGCCCCTCGGCTGCGGCCATGCGGATATCCATCAAAGCAACCATTGAAGACGCCTGATCCCAGACTATCGGCGCACCGCCCTCGCGCGGACAGGCAAAAGACATCGGGTTGGTGCCAAATACCGGGCGCACCCCGCCTTGCGGCACCACCATGGACAATGAGTTGATCACGGCGAAAGCCACCAGACCAGCTTCGGCAAGCGGTTCGGTGTCAAACCTTAACGCGCCCAGATGGTGGCAATTTGCGCAGGTGAAAGCGGCAATGCCGTTTTCCCGCGTCATTTCGATCAACATGTCGCGGGCTTCGGCTGCCGCGACCTGATAATACCCGTTATCGGCGTCACAGCGCAGAACGCCCGGGGCAGCCTTTTCGATCTTTGGCTTCGCATTGCCGTTTGCATAGCCCGAGGTGAAGCTTTGGACATAGACCGGCAGCATACGCAATCCGTGGCTGCGCGGGCCGTCCCGCTCGGACCGGGTAACAATGTCGGCCAGAATATCGCTGCCCTGTGCATTGACTCCGGCAGAAACAAGTACGGATTTCGCCAGCGCCCGAACCTCGGCAAGAGAAAGCGTTTTGGTCGATTGTTCGGTCATCTTTTCAAATCCAGTCTTTTTACTTCTGGGGTCAGGCACGCGCACGTGCGTTGGTGGGATCAACGGCGCAAGTATCGATCACCTCGGCATCGCGCATTTCGTTATGGACCAGCACCTGCATCCGTGCACCCGGCAAGGTCATGTCGTTTGGTACAAGTGCCATCGCTATGTCGTGGTTGCAATAATAAGAAAACCCACCCGACGTAACGCGACCAATCAGTTCACCGTTTGCATAAACACCTTCATCGAACATCACCGAAGTTTCGCCAAAGGGAAGTTTCAACGTGACCAGCCGTTTGTGATTGCCCTCGTATCTCTGCTTCTCCAGCGCCGCTTTTCCGATGAACTCGCGTCCCTCGGTGACGACAAACCGATCAAGGCTGGCCTCATATGGTGTCATGTCCTTGCAAATCTCACGGTTGATGGCGCGATAGGATTTTTCAAGGCGCATGGACTCCAACGCCTCAAGCCCGAAGGGTTTTACACCGGCTTTCAAAAGCAGGTCGACAAGATGGCGGTTATACCCGACCGGATGGTGCAGTTCCCAGCCCAGCTCGCCTGTGTAAGATACCCGAAGCAGGTGAACGTCTTTGGCATAACCAACTTCACCTTTTTGTGCAGAGAGCCAGGGAAAAGCTGCGTTCGTCAAATCGTTGTCGGTCAGCGGTTGCAAAATCTCGCGCGCCTTGGGACCCGCCAGAGCGATCACACCCAACTGTTCCGAAACGTCTTCAAGGATAACCGTTTGATCTTGTGGTAGCAGACGTTGCAGGTGATCCCAGTTATAGGCGCGCCAATTCGGGGTAGAGACCAGATAGAAATCATTCTCGGCATAACGGACAACTGTGTATTCCGCATCCATGCCACCTTTTGCGTTCAACAACAGCGACAGGCTCATCCGGCCCACTTTAGGCAGTTTGTTTGCCATCAGACCATCCAGCCACCGCGCGGCGCCGGGACCGCGTACAGTAAACTTGGTCATTGGCGACATCTCGATGAACCCGGCCTCTTCGCGGGTGGTGTGCACTTCCTCCTGAACGCGTTCCATGTGATTGGTGCGGCGGAAAGAATGTTCAGGGATCGCCTCTTGCGGCGATTTGGCGAACCAGCGCGGGAATTCATAGCCGTTGAAGCTGGTCCAGACTGCGCCATGCGCCGTCAGCAGATCGTAAGACCCCACGGTTTTCATTGGGCGCGCGTCCGGGAAATCTTCGCCGGGGATATGCGCGTTCATATGTGTGCCCCAGGTTTCGCGAACCTTGTCCATGGTCCAGCGTTTAGAGGCGTAGTCCGAGAAACGGCGCGGGTCCAGTTCCGACATGTCCATGCCCGGATCACCGTCGACGATCCAACGGGCCAGCCGTTCGCCCACGGTGCCGCCCCACAGAATGCCGCCGGGCATCCCTTCGGCCAGCCACAGGTTATTGTGCCCTGGCGCTGGCCCGGCAAGTGGCAATTCGTCCGGCGTCATTTGGAAGGGTCCGCGCGTGTTGGCCTTGATGCCCACCTCGCCAAGGACCGGAACCCGCTCAATAGCCCGTTCCCATTGGGTTTCCACGGCATCGAAATCCTCGGGCAAGAGGTCTGCGCCAAAGTCAGGTGGCACGCTGTCTTCGGCAAACAGCTTCAGGTCCTTGGTGAACTCATAGGGCCCGAACTGAATGCCGCCGACATCTTCGCGTAGATATGCGCCGTAATCCTCATCCCGCAGGATCGGGAACTCGGGCAAACCCTGCGCGCGACGTTCCTTGAGCAGCGGAACGGTTTCCGTGGTCCAGTACTGGTGAACGATGGGAATGCAGGGCAGGTCCAGCCCAACGCGCCGGGCATTTTCACGGGCATAGTTGCCGGTGGCAAAAACCAGATGCTCGCACGTGATCTCTCCCTGATTGGTGGTCACTTTCCAATGACCGCTTTCCAGCTTTTCATACGCCTGTGCTTCGGTGTTCTGATAGATTGTGGCGCCCGCATCTCGCGCCAGCTTTGCCATTGCCATGGTGATGTCGGCCGGGTTCACATAGCCGTCCTCGGTATGCAGGATACCGCCGCGAATATGCTCAGACTGGTTCAGAAGGGGATGAACATCGGCAATTTCCGCGGGCGTCAGCAGTTTGCAGGGCACACCTGCAGCCTCGGCAATCGAGATATATGACTGGAATTCATCCCAACGTTTCTGGGTGTTGGCAACGCGCAGCTGACCCACTTTGCGCAAGCCTACCGACGTACCCATCTTCTGTTCGACTTCTGAATAGATGCGGATGGTTTCCATCGTCATCTTCGACACGTTATGGGACCGCACGAAGGTGACCAGCAGGCCGGCGGCATGCCAGGTCGAGCCTGAGGTCAGCGTGGTTCGTTCCAGCATCACCGCATCGCTACAGCCGTGCTGTGTCAGACTATACAGAAGGGACGCGCCCACACATCCGCCGCCAACGACAACAACTTTGGCATGTGATTTCATTCGCCGATTTCCTTCTTGCGGCTGATCATGGTGTCAGAAGCTTTGCCTGCCCGAAATCAGTAAGACGAGAACATTTCGAAGTTTTTACGGAAACATGTCGCCAGACAATCGCAAAAAATTTCTCCCGCGGCTTAGTTCAGGTCACCTCTTATCGGGCACCTTCGTATTGGTCGCTGTCTGGGTCCGGGTCATTCAGTGCTGTCCAGGACGACATCATTTTTATATTCCTTGTCTTGTTTCACCTTGTGATGTTAGCGCAAACTGTGCCAGTGAAACCTGATGCCTTTGCAAAACTGGGTTTCTGTGGCCTCAGTATTGCGGCTTACAAATGGGAGGAGCAGGTGTATCTCGGTCTTGATTTGGGGACGTCAGGTCTTCGGGGAATTGTGGTCAGTGAAGACGGTGACGTCGTTGCCGAGGCCGAAGCGAGCGTGAACACATCGACACCGCATCCGGGCTGGTCAGAGCAGGAACCTGCGGATTGGGTTGAAGCGTGTCAAAAGGTCGTTGCCCAGTTGCAGGGGCAAAACAGCGCTGCGTTTTCGGCAGTGCGGGGCATAGGTCTGAGCGGGCATATGCATGGCGCAACGCTTCTGGACCGAAATGGTAGCGTATTGAGGCCCTGTGTCCTTTGGAACGACACAAGGTCTGCCCGTGAAGCTGCCGAACTGGATGCGCTTTCCGCGATGCGATCGATCACCGGAAACATCGTTTTTCCCGGCTTCACTGCGCCCAAGCTGGAATGGATGCGCAGGCATGAACCTGACGTTTTCGAAAAAACCTCCAAAGTCTTGCTCCCCAAAGACTATTTACGCTTCTGGCTGACCGGAGAATACATAAGTGAAATGTCCGACAGCGCGGGTACAGCGTGGTTGGACGTCGGACGTCGGAAATGGTCGGAAACAGCGCTTGAGCTCAGCCACATGCGCCGGGATCAGATGCCCGAACTGGTCGAAGGCAGCGCCGTCGGGGGCGAGCTGAGGGCGGAGATATTGCAGCACTGGGGCCTGACCGGACCCGTAGTCGTTGCGGGCGGGGCAGGCGACAACGCCGCGGCTGCCTGTGGTATAGGAAGTATCGCCGAAGGCAGCGGTTTTCTATCGCTGGGAACGTCGGGTGTGCTGCTGGTTGCCAAGGACAGTTACGCGCCCGCACCGGAAACGGCGGTTCACTGCTTCTGCCACGCGGTGCCGGACCACTGGATTCAAATGGGTGTCATCCTGTCGGCGACCAACAGTCTGAACTGGCTGTCCCGGAACCTCGGCCAATCCGTTGGTGCACTCGCATCGGCGTTGCCGGATACCGTCACCGGGCCGTCGAAGACCAAGTTCCTGCCATATCTGTCGGGGGAACGTACCCCTCATAATGACAGCGCTATCCGGGGGGCGTTTATGGGGCTGGATATTGCGTCGGATCCAGAGGATCTTGCACAGTCCGTGATGGAAGGTGTCTCGTTCGCGCTGCGAGATTGCCTTGAAGCCCTCAGGAGCACGGGAACCAAGCCTGAAAGCCTGATGGTCGTCGGTGGGGGCGCACGATCCCGTTTCTGGGTCGAGACGCTGGCAACTGTTCTGAACATCCCGCTTGCCTTGCCTAAAGGTAGTGAATTCGGAGCCGCCATAGGCGCGGCACGCCTTGCGGCCTGCGCAGTAAAAGTTGCAGATCCGGCGGAGCTCATGACATCGCCAGAAATCTCTGAAATAGTTCAACCGCGCGTGGGGTTATTCGACGCCTATGAGGCTGAATATCAAAGATACCGCCAATTTTATGCGGCTCTATCCCCCCTGTCTGCGTCATGATGAAGGACGTCACTTCAGTACCAATCGAACAGGTTGTTCTGTTAGATGGTGTGATGTCGGTCTCGCTGCTGAGTTATGGTGCGATCACACAAGGGTGGTGGATCGGTGAAACGCCCTTGATCCTGGGCTATCCAGACCCGCAGGAATACTTGGCGGACCCGTATTACATAGGCGCAATCGTGGGTCGCGTCGCCAATCGGATCGGTGGCGCAACGTTTAAAATGCAGGATGCCGCTTATCGCCTGACAGCGAATGAGGGGGAAAACACGCTGCATGGCGGTGCGCTCGGGCTGTCGCGCAGCCACTGGATTATCAGGAAGACCAAGCCGAACCGTGCGGTTCTGTCGTTGACGTCACCTGACGGCGATGATGGTTTTCCCGGAGAAATCAGGTTCGAGATTCATGTCGAGCTGGCTTTTCCACGGCTGACTTACACGATCACCGCATGGCCGGACCGGTCTACACCGATCAGTATCGCGCAGCACAATTACTATTCTCTGGGATGTCAAAGCGGTATTCTTGACAACCGTTTGACACTGAATTCCAAGCGGGTACTGGAGTTGGACGACAGCTCCATTCCGACAGGCGTCGTGAATGAGCTTGAAACGCAAGCGCTGGATTTCTCATCCGAGCGCGTTATCGGTGATGAGGGGCGTGGCCTTGACCACTACTTCGTGTTTGAAGAGGCGGGCAAATCAAATCGACCGGTTGCAACGGTTGAAACACCGTCAGGTTTGCGCATGAATGTTTACTCTGATCAGCCCGGCGCGCAGGTCTATTCCGCCGTGCACCTGTCTGATCCTTTCACGCCATGCGCAGGGCTTTGCATTGAGCCTTCCGGTTACACGGACGCTGTGAACCACCCCTTGTTTCCGTCCGTCATCTATTCTCCGGACAAACCCTATAAACAAGTTCTGACGTTGGAAATCTCAGGGGATCAGGTATGAGAGTTGGGATATCGGTGTATGCTCTGGCCTTTTGCGTGACACTGTCGGCGGCGCAGGCGCAGGACCTCGGGCCGCTTCCTCAATTTGTAGAACCGGACCTTGCCAAGGTCGAACTGGGACAGTTGCTGTTTTACGACCCGATCCTGTCGGGGAACAAAAACATCAGCTGCGCCACTTGTCATCATCCGAAACTGGGAACGTCAGACGCGCTGTCTCTGGGTATCGGTGAAGGCGGTGTGGGGCTGGGGGCAGCGCGCAGGCTTGATCAGGAAAACATGCCCGAGCAGCGCATTCCCCGAAATGCACCGGGGCTGTGGAACCTTGGGGCGCTGGAATTCACCACCTTCTTTCATGACGGGCGTCTTGAGGCAGACCCGTCACAGCCTGACGGGTTCAGAACGCCCTTGGGCACAGATATGAGGCCGGGCTTCCAATCTGCACTGGCCGCGCAGGCGATGTTCCCGGTCTTGTCGGCTGACGAAATGGCGGGCCACTATTCGGAAAACGAAGTGAGCAAAGCCGTACGTCTTGGTTTGCTGACCCAAAAGGACGGCGCATGGGACCTTATCGCGGCGCGTGTTGCCGCAATCCCGGAATACAGGACACGCTTTGACCAGCTCGCGCCCGGAGAAGAGATCACTTTTACCGCAATCGCCAATATCATTGCTGATTTCATCGCTTTTGAATGGCGCGCTGACAACAGCCTGTTTGATCGCGCGATGCAAGGGAAAGAGGAGCTGCCCGAGCAGGCGCAAATGGGGCTCGACCTTTTTTACGGCAAGGCCGGGTGCAGCACCTGCCATTCCGGCTGGTTCCAGACGGATCATGGGTTTCATTCAATCGCCATGCCGCAAATCGGGCCGGGAAAAGCCGCCCGGTTCGAGAACCATGTTCGCGATGACGGGCGATTGCGTGTTACGGGCAATGCGGATGACGCCTTCACATTTCGCACGCCATCCTTGCGTAATGTAACCCTGACGGCACCCTATGGTCACAACGGAGCCTACGCGCGGCTTGAAGATGTTGTCCGTCATCATCTGGATCCGGTCGCAGCTTTGCGCAGCTACTCGGTCGAAAAAACAGCGTTGCCAGAGTTTCCGGGCGCGGAAGATCAAAAAGCCTTGCTCGACCCCACGTTGATCGAGGCGATTGCAGCGTCGAATGAACTGGCCCCAATCAGCCTGAGTGATGACGAGGTGAACGCCATTCTGAGTTTCCTCAGCACACTGGAAGACCCGGCAGTCCGGCTAGGTGTGCCTGCGCATGTGCCCAGCGGTTTGCCTGTTGATCAATGATCATCGGTCGATGCGAAGCACCTGATTGCTTTTGAAGGTCTGCCAATCACCAACTGTGCCGTCTGGCCAGATAACCCGCAGCGCCAGTTCGTCCGCGTTGCCCAGGCCAAAGTGATGAAGCCCTGAGATGCCGCTTGCGTGACCGCCGCCAATGGTCACTTCCCGTGTTTGAATTCCGTCGGTGGTTTTGACCTCGATGAAGCTGCCGACAGCTGCGCGGTTGGAACGATCCTGGCCAAGATCAACCTGAACCCAGTTTCCAAGTTGTTGTTCGTTCTGAAATACTTCAAGCGCTGACCCGCGATTGACCACGATCAGATCAAGCGATCCATCCTCGTTCAGGTCCGCCAGGGCTCCACCGCGGGACTTGCCCATAGAGGCGACACCCGCCGCTGAGGCAGCCTCGAAAAACTGATCATCTGCGGATTGCAGCAACAGGTTGTTGGGGTCAGTTTGCGCTGCATCGGGCATCTGTTCGACATTGCCCTTGGCGACAAATATGTCGTCGCGCCCGTCGTTATTGACGTCGCCGAACTGCGCATGCCAGCCGGTTGAGGGGCGGCCATCGCCACCAACATGTGGCCTGTGCGCCGTTGTTCCCCGGTCATAAGTCGCGTCGCGCCATGTCGGCCCCTCGGCAGTGGGATCAAAGATCTGAAACTTCTGGTCCCCCATCGAGGTCAGGTAAACATCCGGGAAGCCGTCCCCTGATATATCCCTTGATGCAATCCCCATGCCCCAGATCGAATAGGGCAGCCACCCATCTTCCGGCGCGTAAAGGCGTGGCGTGTCTTCCATAGCCCAAAGCTGCTCTTGCCCGCCGCGCACATAGTAATGTCGGTCGTTACTGACACGCAGATCCGCGCGCCCGGTGCGCGCCCAGTCGGAAAACAGAATGGACAAGGAACAATGTCCCGGTACCAGGTGGAGAGGTGGGCCATAGGCCGCCCCTTCGGGGCGATACAAAAGCGTTGGCCCGCAGGCTTCAAACGGGCCATCGGGGTTGGTTCGGTCGACATATGTTCCAAAAGCCAGTGTCGGCAGGGTTTGACCGCTTTCCCAGGTGGCGGAGAATCCGGTGGTCCAGTGATCCTGAGACTGGAAATTCAACGAGGTGAACGGTTCGAATGCGCAATTTGGTTTGCCACGCAACAAAACGTCTTCACCAACGCGCAATACTGCCAGGTCCACAAACCCGTCTCCATCGATATCCAGTGGGTAAGCGCCGGTCACGCCGGTCAGAGACAGTGCGCTTGGCGTTTCTGACCGAAAACTGACATTGGGTCCTGATGTGTTGACAAACAATTGAGCCGGATTAGTTCCTCCTGCGGCAAACAGCTCGGGCCGATCATCGCCGTTGCAGTCAAAAACGGCAACGCCTCCGCCGACGAAATGCTCCCACCCGCCGTCGTAAACATGGCTGGGGACGTCGATGCTGTGAAACTGTGGCAGGCTGATGTCAGCCAAGGCGGCAGACGCTGTCGCTAGCAGGATCGTCAGTTCAACTCGCATTTTCCGCCAGTTCCCTGACTTTCAAAATCGAGACTTGTTCGATCCCATAGGCCGCCGCCCCTTTTGCCCACATTGAATCCCCCCAATGGTTTACGTTGATTTCAGGCAGCGGCGCGTCAACGCTGACAACACCGTTATTGATGCGGGTCATCACTGCGTCGGAATGCAGGTATTCAAAGCTGCCTCGGGTGCCGGACAGGATGATACATTCCGGATCGAACAGATTGATTAGGTTGGAAAGCCCCATTCCAAACATCTGGCCAGCGCGGGACAAAACGGAAATGGACCGGGCATCACCGGATTGGGCAGCTGCGTGAATATCAGCAAGAGTGTGCGGGTCAGTAGCCTGGCTGGCAATGGTTGCCTCGCGGATCAGGGCATATTCCCCAACATAAGCTTCAAGGCATCCGCGCTGCCCGCACTGACATAACGCGCCATCCAGCTGAACTTTGACATGCCCGAATTCCGCACCGCAGCCGCGCTCGCCGCGATATAGCTTGCCATCCAACACAATGCCCAGACCAATGCCGTGTTCTATCGTGACAACCAGAAAGTTCTTCAACCCTTTGCCAAGCCCGAAAAGCTGTTCGGCCTTTGCAACCAGATTAGCGTCATTCTCGATGAACGCGGGGCAGGGGAGCACTTGAGACAGAAGCGGGCTCAGATCCACGTTGCGCACTGTCAGCGAAGATGACCAATGTACAAAGTTCCGCTCTGCGTCGACCAGTCCGGCAATGCCTATGCAGACGCCGGAGACGTCTGTCAGGGACTTGCTTGCAGAGACGCAGGCCTGTTCCAGCGCCGCGCATATCTTTTTTGCAAACGCCTCCGGGGCCATCCGGGCCTCCTCCAACGGATGAGTGTAAGAGGTGATCTCGGTGCCTTCAAAATCGACCAAGATGACTGAAATCTGGTGCCGGGCCACTTTTACACCGGCAATCAGGTGACATCCGCCATGCAGCTTCAGCAGCACACGTGGTCTGCCGCGGCGCGCGGATTTTGACGGTGTTTCGCTTTCGATTTCCTGAATCAGACCAGCTGAAAGCAGATCTGACGTTGCCGCCGTCACTGTCGCTGGGCTGGTCTCAAGCGCGCTTGCAATGTCGATCCGCGATATCGCGCCGGTCGACCGGATTTGTTCCAGCACACGCAAACGGGTGATGTTTCGTTGATCCGTAGCGTTTGAAGAAACCTTGCTTTTCAGCATCCTGCCCTCGCGAATCTGGTGATTTCCTAAGCGTAAGCGGTTTTTCTTCTTTCCGGTAGCATAAATATTTTACTGACTGAAATAAATATGATACTCAGAATTGTGAGAGCCACGAATCATGAAGCGATGGCTCGATAAACCGGGAGGAAATCATGAAACGAATTCTCAGCGCTTCTGCTGTGGCCGTCCTGATGGGGACGGTTGCGTTTGCAGAAACCACGGTCGGTGTCAGCTGGTCGAACTTCCAGGAAGAGCGCTGGAAAACCGACGAAGCGGCGATCAAAGCCGCGCTTGAGGCAGGCGGTGCCGAGTATATTTCGGCAGATGCGCAATCGTCGTCGGCCAAGCAATTGTCGGATATTGAAAGCCTGATCGCCCAGGGCGTTGATGCGCTGATCATTCTGGCGCAGGATTCCCAGGCCATCGGACCGGCTGTTCAGGCAGCGGCCGACGAAGGTATCCCAGTCATCGCATATGACCGTCTGATCGAAGATGATCGGGCCTTCTACCTGACTTTCGACAATGTCGAAGTCGGTCGTATGCAGGCGCGTGCGGTGTTCGACGCCATGCCCAAAGGCAACTATGTGATGATCAAGGGCTCGCCCACCGACCCGAACGCGGATTTCCTGCGCGGTGGTCAACAGGAGATCATTCAGGGCGCTGTTGACAGTGGTGACATTGTGATCGTTGGCGAAGCCTATACCGACGGCTGGCTGCCTGCGAACGCGCAGCGCAACATGGAACAGATCCTGACGGCCAACGAAAACAAAGTTGATGCTGTGGTCGCGTCAAATGACGGAACCGCAGGCGGTGTAGTTGCTGCACTGACCGCACAAGGTATGGACGGCATTCCGGTGTCGGGTCAGGATGGCGACCATGCGGCGCTGAACCGGGTGGCCAAAGGCACGCAAACCGTTTCGGTCTGGAAAGACGCACGTGAGCTGGGCAAGGCCGCAGGTGAAATCGCGGTCGCGCTGAGCGGTGGAACGGCTGCGGCGGACGTCGAAGGCGCGGTCAGCTGGACTTCGCCAGGTGGAACCGAGATGACGTCAGTCTTCCTGGCGCCTGTGCCGATCACAAAAGACAACCTTTCCGTTGTGGTCGATGCTGGCTGGATTCCGCTGGAAGACCTGTGCCAGGGCGTCGAAAACGGCCCTGCACCCTGCAACTAAGTCAAGTCTCCAAACCATAACGTCTCTGGCCCGCAAGGCCGGGCCAGAGACCATAGCTGAACATGAAAGATCGGATATGACCGAAACTTCGTCTCAGCCGGTACCCCAAAAAGCAAAGGCCAACCTGTTCCAGCAACTGGAACTGGACATGCGGCTATTGGGCATGATCGGCGCCTTCATCATCCTGTGCATCGGCTTCAACATCGTAACGGATGGCCGTTTTCTGACGCCCAGAAACCTGTTCAACCTGTCGATCCAGACCGTCTCGGTTGCGATAATGGCCTGCGGCATGGTGTTCATTATCGTGATGCGCCACATTGATCTTTCGGTCGGCGCGCTGCTGGCGACCACATCCGCCGTCATGGCGATGACCCAAACCGAGCTTTTGCCGAACGTGCTGGGGTTAGGTTTAAATCACCCGGCGACTTGGGCAATCACCCTTGTTGTCGGCCTCGCAGTCGGAACCTTGATCGGCGCATTCCACGGTTGGATGGTAGGCTATCTGACAATACCGGCCTTTATCGTGACGCTTGGCGGTTTTCTGGTCTGGCGCAACGTCGCCTGGTACATGACAGACGGCCAGACAATCGGCCCGCTGGACAGCACGTTCCTGATTTTTGGCGGAACCAACGGGACCTTGGGTACAACGGTCAGCCTTCTGTTCGGCCTTGCCGCCACCGCTATTGCGGTCTGGGCGTTGTGGAGCGGACGCCGCTCCAAGGCTGCCCATGGGTTCCCTGTGAAACCGGTTTGGGCTGAAACAACTTTGGCGGGGATCATTGGCATCGCCATTATGGGCTATGTCTTGATCGTAAACAGTTACTCGATCCCCACACGCAGGCTGGAACGTATGTTCGAAGCGCGGGGCGAGACCATGCCTGAAGGGCTTGTTGTGGGTTATGGTATCCCGATCTCGGTTCTGATCCTGATCCTTGTTGCGGTAACCTTGACTGTTGTGGCCCGCAAAACCCGATTTGGCCGCTATATCTTTGCCACGGGGGGCAACCCGGATGCGGCGGAATTGTCGGGCATCAACACTCGCATGATGACCGTCAAGATCTTTGCCCTGATGGGGTTCCTGTGTGCGCTGTCGGCGGTCGTGGCCTCGGCCCGTCTGGCCAACCACTCGAACGACATCGGCACATTGGATGAGCTGCGCGTGATTGCTGCGGCCGTGATCGGCGGCACGGCGCTGTCTGGCGGTATCGGTACGATTTACGGCGCGATCCTTGGCGCGCTGATCATGCAGGCGCTGCAATCGGGCATGGCCATGGTTGGCGTGGACGCACCGTTTCAGAACATCGTCGTGGGCACCGTTCTGGTTTTGGCCGTCTATATCGACATCGTCTATCGCAAACGTCTGGGAGCGAAATGATGCAAGCACAAGAAACACAGAACCAAACTTCGGGCCGTGGGTCCGGCCAGCCTCCGCTTGTCGAAATGCGCGATATCTCGATTTCGTTCGGCGGTATCAAAGCGGTGGACCGTGTCTCGGTCGATCTGTACCAGGGCGAGGTTGTGGGCCTTCTAGGCCACAATGGGGCCGGTAAATCCACGCTGATCAAGGTGCTTTCGGGTGCCTATCAGAAGGACCACGGAGAGATCCTGATCGACGGCAAGAAGGTTGAGATCAACAACCCCCGCGATGCGCGTGCCAACAATATCGAGACGATCTATCAGACGCTGGCCTTGGCGGACAATCTGGATGCAAGTTCGAACCTTTTCCTGGGGCGGGAAATGGTAACGCCTTTCGGGCTGGTCAACGATGCCGCGATGGAGGCCGAATGCCGCAAGATCATGGCACAGCTGAACCCGAACTTTCAGAAGTTCAACGACCCGGTCTCGGCGCTATCCGGTGGTCAGCGGCAGTCGGTGGCCATAGCGCGTGCGGTATATTTCAATGCGCGCATCCTGATCATGGACGAGCCCACAGCCGCGCTTGGCCCGCACGAAACACAGATGGTGGCGGACCTGATCCAGCAGCTCAAGGCGCAAGGGATCGGAATTTTCCTGATCGACCACGATGTGCATGCAGTAATGGAGTTGTGCGACCGGGCTTCGGTCATGAAAAACGGGCAACTGGTTGGCACAGTCGACATCGCTGATGTCACGGATGACGATTTGCTGTCGATGATCATTCTGGGCAAGAAGCCCGGTGAAAAGACGGAATGAGGCAAAAGAGATGACGAGCGGTTTCTTTCAGGGGATCGAGCAGGTCCAATTCGAGGGCGAGAACAGTAAGAACCCGCTCGCATTCCGTCACTACAACCCGGACGAGATCGTGATGGGTAAGCGCATGGAGGATCACCTGCGTTTTGCCGTGGCGTGGTGGCACTCGTTTGCCTGGGAAGGCGGGGATCCGTTTGGTGGCTCGACTTTTGAACGCCCATGGCAACCGCAAGACGACATGGGCCGCGCCAAGATGAAGGCCGATATCGCCTTTGAGATGTTTCAGATCCTGGGACAGCCCTATTTCTGCTGGCATGACGCGGATATCCGCCCTGAGCATGGGAACTTCGCCGACAATCTGCGCACGCTGAATGAGATCACCGATTATATCGGTGAAAAGATGCAGGCATCCGGCACCAAGCTGTTGTGGGGAACGGCCAACATGTTCAGCCACCGTCGCTGGATGGGGGGTGCCAGCACCAACCCCGACCCCGACGTCTTTGCTTTCGCTGCCGCCACGGTGAAATCCTGTTTGGACGCGACCCACAAACTGGGCGGCGAGAACTATGTGCTTTGGGGTGGACGCGAGGGCTACGAGACGCTGCTCAATACCGACATGAAGGCCGAACTGGATCATATGGGCCGGTTCCTGAACATGGTGGTCGAGTACAAGCACAAGATCGGCTTCAAAGGCACGATCCTCGTCGAACCCAAACCGCAGGAGCCGTCCAAGCATCAATATGATTTCGATGCGGCAACCTGTATCGGTTTCCTGCGCAAGTACGGCCTCGAGGATGAGGTCAAGCTGAACCTGGAACAAGGGCACGCAATCCTGGCAGGACACAGTTTCGAACACGAGATCGCTGTTGCTGCGGCTGAGGGTATGCTTGGGTCCATCGACATGAACCGGAACGATTACCAGTCCGGGTGGGATACGGATCAGTTCCCCAACAACACGCCCGAAGTCGCGCTGGCTTATTACCACATCCTGAAAGCGGGCGGGTTTACCACGGGTGGCACCAACTTCGACGCTAAACTTCGCAGGCAATCCATCGACGCCGAAGACCTGATCGCTGCGCATGTGGGCGGGATGGATATCTGTGCCCGGGGCCTGAAAGCGGCAGCTGCGATGCTTGAAGATGGTGGTCTGGAACAGGCGCTGGCCGACCGGTATGCAGGCTGGAAAACGCCTAAAGCTCAGGCGATGCTAACCTCTGGCCTCGACGAGATTGCAGCGCGGGTGATTGCCGAAGACCTCAATCCTCAGCCACGCTCGGGGCGTCAGGAAGTGCTTGAGAATTACGTGAACCGCTTTGTGTGATTCCTGTCGGCTCAGCCTGAACTGAAATAATCGGTGTACAAAGCCCCGGAAACGCGTGAGTTTACTTAGGCGTTGCCCGGGGCTTTCCCTTGTCGAACGCAGTGGCATCATGGGCCCGTCTGGGTCGCGCAGGTGGGACGACCAGAGTATTGGTGGAAAAATCATCAGGTAAGGCAATCTTTCTAAGTGGCAACCTGATGCTGCATGTGACGCGCATGTCGCTGACCACGAGCATTGGATTGATGGCGATCTTTGCTGTCGATTTTGTCGATATGGTCTTTATCTCGATGCTGGGCAACGACGCGCTGGCCGCAGCGGTAGGTTATGCCGGGACGCTGCTGTTTTTTACGAACGCCATCAATATCGGTCTGTCGATTTCTGCCGGGGCGCTGGTCGCGCGTGAGTTGGGCGGCGGGCGGGTCGAACAGGCAAGGCAATACGCGTCCAGTGTCGCCGTGCTGGGGCTGATCGTCGGGTTGGTAACCTCCGTTTTGGTGCTGCTGAACGTCAGCTTTCTGCTGTCGCTGCTTGGCGCAAAGGGCGAGGTTTTGCGGCTGGCGACGCGCTATGTGTCGATCATTCTGCCGACTATGTGGGTGATGTCGATTGCGATGGCGGCGATGGCTGTGCTGCGCGCCCACGGCGATGCGCGCCGATCAATGATGGCAACGATTTACGGCGGCGTTGTGAATGCAGTTCTTGACCCGATTTTGATATTTGCCGTTGGACTGGGGTTGGATGGGGCCGCGATAGCCTCAGTTCTGGCGCGGCTATGTATGTTGGGCGCAGCCTTATGGCCCGCGCTGCGGGTGCATCAGGGGTTTGCACGCCCATCGATGAAACAGGTGGCACAGGATTTTCGGCCCGTGCGGGCCATCGCAATCCCTGCTGTTCTGACGAACGTCGCCACGCCGATCGGGAATGCCATCGTTGTTCGGGAAATCGCGCAGTTCGGAACGGATGCAGTTGCGGGTATGGCGGTGATCGGGCGGCTGTTGCCGGTGGCGTTTTCGGTCATCTTTGCGCTGTCCGGCGCGATAGGGCCAATCATCGGGCAGAATTTCGGGGCAGAAAAATTTGATCGCGTGCGCACTGCGTTTCTGGCCGGGATCAAGTTCACCGCAATCTATGTTCTTTGCATGTCGGCTATTTTGTTTTTGCTGCGGTCCCCAATTGCAAATTTGTTCGCAGCCCAGGGGGAAACGCGCGTACTAATTTACTTGTTCTGTGGCCCGCTGGCATTGGCTTCTTTCTTCAACGGTGTGATTTTTGTGACAAATGCCAGTTTCAACAATCTAGGCCATCCGGTCTATTCCACGTGGATAAACTGGGGTCGTCACACCATTGGCACATGGGTGTTTGCCACAATTGGCTCACAAATCGCCGGGGCGTCGGGCGTTCTGTTGGGGCAGGCTTTTGGGGGCGTCATCTTTGCTGTCATAGGATGGGTTCTTGTCGCGCGCGTTGTTGCGCGGCTGGAACGCGTGCAATCGCCCGAGCCTTTTACCGATCAGGGGCGACTTCACTCGCTGTTCGGGCGTCGCGGCTGGTAAGCGATCAGGTCAGTTCCCCTGATTGCGCGCCTCCAGTCGTTCCAAGTTGACCACCGTTGACAGCATCAGGCGGTCATGGCTCCAATCCCGTGTCTGCTGGATTGAGGCCGACCCCAGAGCCAAAAGGGCGCCAAAGATCAGCGTCATGCCGAGGAACAATGCCGGCAAGGCGGGTACCGAAGGCTGAACATCGGTCAGTGCGATTACACGTTGCCGCAGTACGCGCTTTGCCTTGCCGCCTGTCACAAAAGCAACATTCAGAACGCGTGGGCTGTTGGTTGAGATTGTCCGGGCGCAATAGTCCAGCAGGCACGCCGTGTATTCCCGCGCATCAATCCGTTTGCGCGCAACAACCGACTGGTCACAGGCCAACTCGCGCAGCCGGCCGAATTGATACTTGAGCATCAGGTAGGCAGGGTTCCAGAACAAAAGCGGACGCAGCAGCTCAAACCCCAGTTCCCATTCCACATCACCAGTACGGATATGCTGAAACTCGTGAGCGAGCGCAAAACGCAACTCTCGCGGGGTGTCCAGCAAATGGCTAGGCAGAACGACGTGGCGGCGGCGAAGTCCGCGCACGGCGAACGGCACGGTGATGCGATCGGACAGGCGAATATCCACCTTGGCAGACCGCCGCCAAAGAAAACTGGAATTGACAGTCTGACGGATCGCCATTGCGTCCCGCAAGGCACGCGCGGCGTACACGGCAGCGACACAGGCAAGTATGGCGGCAACGAGGGTGATCACAGGTTGCTGTCCCGACAATGCAAGATCTACCCACCTTTCGCGAGTGTTCAGCAGTGCTTCAAACTGCGTCGCAGGCATTGCGATGTCACCGCGCAGATAGGCCGCAACAGCGATATCACCAAGGGCCACGGCACTGCCCGGCCAAGCGTAGGTCGTCAGCGACGACACGCAAACCGCCAGAAACGGGCTGGCAAGGACGCAGATGCACAGGGTCTTGAGGGCCCGCAACTGTACAACATAGCCATTGCGCAGTGCGGTGCGGCTTAGGGCCGTGCGGGTCATCAGCCAGATGACCGCCGAAAAGGCCAGCACGATGTTGAGTTCGATGAATGCGTCGAGAACCGGTCTAACCGCTGTCATTTTGCAGTCTCCTCTCTACCAGTGCTCGAATTTCCTCCAGGTCGGCTTCGCTCAGCCCCGCGTCGTCGACCAGCCGCGCCACCAGTGTGGCGGGGGTGTCGTCAAAAAGCGTGCGCGACAGATTTTGCAGCGAACGGGCCTGATATCTGTCCTTTTCCAGAAGCGGCGTATAGATCAGGGTTTTTCCCGACTTTTGGCTTTCCACAAAACCCTTCTCGTCCAGAATGCGCAGGATCGTGGCCCCGGATGTATAGGCCAGGTTGCGTTCTGACGGCAGGCGGTCCAGGACATCACGCACCGAGCCTTGCCCGAGGGCCCAGAGCTCGTTCATGAACTCCAGTTCGACCTCGGTCAGCAGATTTGTCGTCTTTTTCTTTCGCATCGGTCTCGGTGTCGTCATGGTTACTATGCCTGACAGACAAGCATCCTTTCGCGATTTCTCAAAGTCTAAACTTTCCAGAACACAAAAACGCCCCAGCCAATCGACAGGAATAGCGGTGTCCAGACCGGTTGCCCGACCAATCCAAGCCACGCCAGGAAAATGTACGCGGACCCCAGAAGGGTAATGAACAGGCGATCCCCTAGCGTGGTTGTCAGCCCCAGAACCCCGCGTCGTTCAATCCCGTCGCGGAACTTGAAACCTTCCAGCAGGCCAATGCATGCTATGGCCGAGAAGATGCCGACAAACACGGCCAGCGTGGCAGGTGTCCATGCCATCCAGAAATCGGGCCACAAGGGGTCCGTCCACGAGAACCCTTTTTCGGCCTCCTGTCCGACATTGCCCCATCCGGCCTTGGCCTGGGCAAAGGCTGCTGAGGGCAGGAAGGGGAGGGTGAGAAGCAGTTTTCGCATGTCGAACCTCACACACGTCCCATCGCGAAGCCACGCGCGATGTAGTTGCGAACAAACCAGATGACGATGGCACCGGGGATGATGGTCAGGGTGCCCGCAGCGGCCAGCAGACCCAACTCGTACCCGGCACTGGATGCTGTGCGGGTCATCACGGCAGCGATGGGTTTGGCCTCAACCGCAGTCAGGGTCTTGGCCAGCAGCATTTCCACCCATGAGAACATGAAGCAGAAGAACGCCGCGACACCGACACCTGCCTTGATGTTGGGCAGGAAGATTGTCACGAAGAAGCGCGGGAACGAATATCCATCCACATAGGCGGTTTCATCCAACTCCTTTGGGATACCACGCATGAACCCTTCCAGAATCCACACCGCCAGCGGCACGTTGAACAGCGTATGGGCCAAAGCCACGGCCAGATAGGTGTCGAAAAGGTGGATCGACGAATAGAGCTGGAAGAATGGCAGGGCGAACACGGCCGCCGGGGCCATGCGGTTGGTCAACAGCCAGAAGAACAGCTGCTTGTCGCCGAGGAACCGATAGCGTGAGAACGCATAAGCCGCAGGCAGGGCAACGCAGACGGAAAGCACTGTGTTCAGAGTCACATAGGTAATCGAGTTGATGTAACCCCAGTACCACGTCGGGTCAGTGAAGATGGTGATATAGTTTTCCAGCGTAAAAGTCTGGGGAAACAAGGAAAAGCCCGACAGGATCTCGTTCGTGGTCTTGAAGGACATCGCCACCAGCCAATAGATCGGAAGCATCAGGAACGCTATATAGAGGATCGGGATGATGGACCGCTTTTTCATTCTGCGTCGTCCTTTGTCATCAGGGTGTAGAAGAGCCACGACACCAGCAGCGTGATGGCGAAATAAATCAGGCTCATCGCTGCCGCCGGGCCAAGGTCGAACTGCCCCAGCGCGATCTTCACAAGGTCAATCGACAGCAGGGTGGTCGAGTTGCCGGGACCGCCCCCGGTCAGAACAAAAGGCTCGGTATAGATATTGAAGCTGTCCATGAACCGCAGCAGAACCGCGATGGTCAGAACCGTCTTCATCTTTGGCAGCTGGATATAGCGGAACACCGACCACGGGCTGGCGCCGTCGATTTTGGCGGCCTGATAATAGGCGTCGGGGATTGATACGAGGCCCGCATAGCACAGCAGCACGACCAGCGACGTCCAGTGCCACACATCCATGACGATGACGGTTATCCAGGCCGAAAGCGGCTGTTGCGTCATGTCATAGTTGATGCCTAGCACGTCATTCAGGAAATATCCCAGCAATCCAATCTTGGGCAGGGTGAAGATGTTCCACATCGACCCTACAACGTTCCAAGGGATCAGCATCGGTAAGGCCATCAGCACCAGACAGACAGGCACCCAAAAGCCTTTGCGCGGCATCGACAGGGCGACGATGATGCCCAGCGGTACCTCGATGATTAGGATCAGGAAGGTGAACAGAAACTGCCGTCCAAGTGCTGCCTGAAACCGGTCGGATCGCAGGATCTGTTCGAACCAGCCCAGTCCTTCCCAGAAGAACTGGTTGTTGCCGAAGGTTTCCTGCACCGAGTAGTTGACCACCGTCATCATAGGCACCAGCGCGTTGAACGCTACCAGCGCAAGTACGGGCAGGACAAAGAACCACGCCTTTTGGTTTTCCGTTCTCATTGCACCCGCTCCTGAGTTGCGATCCAGCCGTCGCGGTAGACGCGGGAATGTTCGGGTTTGAATTGCAAAAAGACCTGTGATCCCGGTTCCGGTACACTGTGTTCGGTCACGACCTTGAGGGCGGTGTTGCCGACCACGGCGCTGACCACATAGTGGCGGCCGATATCGGCGACCTTGGTCACATGTGCCGGAATGCCAGTGTCGCCGAAACCTACATATTCCGGGCGGATACCCAAATCGGTGCGGCCGCCGTCACCGTGTGTGGGACCTTCCAGCATGACCTCGTGCCCTTCAAATACGGCGCGGTCGCCTTTGGCTTCACACGGAAGGACATTCATACCCGGCGAGCCGATGAAATGGCCGACAAATGTGTGCTGCGGCCGTTCAAACAGTTCGACCGGCGTTCCGATCTGAACCACTTCACCGTCTTGCATTACCACCACCTCGTCGGCGAAGGTCAGCGCCTCGGTCTGGTCGTGTGTCACGTAGATCATTGTGGCCTGCACGCGCTGGTGCAGCTCTTTCAGCTTGGATCGCAGTTTCCATTTCAGGTGCGGGTCGATCACGGTCAGCGGTTCATCGAACATCACCGCATTCACGTCGTCGCGAACAAGGCCGCGACCCATCGAGATCTTCTGCTTGTTGTCCGGGCTCAGGCCCGATGCGCGGGTGTTCAGCATATCCGTAACATCCAGCATCTCGGCGATTTCTAGAACACGGCGCTTGATTGTCGCAGGATCAACCCCCCGGTTTTTCAGCGGGAAGGCCAGGTTCTCGCCCACGGTCATCGTGTCGTAGATCACCGGGAACTGAAAGACCTGCGCGATGTTGCGTTGGTCCGGGGGCAGGGCGGTGACGTCCTGATCATCGAACAGTATCCGGCCTTCCGAGGGGGTAAGAAGACCGGATATGATGTTCAGCAGCGTGGACTTGCCACAACCTGATGGCCCCAAAAGCGCATAGGCCCCGCCATCGCGCCATGTCACGTCGATTTCCTTCAGCGCATAGTCCTCGGGGCCTTTTGGCGATGGCATATAGCTGTGTCGGAGGCTTGAAAGCTTGATCTGTGCCATGTCAGGCCACCCTTTTGCCGTCTTGGCTGAAATACCGGCAATGCGCCGGGTTCATATAGAAACTGTGATCTTCGCCGACCTGATAGGGATGCACACCAGCGGCGAGTGAAACCCAGGCTTCATCACCATGCTGGAAATGCGCGCTGGAATCAGAACCTGACAGTTCGGTCACGATCACACGTCCGGTCAGTTCGACATCGGCGTCAGACGTACGAATTGGCGTCACGCGATGAGGGCGCACGGCGACCATATATTCCCCGTCGGACATGTCCGAGACTGCCCAGCCGACATTGCCTGCCAATTGCGCCCGGGCGCTGGCAACGGTGATACGAGCCACATTGATAGGCGGGTCCGAGAATACACGCGCCGCGGCAATGTTTTCCGGATTACGGTAGATGTCGGTGGTTGGGCCGAATTGGGTCACGCGGCCGTCTTCCATCAGCGCGGTGTAGCCCCCCAGCAGCAATGCCTCTTCAGGCTCCGAGGTGGCGTAGACAACGACGGCCCCGCGACCAGCGAACAGGTCGGGCAGTTGTTCGCGCAACTCTTCGCGCAGTTTATAATCAAGATTCGCCAGCGGCTCATCAAGGAAGACGGCGCGGCTTTCTTTTGCAATGGCACGCGCCAGCGCGGTTCGCTGTTGTTGCCCGCCCGACAGCTCATGCGGGCGGCGGTGGAGCATGGGGCGCAATTGCAGCAGATCGGCGGCCTCTTCCACGCGGCCATCGATCTCGGACTTGGCCATGCCAGCCACGCGCAGAGGCGAGGCGATATTGTCGAATACGGTCATATGCGGGTAGTTCACGAAGAACTGGTGCACCAGGCTGATCTGCCGCTTTTGCGTGTTCAACCGTGTCACGTCCTGCCCGTCCATCAGGACCTTGCCCGAGGCGATCGGGTCCAACCCGGCCATCATCTTGATCAGTGACGTTTTTCCGGAACCTGTCGCGCCCAATAGCACGTTGAAATGGCCGGTTTGCAGCGTCAGGTTTGTTGGCTTGATATGGATGACGTTGCCGACCCGTTTGGTCGCGTCTTGAAGTTCGATCATCTGGGAAACTCGCGGGGCATTCAGGGGTAGGCCGGGCTTAAGCCCGGCCTACGATGTTGCTTTTACTGGGACTGCCAGCGCTTAACCAGTTCGTCATAGTTGACGGTCTGGCCCTGCGGCTTTTCGTTTTCCAGCTTGGCCTTGGGCGAACCCGCTTTTTCCAGCCAGAATGCGTCGTCCTGCGGTTCATTCAAACGCGGGCCACAGCCACCGTAGACACCGGCACTTTCATCCGCGGCCTGCATACGGGCCATGGTGATGTCCATCTCTTCGGCCAGACGGTCCATCGCCTCTTGCGGGGTGAAGGCGCCCGAGTTCACGTCACCGATCTGCTGCCACCAGATCTGGGCCAGCTTTGGATAGTCCGGTACGTTGATGCCGGTCGGCGACCATGCCACGCGGTCAGGCGAGCGATAGAATTCGACCAGACCACCCAGCTTGGATGCGCGTTCCGTGAACGACTCGTGGTTGACCGAACTGTCGCGGATGAAGGTCAGACCCACATGGGACTTCTTCACATCAACAGTCTTGGACGTAACGAACTGGGCATAAAGCCAGGCTGCCTGCGCACGATCCGAGGGGGTTGATTTCAGGAACGTCCAGGAACCCACGTCCTGATAGCCAACCTTCTGGCCTTCTTCCCAGTAGGGGCCGTGCGGGCTGGGCGCCATCCGCCACAGCGGCGTGCCTTCGTCATCCACGGTGTTGTTGCCTTCGGACTTCGGCTTCACCATGTCGGCGGTAAAGGCGGTGTACCAGAAAATCTGCTGGGCCACGTTGCCCTGGCTCAGTGCCGGCAGCGACTGGTAGAAGTCGTAAGACGCCGCACCTGGAGGCGCGTAGGCCCGCAGCCATTCGTCCCATTTGCGGATCGCATAGACCGCTGCGGGGCCATTTGCAGCACCACCGCGCGACACCGAGGCGCCGACCGGGTTACAGGTGCCCGCTTCCATGCGGATGCCCCATTCGTCAACCGGAATACCGTTCGGCTCGCCCTTGTCACCGGCACCGGCCATCGAAAGCCAGGCGTCGGTCATGCGCCAGCCAAGGTCAGGCGCGCGCTTGCCGTAATCCATGTGGCCGTAGATCGCCACGCCGTCGACTTCTTTCACGTCATTGGTGAAGAACTCGGCGATGTCTTCATAGGCCGACCAGTTGACCGGAACGCCCAGATCATAGCCGTATTTCTCTTTGAACGCGGCCTTGTTGGCCTCGTCATCGAACCAGTCCTTGCGGAACCAGTAAAGGTTCGCAAACTGCTGGTCGGGAAGCTGATACAGCTTGCCGTCCGGCCCGGTGGTGAACTGAATGCCCATGAAGTCATCCAGATCGATTGTTGGCGAAGTTGTCGCCGCCCAGTCGCCGCCCATCATGTCGGTCAGTGGATAGGCCAGTTGCAGGCGCGAGTGGGTACCAATCAGGTCACTGTCGTTGACATAGCCGTCATACAGGTTCCGACCTGTCTGCATCTGGGTCTGAACAGCCTGGACCACTTCGCCTTCGCCAAGGATTTGGTGATTGACCTTGATGCCGGTGATTTCTTCAAACGCCCTGGTCAGAACCTCCGACTCGTAGGAATGCGTCGGAATACCTTCGGACAGGACGTTGATTTCCATGCCAGCGTAGGGCTGTGCAGCTTGGATAAACCATTGCATCTCGGCCATCTGTTCGTCTTTCGACAAGGTCGATGGCTGGAATTCGTCGTCGATCCAACGTTGTGCTGCGGCTTCGTCGGCCCAAGCGGACCCGTGCCCCGCAATGACGGCAGCCGCCGCCACTGCGGAAAGTAGATGTCTCCGCATCTGTCTCCTCCCAAAAATTATGGTTCTCCGGCGGGAACCGGATGCAGAACAGCATCAGCGATTTTTTGCGTATGTGTCAAACTAAATTTTTAGTAATTGACGTTCAGGCATTCAGAAGACAGGTGATTCGAGCGTCCTTCCAGTGCAGAGATTGATTGTAAACAACTAATTTTTCTTGTGAAAATCTATTGAGTTCAAGCGGGGTAAATAGGGAAATCCACCGTGACTCAATGCGGGCTTGCAATGACGGCTGGCGCGCAGAATTGCACTCGTGTTTCGTGAGGCACCGACACTGATCCGGCACTGAGTGGGAAGTCAGGCAAACCAGCTTCCCAGATCATTATTGCTAAAACTCAGTGCTCACATAGCACCAATCCGGTCCGACAAAAGGCCGGATGTGGCAATGCGGATGTGGCACTGCCTTGCCGTTCACGGTATTCCGTGTCCATATAAAGAAAATTTCCGGAGCCGGTTCGTGAAGAAGAATACCCTCAACACCCATCGTGAGCTGGAATTGCTTGATGCCCTAAGACGTTTGGGTGGAACGGCCCGGAATTCAGACTTGGCGAATATGCTCGGCGTCTCCGAAGAGACGGTGCGCCGAACGATCAAAGCCTTGTCAAAGGCGGGTACGGTCGAGCGCGTTCATGGCGGTGCCTATCTTGCCGGAGTGCAGGGCGCCCCCAACTTCTTTCACCGGATTTCGCAAGACGCGGATGAAAAGCGTTTGATCGCCGGGCATACCGCGAAACTGGTTCGCGATCAGATGACCGTTTTCCTGGATGTGGGATCGACGACCGCCTTTGTCGCCGAAGAACTGCGCCAGGTCAGTAACCTCACGGTTGTCAGCAACTCCATCGGTGTCGTGCAGACCTTGGCCGGGGTCAACGGAAACCGGGTGCACCTTTTGGGGGGTGAGTTGCAGATCGATGAAAGGGGTACCTTTGGTCACGTCACCCATAAGCAGCTGCAACGCTATGCCTTTGACATCGTGATCCTGAGCACGGATGCGATTTCAGACAGCAAAGGGTTTCTGTATCAAAGCGCGGCCGAAGCGGATCTTGCATCGGTGGTGGTCAGGTGCGCGGACCAGGTTGTTATGGCTGCAGCGCATTCCAAGTTTGGTGAAAGGGCACCTTATGTGGGGCCGGATCCTCGGCTGGTGCATTCGCTGGTCACGGATGCTGTGCCAAAAGGTGGGGTGGCCAGATTCCTTGACCGTTGGGGCATCGAAATTCAGATCGCTGATGACAGCTAGGTTGCTGTTTTCAGGCGCAGCCCGGATGGTCTTGCTGCTTTGGGATGGAAGAAGCTAAGGAAGAGTGGCAGCCCGTAGGGGAATCGAACCCCTCTTTCCAGGTTGAAAACCTGGCGTCCTAACCGATAGACGAACGGGCCACTTGGTATCAGGTCACAAGCGTAAATGGCAGCCCGTAGGGGAATCGAACCCCTCTTTCCAGGTTGAAAACCTGGCGTCCTAACCGATAGACGAACGGGCCACGCTGGCTTGTGGAGGGCCTTTTACGGTTTCGCCGTGACCCCCGCAAGCGTAAAAACGCAGGGATTGGAAAGTTTTTTAGCGCACCAAAGCTGCGTGTTAACGGGCTTCTGCCGCGTCCTCCAGCCTGAGCTGCACAGATTGGCGTCCGCCCCAGGTGTTGACCTCTAGCCGACCCGCAAAATGAAAGCGCGCACCGCCGTGATTTGACAGTTTTTCGCCCATCGGCCCGTCAAAAGCACCAAAGGCAATCGCATCCAGCCCGCCGCCCATTCCATCGGTCAGCGACAGTTTCAGATGCGATTCACCGACCCGTTTGGCAAAGCGAACCTGCAGGTCAGGCAACGCATAGCGCGGGGCCGGAGCACCGGCGCCAAACGGTCCGGCCTGTTCGATCTGCTCGATCAGATCCACGGTTGCCGCGCCGGGCATCAACGCGCCATCCAGTTTCAAATCCGCAGGCCCGCCCTGGCCGGCCCACTGTCTGGCCAGCAACTCGCTCAGGCGCTCCATTGCGGGTTCCAACTGATCGCGCATGACGGTCAAACCTGCGGCCATCTTGTGGCCGCCTCCTTTGACCAGCAACCCTTCGGCTGCTAGACGCTGGATCGAAGCCCCAAGATCGACGCCAGAAACCGAGCGGCCCGAACCCTTACCCTCATCCCCATCAAAACCGATCACGATTGCCGGTCGATTGGCTGTCTCTTTCAACCGAGACGCCACGATACCAACGACACCGGGGTGCCAGCCCTCGCCTGCCGCCCAGACCAAAGGGGCGTCCAAGCCACGCGCCTCGGCCTGCGCCAGCGCGGCGGAACGCACCGCGGTTTCAATGTCGCGGCGCTCAGTGTTCAATGCATCCAGACGTTCGGACAACGCCTGCGCCTCATGCAGAGAATCGGTACTCAGCAAGCGCGCGCCCAGATCGGCCTGACCGATCCTTCCCCCGGCATTCACACGGGGCCCAAGCAGAAACCCCAGGTGATAACTGTTGGGTGCTGTATCCATGCGCGATATATCAGACAGCGCGACAAGGCCGGGGCGCTGCCGCTGTGCCATCACTTTCAGCCCCTGTCGCACCAGGGCGCGGTTAGCTTCTATCAGCGGCGCCACATCGGCAACGGTCGCCAGGGCCACCAGATCCAGAAGGGCCATCAGGTCCGGTCCCCTTGCGCCTGAGTCACGCAGCTGGCGACCGGCTTCGACCAGCATCAGAAACACCACGCCTGCCGCGCAAAGATAACCAAGATCGCCGCTTTCATCCTGTCGGTTTGGATTTACCACAGCGACGCAATCGGGCAGCGTCTCGCCCCCCAGATGGTGGTCCAGAACGATCACATCCGCACCCGTAGCCGCCGCAATCGGATCATGGCTGAGCGTGCCGCAATCAACGCAGATGATCAGGTCATGCCTGGCCGCAAGCTCCTGCATTGCGGGAACGTTGGGGCCATACCCTTCGTCGATCCGGTCCGGCACATAAAGCGTCGCTTGCACGCCCATCTGCCGCAGCCAGACCAGCAGCAACGCAGCAGAGCTGCCGCCATCGACATCGTAATCTGCAAACACCGCGATTTTCTGACGATTGCGGACGGCTTCCAGAAAGCGCGTGGCGGCAACTTCCATATCCTTTAAGGCCCGCGGATCAGGCAGCAACTCCTTCAGCTTTGGGTCAAGAAAGCCGGGCGCCTCCGATACCGGCACGCCGCGCCGGGCCAGAACTTGGCAAACGGCACGGGGCAGGTCGGTTTGTTGCACCATCATCTCGGCCGCCCGCTCAATCTCGGGGCTAGGTCCAACCCAAAGCCGTCCCGTCAGTGATTGCTCGACTCCAAGAAAACTCATTGCTCGCCTCTTATGCGCCAAGGCCGGACCCTTGCGGACCCGGCCTCTTCACCTTTTCAGAAATACTCTGGCCGAAGGCAACGGCGCAAGCCGTTATGAATTGTCATGCGGCCAAGTCGGCGTGCGGTAGGACATGCGGCGTACCGACCCGGTCTTGGACCGCATCAACAGCGTCGTGGTTTCCACCCAGCCGGGCTCGCGCTTGATCCGAGGCAGCAAAGAGCCGCCAGTCACGCCGGTGGCGGCAAAGATCACATCCGCCGTCACCATCTCATCACGTGCATAAACTCGGTCCAGATCGGTGATGCCTGCCTTGGCGGCCCGGCCACGTTCGTCATCGTTACGGAACAACAGGCGGCCAAAAATCTGCCCGCCCATACATTTCAGCGCAGCGGCGGCCAACACACCTTCGGGCGCGCCGCCCTGGCCCATATACATGTCGATGCCGGTCACTTCGCTTTCGGCGCAGTGCATGACACCCGCCACGTCACCATCAGTGATCAGACGGATCGCGGCACCGGTTTCGCGCACTTCGGCAATCATCGCTTCGTGGCGCGGGCGTTCCAGAATGCAGACGGTGATGTCGGCCGGTTTGCACCCCTTGGCGTTGGCCAGCGCTTCGACACGCTCGCGCGGCGTCATGTCCAGATTGACAACGCCTTCCGGCAGACCCGGGCCAACCGCCAGTTTGTCCATATAGACATCCGGCGCGTGCAGCATCGAGCCGCGCGGGCCCATTGCGATGACGGTCAGTGCGTTCGGCATATCCTTGGCGGTCAGCGTGGTGCCTTCCAGCGGATCAAGTGCGATATCCACGCCGGGGCCATTTCCGGTGCCAACCTCTTCGCCGATATACAGCATCGGTGCCTCGTCACGCTCGCCTTCACCGATGACCACGACACCTGCTATATCCAGCAGGTTCAGCTGTTCCCGCATCGCGTTCACTGCGGCCTGATCCGCGGCCTTCTCATCGCCCCGGCCCACAAGCGAAGCCGAAGCCAGTGCAGCCTGTTCCGCTACCCTCGCCAGCCCCAGAGACAGCAGGCGGTCATTGAAATCGGTCTTGGCAGCACTCATGTTTCTGTATCCTCTGGTCAGTATAGCCGTGTCTTCCGGCATAGCTTGCGTTTCATGCAGGCCGCAAGGTCAAACCGCTTCAATCCGCAATGCAACTGGGTCGCCTGCCACCACATCGGTTTCGCGGAAACCCTCCAACGCGACGTCCAGCGCCGTTCGGGTGGTCTTATGGGTGACGATCAGTACAGGCGCTGTGCTTTCGGCATGTGCATATTGGCGCATCCGGTCGATTGACACCCCGGCATTGCCCAGAATGGCCGCAACCTTGGCCAATGCACCAGGTTTATCCAGCAGGCCCAGTCGCAGATAATACGGCGCAGGTCGGCCGGTGACGGCGGGAACTGCGGTTTCAAGCGTGGTGGCCGGGCGGCCAAAGGTCGGGATTTGCAATCCGCGCGCCAGATCGCAGACATCGCCCATCACAGCGCTGGCTGTCGGGCCTTCACCCGCGCCGGGGCCGCGCAGAACAACCTGCTCAACCGCGTCGCCTTCGATCACGACCATATTGGTGCCGCCTTCCAGCTGGCCCAGTGGCGAGTCGCTAGGTACCAGGCAAGGCTGCATGCGTTGCTCCAGCCCGCGCGCGGTGCGCTGCGCCACGCCCAGCAATTTGATGCGAAAGCCCATGTCTTCGGCCTGATTGATGTCGTCCAGGCTGATCTGCTGGATACCCTCAATCTCGATCGCGTCGAAATTCGGCTTGGTCCCAAACGCGATCGAGGATAGCAGAGCCAGCTTGTGCGCAGCGTCGATACCTCCGACATCCAGATTGGGGTCAGCCTCAAGATATCCCAATTCGGCGCATTCATCGAAAAGCGCGTTGTAGCCCTGACGCTGCGACTGCATCCGAGTCAGGATGTAGTTGCACGTCCCGTTCATCACTCCCATCACGCGGGTGATCTCGTTACCCGCCAGACCTTCGGTCAGGGACTTGATCACCGGGATACCACCAGCGACAGCGGCCTCAAACCGGATCACACGACCGGCGGCCTCGGCTTTTTCAGCCAGTTCCTGCCCGTGGATGGCCAGCAACGCCTTGTTGGCCGTGACCACATCCTTGCCACTGGCCAATGCTGCTTCGACCGAGGCTTTGGCTGGACCATTCTCGCCACCCATCAATTCGACGTAAACGTCTATGTCGTCGCGTTTTGCCAATGCAACCGGATCAGTTTCCCAGGCATAGTCCGACAGGTTCACGCCACGGTCCTTGTTCGGGTCGCGCGCGGAAACAGCCACGATTTCAATCGAACGGCCTGTTCGGGCCTGCAACAACTCAGCATGGCGGCGGACGATCTTGACGACACCCACGCCGACCGTTCCCAAGCCCGCAATTCCCAGCCGCAGTGCCTGTGTCATGTTGTGGTCCTTTTCCGCTCGAGTATTTTTGGTGTCGGATGATTGTCCAATCAGCGCTGCCTTAGCGGGTTCAGGTCAAGGGTGCAATCCGTCACCGGGGGATAGTGGGGGTGATTTATGGCGCGTCAGTTGGTTTGCGCGTTTTGTAGCGCCTGCGCCTTTTGAGCCAAGGCATTGCTGCGTTGTGTCAGATCGTCTTCGACGGCTGCTGCCTGATGGATCGGGTCCATCGGTGGCCCTAACGTTTCCTGCAACGGAATAAGGCGCGGGTAGGGGGCGGATCTGACTGCAGCCGGTTCGCTGCCTTCCAGCTCGGGAATGTCCGCACAGGCGGTGCAAAATAGAATAAGGGGCAAAACAGGCAGCAGTTTCATGTCGCAGGCTTTTCGGTCTTTGTTGCCCCATCGTGATGCACGTTTTGACGACATCGTTCAAGCGGGGTTCTATATGAACGTCTGTTCATATACTGTAGACCCATGGCACGCACTCAAGGCTCACATTCCGACATAACCGGCCCACGTATCCGCAAGGCTGCGCTGCACCTGTTTGCGCGCTATGGGTATGCCGCTGTCTCGATGCGGCAGATCGCAAAAGAGGTCGGCGTACAGGCAGGCGCGCTTTATAACTATACGCCCGACAAACAGAGCCTTTTGCACCGGTTGATGCGCGAACACATGCAGGACCTGCTTGAGGCGCAAGATGCAATGGGCCGTTGCGACGATGCAAAAGACGCCTTGCGCCAGTTTATCGGCTTTCACATCCGCTTCCATTTGCAACGCCCCGACGAAGTTTTCATCGCCTATATGGAGTTGCGCAATCTTTCGCCCGAAAACTTTGCTGAAATCGAAGACCTGCGGCGCCAGTACGAAAACGTGCTGGAAAGCATCCTTGATTCAGGGCAGCAGGCCGGACATTTCGCAATTTCGGACACGAAGATTGCAACGCTGGCCGTGATTGCCATGCTGAATGGCGTGATGACCTGGTACCGCTCGGGCGGTCGCCTGTCACTGGACGAGGTCGAGGAGATCTATTGGAACATGGTTCACAAGGCAGTGACGGCCTGACAAAGTCAAACCGTCACGCTGTTAGTGCGCGGGGCGAATGAACGTACCATTGCGCAACTCGCGAAATGCCTGTTCCAGTTCGGCCCGCGTGTTCATCACGATGGGGCCATGCCAGGCGACGGGTTCGTTGATGGGAGCCCCTGAGATCAGTAGGAACCGCACGCCTTGGGGGCCAGCCTGAACAGTGATTTCATCGCCAGTGCCAAAACGGACAAGCGTGCGATCCCCGGACATGTCGCGGATATTGACCTCTTGCCCGCCGATTTCCTTTTCCAGCAGCACGCCTGTCGGCTGCGAGGCATCGGCAAAGGCGGCCTGACCCTGAAACACATATGCAAAAGCACGGCGATACGTATCGATCCGGAAAGTTTTCTTCACACCCGCCGGGACAGAGATATCCAGATATTGCGGGTCAGCAGCTATCCCGTCTACGGGTCCGGTTTTGCCCCAGAAATCACCTACGATCACCCGCACAGTCGTGCCATCGTCATCGGTGATTTCGGGGATGTCCTTGCTTTGGACGTCCTGATAGCGCGGGGCGGTCATCTTCTGGTTCGAAGGCAGGTTGCCCCACAACTGGAAGCCGTGCATCTGGCCTGAGATGTTGCCGCTTGGCATTTCCTGATGCAGGATACCGGATCCTGCGGTCATCCATTGCACATCACCGGCGCCAAGCGTGCCGGTGTTACCCAGCGAATCCGAATGTTCGACCGTGCCGGTCAGGACGTAAGTGATCGTTTCAATTCCCCGGTGGGGGTGCCACGGAAAACCGGCCTGATAATCCTGCGGTCGGTCGTTTCTGAAGTCATCGAACAGCAGAAAGGGATCCAGTTCGGACGGGTCCTGAAACCCGAATGCGCGGTGAAGTTTCACACCAGCCCCTTCCATTGTCGGGATGGCTTTGCGTGTTTCCAACGTCGGTCTAAGGGACATGTTTGCCTCCGTTTCGTCTGGGCAGCATGTAATCTCTGCGCCACAGCAATCAATTTGCACGAAATAACCAGACCTGTGCGAAATTGTTTTGCAGCCAAACCCCTGTTGTTTCCGGCGCAAAATGGCTAGATCGAAGCGGATCAGACAGGAGACATCCATGCAGGACGACGTGTTGGCAACGATTCAGGCCTCATCCCCCAGACGATGGACCGGGGTAGGGATGCTGACAACGGTTGGAATGCTGGTTACTTATGTCGCGCTGGCATCGCCACCCGAACCGGTTTGGCAGGTGTTTCTGTTTGTCGTTGGCGGTGCATCGCTTTGGCTGGCGCTTCGGGTCTGGCGAGCCACAGAAGACTGTATCGAACTGACCCGGACCGAGTTGCGAACGGGATCGGGTCAGGTCATCGCGGAAGTGGCCGATATTGAAACGGTAGATCGGGGTGTATTCGCGTTCAAACCGTCAAACGGCTTTCTGGTCCGTACGCGAAACAAAGCGGCGAACCGCTGGGCTCCGGGATTGTGGTGGCGGGTAGGTCACCGGGTTGGCGTTGGCGGCATGACATCTGCCGCCGAAGCCAAGTTCATGTCCGAAATTCTATCCGCTATTTGTGCAGACGAACGGGGTCCTGGATAAGTTACACGCAACTTCGTTGGTAAAGCGGGGACGGGTGAAGATGAAGTTCTCAAAAGTGATACCTGTCGCAAAGTCCCAACCCGGTCTAAACGTGGGGATGTATTCATTCGACGTTTCGACCAGAATAACCGTGTCCTGATTGGGCATTGGCGGCAGGCGATCCTTGATTTCATCGATGCTGTTGTCGTCCCATTCATTGTCAAAGCCGCGAACGGTCGACCAGCGCACATAGTGGCGTTCATCGTCCTCGTCGTAAACGATCAGCGAGACACGCATTTTCACGTCTGACCGGTTATTGATCATCTTGCCCGCCAAATCGTGCAGCGAGTCGATATACACATCGGTTACGGCATCCGTTTCACGCGATATCAGGTCGCTGATTGTGTAGGCTGCCTTGAGATTTGACGCACTTTGACGAAATCCTTCAAAAGCGGTGAAGGTGAACGTGATTGTCCAAAGCATCAACGGGAAAATCATGAGGGCTTCTACGGTCAGAATGCCGTTTTCATCATTCTTGAAGGCTTTGGCACAGTTCTTCAATTTTCTGAGCGCAGACATGATCTTACAGTGGCTCCTGTACGAATGCTGTCGTCGCGGTCACCACATAGTGACCGGTTTCATCCGGGACAAGCTTTGCAATGGCTGAAGCCTCAAGAACTGGATCGATACGCAGACAGGCCCGCAGGATCATCAATTCATTGGATAAGCCATTGTCAAACTTGAACACCTGCAATGGATCGGCCTCTTCAGAAGTATCAGTGCATGCAACTTTTTCTGGAAGATTGATTCCTTCAAACGCATTCTGTTTGATCATTTGCAGCCGCAAATTACCGCTACAATCCTTGATGCCGGAAACATCGCAAATCTGATCCCTGATCTGGTCGTGTTGCCAGTCAGTGCCGGTACCCAGTCGAATATCCCGTACGACCAGATCGACCCCACGCTCCAGTGCAGCATGTTTCATTGTGATGATCGACAGCTCGGCACCGGCTACAAGAAGCGCCAGGAAAAACGGAATGAGCATGACAAACTCAATTGTCGCATTTCCGGCCTCAGAGTGCCGAAATAGACGGAGCTTCAAGAGTTTTTTACTGATCATTGGGTTAGCCTCAGCTTGCGGATCGACGATGCGATGGATTCAAAGGCTTTCTCAAGGTTCAGGCCACTTACGTCATAGACGTGGCTGTCAGAGCTGGCACAGTCTTTGAGGGTCCTGTATCCGCTTCTGGGCGCTTCGAACGCGATACCGTAAACGATGATTCCCTGATCTTTGGCCGCATCACAAATGTGCTTGGTGCGCTGGTTCTTGGCCGACGTTTCGACTTTCGAAAAGGCTTTAGAATACCATTCTGCCCATCCGCTGGACTGCCAGTAATAGTTGTCGCGTGCATTCGAGGCCAAAGATATCCGGTTAAACAGTACAGGATATGTTAACCGAATCGCGGTTCCCGGTTCTTCGTCCGCAGCGGTCTCGGATTCCAGATTTCCGTAAGGATGATCCGCCCAAACGCCTTGCTGAGGCCAGAAATAATTCGGGCGGCCCTCAGAATGGTAGACAGTGTATTCACCGGATTCTGAGTTGTACCAGACGTCGGACATGCCTTCGCGTAACGACGGGTTAAGCATGTATTGATCGGTGTTCTGACCGTCGGTCATAACAATGGCGATTTTCAGAACATCACCGTCATAGTCCGAAGGTCGGACCGAGAATTTTGAAGGCACAATAGTTGTATACGCATAGGCCGGATCCGGTTCCAGTGACAGGTCGCGAACAATTCCGCGCATACTTGGGTCGAGCAGGGCGGTACCCCACTTCATCCCAATATCGATCGATGTGTTGCCACCGGGGGTGAGGGACGCAATCTGAGCAAGCAGTTTGTTCATGTTGTCGGTGACAGGGGTGATCGCACTCCCTGCGCGGACCGGGCAAACAGGTTCTTTGAGAGTTCCTTCAGCATAGTAAAATGGATCAAAATGGGCGGTACGTTCCAGCCTGTCATCCCGTTCCAGATCAGAATCGCTGTACTGTTCCGGAATAAAGTTTACGCAGTGCGAATAACTATGTTCCTGCGTGACATTCGTGAACTTGTCCAGGATTGACGCTCCTGCGCTTACCTGCGTTGCGTAAGGAACAATCGAGATTGAAATCTGCGTTTCGTTCGGTTTGTCTAGCATGAGCCTTACAAATTCCGATGCAGCTTCTTTGAGAACTGCGATTTTGGTCTTAGATGGCGTGGCAGATGCTTGGGACATGGAGCCGGAGATGTCGAGAACCAACGAGATTTCGACAGCGCCAATGGATTCTTCGGCCGTACTGCTTGATTTCAGGTTCAGTTTAGGAACGCCGCCATACCGCAGGTAACGCGTTGTTAGAACAGCCTCAGCAGTTGCAGACACTTTCTTGGAGCCAAAACCTTCAACAACTGTCGTAACGGCGTTCAGATTGCCCAGCCCGGCCTTGTCCATATAGGAATCGACAACCGTCTTGGCGGGAAGGTCCTGGTCGAGGTCTGCGGCTGCTAGCACAGCACGGTCCAGTGTGGATTGCAGGCTGGCACGGTCGCGCTCATACTTCATGACATCCATGGACATGCCGGTAATCGCCAGCATCAGGACCACCATAAACAATACGAAAATGGTGAAGACGCCATCTTCGTTCCGAGCGAACTGCTCTAACTTGAACGTTTTGCGCTTCGGTTTCGAGCCGTCGTTACAAAGCAAGGAATTAAGCATTCTGGTTACTCCGCTTCACACGTCGAATTCGTGCGTCAAAGAAAAAGAGATTTGGGATAAAGTTAATTTTCAAACGTGGCGTGAATTGGGCGAAAAAGGCTTGGTTTTGGCCTTTTTACGCGCCCGAGGGGTATAATTCGGAGCGTTTCAGGTGATCTGTCGATGAATTGAAAACAATTCGTTAAGGAGTTGGCCGATCTGAGCGACTCACCCTAGGGCAACTAAGCCTGCGTTCATAAAATGATTAAAAAAAGTGCATTGTTTGATTGCAGCATGCCGCCAGTGGTGCGACAAAACGTCGTGACGTATCGTCATGTACCGCTACGGAGGATTTTATGACCGGCATCAAAGAACCCAGCTTTCGTGAAAGTGTTGACCTGATGTTCAACAGGGCAGCCGCCCTTATGGAGCTGCCGCCGGGGTTGGAGCAAAAGATCCGTGTCTGCAACGCAACCTACACAGTTCGATTTGGTGTTCGGTTGCGTGGTGAAATTCATACCTTCACCGGCTACAGATCTGTCCACTCGGAACATATGGAACCGGTTAAGGGCGGTATTCGATATGCCACCGCAGTGAATCAGGACGAAGTCGAAGCCCTGGCTGCGCTGATGACGTATAAGTGCGCGCTTGTTGAAACGCCGTTTGGTGGCTCCAAGGGGGGGCTTTGCATTGATCCACGAGAATATGAAGAGCATGAGCTGGAACAGATCACGCGGCGATTTGCGTATGAGCTTGCAAAGCGAGACCTGATAAACCCATCGCAAAACGTGCCTGCGCCCGATATGGGCACCGGCGAACGTGAGATGGCCTGGATCGCCGACCAATACGCGCGGATGAACACAACGGATATCAACGCGCGCGCCTGTGTCACCGGCAAGCCCTTGAATGCAGGCGGCATTGCCGGGCGGGTCGAGGCGACCGGACGTGGCATCCAATATGCGCTGCGCGAGTTTTTCCGCCACCCTGAAGACATTGAGAAAGCAGGTTTGTCGGGCAAACTGGATGGTAAGCGCATTATCGTGCAGGGGCTTGGCAATGTAGGTTATCACGCAGCCAAGTTCCTGAGCGAGGAAGATGGCGCGCGCATCACCGGAATCATCGAATGGGACGGTGCACTATTTAATCCCGACGGCATTGACGTCGAAGCCGTGCGGCAGTGGATTGTCAAACACGGCGGCGTAAAAGACTATCCCGATGCGACCCATTCCGCTGAAAGTGCAGCAGTGATGGAGGCCGAATGCGACATTCTGATCCCGGCGGCTTTGGAGGGTGTTATTAACCTGTCGAACGCCGATCGGATCAAGGCACCGCTGATTATCGAAGCTGCCAATGGTCCGGTTACCGCTGGCGCGGATGAAGTCCTGCGTAAGAAGGGCACAGTGATCATCCCCGACATGTATGCCAACGCAGGCGGTGTGACAGTATCCTATTTCGAATGGGTCAAGAACCTTAGCCATATTCGCTTTGGCCGGATGCAGCGTCGTCAGGAAGAGTCGCGTCACGAACTGATCGTCAGCGAGTTGGAAAGGCTGGACCGGTACCTGGGCGATGCATGGTCGATGTCGCCGGACTTTAAGGCCAAGTACCTCAAAGGTGCGGATGAGCTTGAGCTGGTGCGCTCGGGTCTCGATGACACAATGCGCATTGCTTATCAGTCGATGCGTGAGGTTTGGCACAGCCGTGATGATGTCGAGGACCTGCGTACGGCGGCTTATATCGTGGCGATTGACCGTGTTGCGAAAAGCTACCGTGCCAAAGGTCTCTAATGTGATTTCGGGTGGCCGTGTTCGGCCACCCGCTTGTCCGCATTCCCCGGTGATGTGGAAAAAACGATTGTGGAAGGTCTCGGCTCGCGTCGTTAAACTGACGTTCAGAAACGATTCAGGGAGCTCCCTATGTTACGTATCGCTATCACCGCAGCTTTGCTGGCTACGCCTTTGGCGGCAGCGGAAACCAAAGAACAAAGTTGTGGATATCAGGCAGATGTTGTCAGGGCGATCCAGAAAGCACGGCTGGATCGCGTAAAAGAAGAGGATGTTGCGAGCGCAATCGCTTCTACGAGCCCGACTTGGCCAGCGGGTTACAACGCTGCGATCCCACATTTGACTTCCTGGGTATTCCAACAAAAGAAACGAGATCTGCGAAAAAATGATCTCAGTGAGATCATGTACCAACAATGCGTGGACAACTGGGATCAAGTTCAGGCAATAAAAAACAACCTCAACAATTGATATGTCATTGCCCCCCGGATTTCTGGACGAAATGCGCACGCGGCTCAGCCTGTCTCAGGTTGTCGGGCGCAAAGTCATGTGGGACCAACGCAAGTCCAATCAGGGCAAAGGGGATATGTGGGCGCCTTGCCCGTTCCATCATGAAAAGACGGCCTCGTTCCACGTGGATGACCAAAAGGGGTTTTACTACTGCTTTGGCTGTCACGCCAAAGGCGACGCGATCAGTTTTGTGAAAGAGACCGAGAATGTCTCGTTCATCGAAGCTGTCGAGATTCTGGCCCGCGAAGCCGGGATGCCGATGCCTGCGCGCGATCCGAAGGCGCAGGAAAAACAGGACCACCGAACACAGCTGGCTGATGTGATGGAGCAGGCAGCGCAGTTCTTCCGCCTGCAACTCAAGACCGGGGCAGGAGCCGCCGCACGAGACTACCTCATGCGCCGCGGGTTGAACGCGCAAGCGCTGGACCGGTGGGAGATTGGATTTGCCCCGGACGATTGGCAGGCGCTTTGGGACCATCTGCGCGGCAAGAACGTGGCCGAGGACCTGATCCTTGGGGCCGGGCTGGCCAAGCCCTCGAACAAGGGCAAAAAGCCTTATGACACCTTCCGCAACCGCATCATGTACCCGATCCGCGATCCACGCGGACGTTGTATCGCGTTTGGTGGGCGGGCGATGGACCCCAATGACAACGCGAAATATCTGAACTCGCCCGAGACCGAGCTGTTCGACAAAGGACGCAGTCTTTACAATCAAGGCCCGGCACGTCAGGCGGCGGGGAAGGGTCAGCCGCTGATCGTGGCCGAAGGCTATATGGACGTGATCGCGCTGGTCGAAGCCGGCTTTGGCGCGTCGGTTGCCCCTTTGGGAACGGCCATCACCGAACATCAATTGCAACTGCTGTGGCGGATATCGGACGAGCCGATCATTGCGCTGGACGGCGACACAGCAGGTCTGCGCGCTGCGATGCGGGCGGTTGATCTGGCTTTGCCGCTGCTCGAAGCTGGAAAGTCGCTGCGGTTTGCCCTGATGCCCGAGGGCAAAGACCCCGACGACCTGCTGCGCGTCGATGGGGCAGGCGCCGTGAAGGCCGTGCTGGATGGAGCCATTCCGATGGTCAAGCTGCTGTGGCAGCGCGAGACCGACGGCAAGGTGTTCGACAGCCCCGAACGCAAGGCGGCTTTGGACAAGTCCCTGCGCGAGAAAATCAAGCTTATCCGCGACCCATCGATCCGGGCGCATTATGGGCAAGAGATCAAGGACCTGCGCTGGCACTTGTTCCGCCCGCAACGGCAGCCGAAATCCCGGCAATGGCAACCGCGCGGCAAATGGGTGCCGCCAAAACAGCCCGCCACGCCCGGCGCGCGGTCCTCGTTTTTAGCCTCGTCCGAGAATGCCGAGATTCAACTGCGCGAAGCGGCCATTCTGGCTATTGCCGCGCTTAACCCCCAAGTCGTCGTGCAGTTCGAACACCAAATGGAAGAAATGGAATGCCGTGATCCCGATCATGCTGCATTGCGAACTGCAATCCTGCGCCACGCGATCGATGACCCGGACAATCTGAAGGACCACATTACCGAAACTTTAGGGCCCTCGGCCCTTGAAAACCTGCTGGCCCTTCGCCATGTCGCCGTAATCCCCTGTGTGTTCAAACCAGGCGACGTCGAAAAGGCCGAGATGACACTGGCCGAAGAACTCGCGAAAATCAAAGCGCTCCGGGGGCGTGAGGAAGAAGTAGTTGAGGGTCAAGAAGAGATCACAGCTACTCCGGATGAAACACTTACATACCGACTTGGTCAGGCGGCAGAAGAACTTAATCGCGCAACACGAAGTCAAAACGAAGACAAGGCTGTATACGATGTTGCACACAACGGTGCTCGTTTGAAGAAAGCTGAACGAGATGGCTTTGCTGATTCCCTTGCCAAGATCGATTTCACTCGGAAACGCCGGTAAAATGGTGTTTTCGTAAGGCACTGGAAAAGAAAAACAGGTAAACGGGTGGTCGAATCACTTCTACGCGCTAATGATTCGGTTCAAACGAATCACCCATCCCTGCAGGAGCATTGAATGGCCGCCAAAGATACGACCGAAGATAGCAAATCCGACGAGCAGGAACAGGAAATCTCGCTGGACATGAGCCAGGCCAACGTCAAGAAGATGATCGCCGAGGCCCGCGAGAAAGGTTACATCACCTACGATCAGCTCAATCAGGTATTGCCGCCTGATCAGGTCAGTTCGGAACAGATCGAAGACGTTATGTCGATGCTGTCCGAGATGGGCATCAACATCATCGAAGATGAAGAGGCCGAAGAGGAAGAGAACAAAGGCTCGACCGATCTGACAACCACCGAAAGCAACCGCGAGGTTGCGTTGGCAGGGGCCGCCACTGAAAAGCTGGACCGCACCGACGACCCTGTTCGCATGTATCTGCGCGAGATGGGTTCGGTTGAACTGCTCAGCCGTGAGGGCGAGATTGCCATCGCCAAGCGGATTGAAGCAGGGCGCAACACCATGATCGCAGGCCTGTGCGAAAGCCCGTTGACCTTCCAGGCGATCACCATCTGGCACGATGAATTGTTGTCCGAAGACATTCTGCTGCGGGATGTCATCGATCTGGAAACCACGTTCGGCAACCAGCTGGACGAAGACGGCGACGCGCCAGTCGTTGATGCGTCTGCCGTGCAGGCTGCAAAACCTGCAAGAGAGGCCGGGCCGGAACTGGATGCGGATGGCAACCCGATCACCAGCGACGACGATGATGACGAAGACGATCAGGTTAATATGTCGCTGGCCGCGATGGAAGCGGCATTGAAGGATCAGGTTCTGACCACTCTGGAACGGATCTCTACCGATTTCGCGATGCTGTCTGAAATGCAGGACAGCCGTATCTCGGCCACCCTGAACGAGGATGGCACGTTCAGCGAAGAGGACGAAGCGACTTATCAGAAGTTGCGGGCCGAGATTGTGCAACTGGTGAATGGTCTTCACCTGCACAACAACCGGATCGAGGCTTTGATCGATCAGCTTTACGGTATCAACCGTCGCGTTATGGCGCTGGACAGCTCGATGGTGAAGCTGGCCGATCAGGCGCGGATCAACCGTCGCGAGTTCATCGACGAATACCGCGGCCGCGAACTGGACCCGAACTGGCTGGCCGAGATGGCGGAAAAGCCGGGTCGGGGTTGGCAGATGTTCATCGAACGCTCAACCGCGAAGGTCGAAGAACTGCGCAACGACATGGCTCAGGTCGGCCAGTATGTGGGTCTGGACATCAGCGAATTCCGCCGCATCGTTCAGCAGGTCCAGAAGGGTGAAAAAGAGGCGCGGCAGGCCAAGAAGGAAATGGTCGAAGCCAACCTGCGTCTGGTGATCTCGATCGCCAAGAAGTACACGAACCGCGGCCTGCAATTCCTTGATCTTATTCAGGAAGGTAATATCGGCCTGATGAAGGCGGTAGACAAGTTCGAATACCGCCGCGGCTATAAGTTTTCGACCTATGCAACGTGGTGGATTCGTCAGGCGATCACGCGTTCAATCGCGGATCAGGCGCGCACAATCCGTATTCCGGTTCATATGATCGAAACGATCAACAAGCTGGTCCGGACCGGTCGCCAGATGCTGCACGAGATCGGCCGCGAACCGACACCTGAGGAACTGGCCGAAAAGCTGCAAATGCCGCTTGAGAAGGTTCGCAAGGTGATGAAAATCGCCAAAGAGCCGATTTCGCTGGAAACGCCGATTGGTGACGAAGAAGACAGCCAGCTGGGTGATTTCATCGAGGACAAGAATGCCGTTCTGCCTCTGGACAGCGCCATTCAGGAAAACCTCAAGGAAACCACCACACGGGTTTTGGCCTCGCTCACCCCGCGCGAAGAACGTGTGCTGCGGATGCGTTTCGGCATCGGTATGAACACCGATCACACGCTTGAAGAGGTGGGTCAGCAGTTCAGCGTGACCCGCGAACGTATCCGCCAGATTGAAGCGAAGGCGCTGCGGAAGCTGAAGCATCCCAGCCGATCCCGAAAGCTTCGGTCCTTCCTGGATCAATAATTTCCAAGGCGCCTCACCCGAGGCGCCTTTTTTCAATCAAGGCGCTCTTCACGATGGCCTGTTCTCCCATCACATTGGCGGGAACGCACAAGGCCCGGACCTTCTGTCCTTCTATATCCGGTCTGTCCACTCATGGGACGGGCCGGGGCGAGGTTTTTCAAGCTGATGACCCCCGGTCTCACGTCCGTATCGGGTGTGCCAACCGTGTCTTGAACGCGCTGGGCGGCTGGCCTGTCCAACGTTTGAAAGCGGTCGAAAATGCGGCCTGATCCGCATAGCCCAGCGAATAGGCGATTTCGGACAAGGGCATTTCATTCTTGATAAAGGTCTGCGCCAGGTCGCACCGCAGATCGTCGACAACATCGCGATAGCTGGTGCCTTCATCCCTGAGGCGCCTGCTGAAGGTTCTAAGGCTCATCCCCAGATCAGCCGCGACGCTTTCGGCCTGCGGGATTGCGCCGGGCAGGGAACGGGTAACCAGCCCTTCGACCTTGGAGCGGGTCAGATGTTTGGGCGCGCCTCTCTCAGAAAGCAGGCGATCTGCATATCCCAGCAAGTGCTCTCTGAGTTGGGGGTCATATGTCGGCACCGGCAGGTCCAGCGCGGAAAGTGGCAGGATAATCTCGAGGCTCTCAGCCCCAAAGGTCACGGGAAAACCGGCAAGCTTCTCAAATCTTCGGGCGTGGTCGCCGACCCTGTGCTGAAACCGAATTTCTATCGGATAGAGATTGACTTGCGTCAGGTTCCGCATTCTGGCCAGGGCAGCAAATATCAGGAACTCGGTGCGTCTGTGATACCGCGTAAATCCGGGGTCTTTCCACTCGGCTTCCAAGGTCGCAAAGTTACCCGCGACGCGCAGGTTAAGCGCGATGGCAGGGTCGATGATGCCGTGAAAGCGCGAGAGGTTCTCCATCACCTGTTTCAGATCGCGGGAATACTTGCTGATATAGGCGGTCACGGTCGAGGCTGACGTAACCTCAAGACCCGTGCGAGCTGCAAACGTGACGTCGTGGGTGGCGTCACATGCATAACGGATAAACAAAGCCTCGCTTTGTACGCTGTAGGTTGAGACCGGCGGCGCGATATCCTGAGGGCGCAGCCCTGCCATCTTCAGGACATTACAGGACATATCGCCATTTCCGGAATAGCGGTCCAGTGCCTGAACAAACAGATGAAGTCGGCCGATATCGACATCCATCGCGAAGCAGTACCTCAAATTTTCAAATACATAAGCGGACTATTACAGAATTCTCTTTCATGATCGACGGTGCTGACAAGTCGATTTCACACAGAAACAAGCCATCGGTGGCAAATTCTCGAATTTTATTGACCGGTATGGACAAGCGTCGCCATGTGCAACGAACCAATTCAGCAATGTTGCCGGGTCCAGACCTTTATGGGGATGAGGTCAGAGCCTCGGGGAAATCACCAGCCTCTGGTCAAGGCTCCCCGGCACGCCCCCATACCTTTCGTACATGTCGCATTGCTTCGCTCAGGTGGTTTTGTCAGGCTGGCTTTAAGTCAAAAATACCGGTGAAAAACCTTGCAAGATGTTTTTGAGAATACAGGGGTTTATGACCAAAACCTGATTGTGTTTGACGGCGAATGCGTGCTGTGTTCGGGGTTTTTCCAGTTTATGCTGAAACGTGACCGGCGCCATGTTTTCCAATTTGCCACGGCGCAGTCCCCGCTTGGGCAAAAACTGTATCGAGATCTCGGCCTTCCCACACAGGATTTTCAAACCAATCTGGTGGTCGTGGATGGCGCTGTTTTTCAGCATCTGGATGCATTTTCCGAGGCGATGCGACAGTTGCGCGCTCCGTGGTCGCTGTTATCAATATGCCGGTTTCTGCCTCGGCCCATCAAGGATCCGGCCTATCGCTTGATCGCACGAAACAGATACGCGTTCTTTGGTCGTTCCAAGACATGTCTGGTTCCCGGTCCCGATATCAGCGCTCGTTTTGCCGAAAACGGGTACTAGCGATGGGCGATCCCTTTCTTAAGGCGATAGGATCGACCGAAAGGTTGCCAAAGGCGGTTCGAATTCTGCACATGAGCGAGGGCTGCTTTGCGGGACGCTGCGACATCGAACGTGGCAAAGGGCTATGGGTTGCCCTTGCAACACGTCTGGCCGGATTTCCGCGAAGCGGCAAAGACGTCCCCGTTTCCCTGCAAATTGGTGCAAATGGCGAATTCTGGTCATGGGACCGGAATTTCGCGGGCCACAAAACCCGATCAACTCTGAAATATGATACGAAAAGAGAGTGTGTTCGGGAATCTTTCGGCTCGATCTCAATCTGGTTAAAGCCCATTTGGCGGGAAAACGGAATGCACATCAAAATCCTCCGCCTGACCGTGTTTGGTATTCCGATGCCAGCTTTTGCCTTGCCGCGATCAAGAACGCGCGAATGGCAGGACAAAACGGGGCGCTTTCGGTTTGTTGTGTCTGCGGACGCGCCGGGACTGGGAATGTTGATCAGGTATCAGGGATGGCTCACGCCGGTTCACGTATCGCACGAGACAGATTAAACAGAACGTGAGCGACCCTGTGCGGACGAAGCTAATGGCCTAACCTTTTTGACACACACAATCAGGGAAGTAATGACAATGAAACATACACGGACATTTGCCGCGATTGCCGCCCTGGCGTTCAGCATTCCCATGGCTGCTGACGCAGCGCCGCACGGGTACCGGACCGAGCCGATAAACGCCACTGACTTCGAGGTTATTCCGCGCGGCGACCAGCGTACCGAAGGATACTGGTGCGCGGCAGCGGATTATGCACGGCGTACTTTGGGCGCGGGCTGGCGCGATCCGATCTACGTGTTGCGCGGGTATGGGCCAAGCGTCACCACAGGGCGTAAAACAGCGGTTCAGTTTTCGATCAAGCCGCCACAGAATGTTGGTGCGCAGCCAAGCAGCTTTGTTTCGGTTGGTTTTCAGCCGGGGTACAGCATGTCTGTACAAGGCGCGAATGCCAGGTGTAACTATCGACCGTTCTTTAACGACTGACAAAACGGCGAGACACCGTGAATGCAGACTGAATTTGTAATACAGACCCAAGGTTCAGGTCTTTACGAGTTCACGGCCGAGTTGACGCATTGGCTGGGGCAGGTGGCGACGGATGGCTTACTGACGCTTTTCGTTCGCCACACCTCCTGTTCGTTGCTTATTCAGGAAAACGCGGATCCCGAAGTTCAAACCGACCTTCGGGCGTTCTTCGAAAGGCTGGTGCCGTCATCCAATCACCCGTCAATGTCGTATCTAAGGCATACTTATGAAGGCCCCGATGACATGCCCGCGCATATAAAAGCTGCGCTGTTGCCTGTATCCTTGTCGATACCTGTGTCGCAGGGTCGCCCATGCCTTGGAACATGGCAGGGGATATATCTGTTTGAACACCGCACGGCACCACACCAGAGACGGATTGCAGCGCACCTGGCCTGACCCTTTATCTAGCGGTTGAAATTTCCGACTACCCAAATCCTAGTTGCTGCCCTATAGTTGTGGATAAGTAAGTCGCAGCGCTTACAAAAAGAGGCGGAACAAGGGACGAGGAGACGGCGGATGCGCTGCCCGTTTTGCGGAAATATCGATACTCAGGTAAAAGATTCACGTCCGGCAGAGGATCACGTGGCAATCCGCCGACGCCGGTTCTGCCCGGCCTGTGGCGGGCGGTTCACGACCTATGAACGTGTGCAACTGCGTGATTTGGTTGTCATAAAGACCAATGGTAAGCGCGAGGATTTCGATCGCGATAAACTGGAACGTTCGATCCGTATCTCGATGCAGAAACGGCCAGTTGATCCCGAGCGGATCGATCAGATGATATCGGGTATCGTACGTCGGCTGGAAAGCATGGGCGATACGGATATCCCGTCCCACAAGATCGGCGAGATCGTCATGGAAGCTCTGGCGCGGATCGATACCGTCGCTTATGTTCGCTTTGCGAGTGTGTACAAGAATTTCCAGGCGGCCGATGATTTTGAGGAGTTTGTCCACGAACTGCGCCCGCCGCAGCCACCGACGGACGAGTGAGCGAAACAGATAAGCGATTCATGGCGCTGGCCCTGTCACTGGGGCGGCGCGGCCAGGGGATGTGCTGGCCAAACCCTGCAGTGGGTTGTGTTATCGTGCGCAAAGGCCGGATTGTCGGGCGCGGTTGGACCCAGCCGGGCGGTCGCCCCCATGCCGAGACCGAGGCTTTGGCGCAAGCCGGGCAGGCCGCGCACGGTGCGACCGCCTATGTAACTTTGGAACCCTGCGCCCATCACGGCAAGACACCCCCCTGTGCCGAGGCTTTGATTGCTGCGGGTGTCGCCCGTGTCGTGGCCGCCGTGGAAGACAGTGATCCGCGCGTCGCAGGGCAGGGCTTTGCCAAGTTGCGCGAGGCCGGAATTAAGGTCGTAACCGGTGTCCTCGCAGAGCAGGCGGAACGTGATCTGGAAGGCTTCTTCCTGAAGACGGAACAAGGCCGACCTTTCGTGACCCTCAAGCTAGCCAGCAGTTTTGATGGGCGGATCGCAACCTCGACCGGACACAGCCAATGGATCACCGGGCCACAGGCGCGTCGTGTCGTCCATGCCATGCGTGCGCGTCACGATGCGGTGATGGTCGGAGCGGGTACCGCGCGGGCCGACGATCCGTCACTGACGGTTCGGGATCTTGGCGTTGAACATCAACCGGTGCGCGTTGTCGTTTCGCGCCATATGGACATATCCCTGATGGGACATTTGGCCCGCACAGCATCAAAGACACCTGTCTGGCTCTGCCATGCGCATCACCCGGATTCCGAGCGCGCGAAAGCCTGGGAAGGACTGGGCGCAAGGCTGATCCCCTGCGCGTTGAAAGATCATCAGATTGACGCGGTCGATCTGCTCCATCAGTTGGGGCAAGCCGGTCTGACTAGCGTCTTCTGCGAAGGGGGGGCGGCGCTGGCGGCGTCACTGCTGGCCGAGGATCTGGTGGATGAACTGGTCGGATTTACTGCCGGATTGACCATCGGTGCCGAGGGGCTGGCGGCAGTTGGAACATTGGGGTTAACGACGCTGGACGCTGCGCCAAGATTCGAGCTGATGGAAACCAATAGGGTGGGTGGGGATATCCTGCACCGTTGGCGCAGGGCGTCTGACTAGGTTTAGCGCCACAAGTGCGCATGTGTCGCAAACACGCCCTGAAGTTTTGACAGAACACGATTGAAGGGACCGGTCGGGGCACAAGTGCCCTGCGCCAGACGTTCAACGGCAACCTCGACGGGGCAGGGTTGCCCCGTGACCGGGTCGAAATAGCGAGGATAATCAATAAGGGTGGCATGGACGAGGCCCATCAACGTCGGTCGCGCACCACGCCGGGCAGGAACAGCCCCCAGATCCGTGGTCAGCCCCCAACCCGCATAAAAAGGCGCGCCCAGAGTTGTAACCTTCACGCCGCGCAGCAAAGCTTCGAACCCCAGAAGCGACGTCATGGTCCATACTTCCTGCACGTGCAGCAACAATGATGCGGGGTCTGTTTGGGTTGCGACGATGTCGGCAATTGCCTCGGCATCGATCCTGCCTTCGCGCAAACCCGCTTCGACATCGGGGTGGGGTTTGTAAATCAGGATCGCGTCGGGATTGGCGTCCCGCGCAGCTTTCAGCAGGTCCAGATTGTTGCGAACCGCGCTGGTACCCAACAGGATCGAGGCATCGTCCTCGACCTGTCCGGGCACAAGAATACGATGGCCTTCGGGCAGGGGGCTGGCGGGATTGCCGGTATTGTATTTGCTCAAGCCTGCGGCCAAGAGGTTCTCGATAAGACGCTCTGCGCGCAGGTCCTGATCCGGCCTCAACGTTTCACGCAAAGTGATCAACTCTTCCAACTGGCTGGGTTTTGTCGGGTCGTAATAGATACCGAATTCGTCCGTCACCAGCGACAGTGGCGGGACCAGTGCCGCCCCAAGTCCACGTGAACGCAAGAACCCGTCTTCGACCCGAACCGCCCCTTCGGTGTTCCTTGCCTGGCTGGCCCAGACCATGTGGGGGTGGTCCGGTGTGCCGGGTTGAGATGCCGTAAAGCGCAGCTTTCCATGTTGTCCGAAGAACTGTTGCAGATGCCTGCGTTTCCACAAGCGCATCCCGGATGCCGTCCAGCCGTTCTTGTCCTGTCGCCAAACGCGGGTCTGTGCCTCTAACGTGTCCAGCACCGTTTCCAGCTCGCACAGCTGATCGCGATAGGGATCGTACCAAGTCGGGTAAAGCAGCATGGCGGCCGCGAACAATTGTGCCCGTGTCAGGCTGCGCTGACGACGCGGAACGGGGCGGTCATCCTGCGTCAGGCCCCATCCTGCATAGAAAGGTTGGCCGAAAACACGCGGTTTGTGGCCAGCCAGAATTGCCTCAAACCCCAGTTGCGAGGACACGGTGTAGACTGCGACAGCCCCTTCAAGCAACGGCCATGGGCTGATCGGGTCGCTGAACTGCGATATCCGGTCTGACAGGTCCTGATTGGTAAAATGCCCCTGACGGTGACCAGCCAGTGTTTCAGGATGCGTCTTGATCAGGATACGCGCGCCGGGGTTTTCCTCCTGCGCCAAGACAAGCATTTCAAGAAACCGGGCGCGGTCCGCTCTGCTTGCTGTTACCGACGCATCGCCGGCCGTCTGATCAATCACCAGAACATAACCCGGATCGGGTGGGTCAAGATCGAGATCGAAGGCGGAGTACTTGCTGAGGTTAAGCTCCCTGATCCGCGTGATCGCGGCGCGGGCACGGTTCAGCAGGGCCGTGTCATCCAGCGGGTGCGTGGCCAGCACTGTTTCAAGTTCAGATGGCGCAGCGGCATCGAAATGCAGGCCGGAACGATCCAGTAACAGCCCCAAAGGGGGCTCGCCATTCCGGCCCGGGTGCAGAGATCTGAGAAAGGCGTCCTCGACCCGCAGAACCGGGGCAGCGTGTTTTTCGGCAATCTTAAGACCGCGATGCGCTGTCGGGCTGTTGCCCCAGACACCTACGCAATCGCCGTCTTTGGGATATCCCAGACGAATGTCGTAACCCGCAAGCGACAGAATTCTTCTCAGACGTTTCTGGGTCAGAAAGCCGCCGTTATAGACAAACAGCCGATTTTGCCCGCTCCCGGCTGACGTGTCGGGATCGGGCCTCATGCATCAATTGCCGGTTAGGGTGGCAACGTTTGCAACGGGTGTCAGACCGCCTGCGATAAGTGAGATCGATTTGCTCCATTGTGCATAGGGCGCTTCGGTCACGTAGATCGTATCATCGTCCCGGATCACGAAATCGCGTGCAATGAACAGGCCGTTGGGGGCTGTCAGGTTCAGCAGGTAGATCATGCGCTGATCCCCTTTGAGGTCGGCGCGTCCGGTGATACTGCGGGCGACATCCTGACGTTCCTTGCGCAGGATAAAGATACCGGTTGGATCTGAGGACAGCGTCAGCAGACCACCGACCTGTGCCAAGGCTTCCAGTGCCGACAGGTCCTGACTTTCAAATGCCACGCGCGACTGGCCCCCGGTTGCGCCAAGGGCGATATACGATCTGCTGTCCTCTTCCACCAGAATGCGGTCGCCACCGCGCAGGGCGACGTCCAGCTTGGGGTTGCGAAACAGGTCCTCGTACCAAACGGTACCCTTCTGATCGCCCCGGATCAGGGTCACCAGCGCGATGTCAGACGCGACCGAGACTCCGCCCGCCTGGGACAACATACCAAGCAGCGACCGGGTTGGCCGTTCAATCGGATAAATGCCCGGCGCGGCGACCGTGCCCGTCAGCGAGACGGTGGACCCGTCACCAGCGACGCGCCGCACTTCGACCTGCGGGTCCGGCGTTTGTTCCTGAAGCTTGTCTGTGATCAGAACGCGCAGCTGTTCCGGCGTGTTTCCCGCAGCCCGAATCCTGCCTGCATAGGGAACAAAGATAAATCCGTCGCTGTCGACCTGAACCTCATTCAACGCGGTCGCAAGACCGGTTTCGCCGGACAGAAGGCCATCGTCGACGTTTTCCCAGATGGTCAGCCCCAGCACGTCGCCAGGGCGGACGGTATCCGCGGTCAATGTCTGGGCACTGCTAAAGGAGGAAGAAAAACCATACTGAGGAATAGCGGATGTCGCGCGTGTGACGTTGTCATCAACTTCAACGACAAATGCGTTGCCCCCTTTTTGAACTGAACCGGCCAGAATTTCGGATTTGTTCGGTCCGGATTTTGGCAGCTGGCACGCGGCCAGCAGGCCAATTGCAGCCACAAAGGACACGCCCCGAATCCATCGCCTAGGAGAGACTTTCACCGCCCGATATCCTCAGTCTTTTGTAGTTGCGTGCAGATTAGCTGGTAAGTTGCTTAACTTCCAGTCACACACCACCCGTTTCATTCGACGACTTTCAACTGTGTCGTTCGCGCCTCGTTCGTATTCAGAACCGATTGGTAGGGATCGTTGGTGTCCAAAAGCATATCCACGGCGCGGCGCAGCAGCTGACGGCGCCCTCGTCTTGAATAGAACCCGCCGGGTACCTGACTGGTTTCCAGAAGAAATTGCCGATAACAGCGATAGGCTTCGGAATCGGGGCGGCAAGGATCGGCAAAAAACGCCGCGATCGGCTGCTGCGAGACGAAATCGGGTTTGTCATAAACCGAACGCCCGAAAATGCGCAATGGAATGCCCCGCCACAGGACCTGCTGTCCGGCGGTGGAATTCACGGTGACGGCCGAATTCGCCTCATCCAGCAATCTGGCCAGCTTGCCGCCCGGCACATAATGAACCCGGTCGTCGATGCCGTGTTTTCTGGCAATCTCACGGGCCCGGCGTCGCAACGGTTCGCGATGGTTTTCCAGGGGGTGTTCCTTTACCACCAGCCTGTGATGGGTCGGCGCGCCTTGCGCAAATCCTTCGATTACCAGCTCAAGAAATTCACACATGCCCGAAAAGCTGGAATGAGCTTTCACCGAGCTGTCATGCCCAAGCTGCAACAGAACGAGGTGGTAGGGGTATCCGCCCCATCTGACCCGCGCCGTCGCCACACTTCGCTGAAGACGATGAAAAGGCATCAAAAACAGGCGCTTGAGGTACAATCTGAATTCTTGCGAGACAGGTAATTCCCTGTGCGGTTGAAAGTTTCGGTAGCGGCTGTTCAGAGTCATCACGAACCAATGATAAAGGGCGCCATAGAAGATATGATGCCGCATGTCTCCCCAATGCGACGGGGGCGGCGGCGCCTTTCGGTCGGACAGGGCCATAGCCTGACGCATCTGCTGAACGTCCAGCGTCATCAGCCGGGAATTTCCATTTGACCCGTCCCGCTCATAGGTCACCCACCAGGGGCGCAGATACCCCTCCTCGAATACATGTACGGTAACTCCGCAAGACCGTGCGATTTCGACCGCACGCGCATGTATGGGTCTGGTGTCGCCATATAGTACAATGTCCGTAACAGCTTTTTCAGCGATTAAAGAGGACAGTGTTGCGGGCCAGTTTTCCGGTTTGTCCTGAAACGAGATGTAACTTGCTTTGTCAAACCAGAACGCCTGATCGCCTGCATTGAATCCAACTCGCCAGACCCGAGCCCCCGTCGCGCGCAACATACGCCCCAAGGCCGGGAAAAAAGGTCCGTGCGGGCCCTGAAGGAACAGGAAGACCCGATCATGAGACCTTAAAGGCGGGTGCTGCATCCGAACTGCTCGTATTGTTGTTGTTGCCGAAACTATGCCCGTTTGGTCGGTGTACGGCAAGGCAGGGCTTGCCCGCGCGGCCCGTTGGCCTTACCTCGACGGTGATAGTCAGGCACAGGTTAGGAACTGAGGGTTAACGGAATGTTTACAGGGATCGTCACCGACATGGGCACCGTCGCCGAGCTGGAGCAGCAGGGTGACCTGCGCGCGCGGATCAAGACCGCCTATGACACTGCGGGCATCGATATCGGGGCCTCGATTGCCAGTGACGGTGTGTGTCTGACCGTGATCGCGCTGGGCGACGATTGGTATGATGTCCAGATCAGCGCGGAAACCGTCTCGAAAACCAATCTCGACACATGGACTGTCGGCAAGCGTGTCAATCTGGAACGTGCCCTGAAGGTTGGTGACGAACTGGGCGGTCATATCGTCTCGGGCCATGTGGATGGCGTAGCCGAGGTGATCGCGATCAAGGAAGACGGCGACAGCACCCGCGTCACCCTGCGCGCACCAAAGGATCTTGCACGGTTCATTGCGCCCAAAGGGTCGGTGGCACTGAATGGCACATCCCTGACGGTCAATGACGTGACAGATTGCGATTTCGGCATCAACTTCATCCCACACACCAAAGAGGTCACCACCTGGGGTGACGTGCAGGTCGGTGACCGGGTCAATCTTGAGATCGATACGCTGGCCCGTTATGTGTCGCGTCTGGCCGAGATGTCCTGATACGATACGTCGCGTCGGAGCAGACCTGCGCCGTTTGTGGACTGGTCTTTGTGCCCTCAGTGGTCTATTCCGCCGTTCAAACATGCCATGCGAAAGGCTGCCCAATGAGCTTTGAGACACCCGGCCCGGTCGAGGCCCGGCTGCGCGACGCGATCAGCCCGATCGAAGACATTATTGAAGAGGCGCGTGCGGGCCGGATGTATATTCTGGTCGACCACGAGGATCGCGAAAACGAGGGCGATCTGGTGATTGCTGCCGAGTTCGCCGATGCCGAGGCCATTAACTTTATGGCCACCCATGGCCGTGGCCTTATCTGTCTGCCGATGACAGCAGAACGTGTCGAAGCGCTTGGGTTGCCGATGATGGCGGTGAACAACTCGTCCCGGCACGAAACCGCATTCACCGTGTCCATCGAAGCGCGCGAAGGGGTCAGTACCGGGATCTCGGCCGCCGACCGTGCGCTGACCGTGGCAACTGCGATCAACGAGCAGAACACGATGGCCCATATCGCAACGCCGGGCCACGTCTTCCCCTTGCGCGCCAAGCGGGGTGGGGTGCTGGTGCGTGCCGGTCATACCGAGGCTGCCGTTGATATCTCGCGTCTGGCCGGTCTGAACCCCTCGGGCGTGATCTGCGAGATCATGAAACCCGACGGCACCATGGCGCGTCTGCCCGATCTGGTTGAGTTTGCGCAAGAGCACAACATGAAGATCGGCACGATCAGTGACCTGATCGCCTACCGGTCGCGCAATGACAATCTGGTGGTCGAAACCTCGCGTCAGATGGTGACGTCAGAATATGGCGGCGAGTGGGAGATGCGGCTGTTCACCGATCAGACCCACGGCATCGAACATGTGGTCATGATCAAGGGCGACATCACCACACCCGAACCGGTGTTGACCCGCACCCATGCCCTGCACGAGGCCCCCGATATTCTGGGTCTTGGTCCGAAATCCTCGCGCGAACTGCCGCGCGCCATGGAAAAGATTGCTGAAGAAGGACGGGGCGTGGTCTGCCTGTTCCGTCAACCGCGCAACTCGCTATACGCCACGGGTGACGAGGGGCCGCGCACCATCAAACAAACCGGTCTGGGGGCGCAGATCCTGTCCAAGATGGGAATTCAGGAACTGGTCCTGCTAACCGACTCGCCGCAAACCGTATATCTGGGGCTTGACGCGTTTGGCCTGTCCATCGTCGGCACCCGTTCGATCCTGAAGGAAGACTAATCATGGCTGCTCAAGACGAACATGGCGTTCTGCCGACACCGAAATTTGACAAGCCGGTCAAGCTGCTGATCGTGGCGGCGCCGTTTTATCGTGCGATTGCCGATAACCTGATTGCGGGCGCGAAGGCCGAAATCGAAGCCGCGGGCGGAACCTGCGAAGTGGTCGAGGTTCCCGGCGCGCTGGAAATCCCGACCGCTATCGCAATGGCCGATCGTCAGTGCAACTTTGACGGCTACGTCGCGCTGGGCTGCGTCATTCGTGGCGAGACAACGCATTACGAAACCGTTTGCAACGACTCCAGCCGGGCCATCCAGTTGATGGGCCTGCAGGGCCTGTGCATCGGTAACGGTATTCTGACCGTAGAAAATGACGCGCAGGCCGAAGTCCGCGCGAACCCCAAAAAGATGAATAAAGGGGGTGGGGCTGCTGCTGCGGCCTTGCATCTGATCGCGCTCAGCCGTAAGTGGGGCTCTTCCAAAAAGGGCGTTGGTTTCAAACCGCCGTCCGAGTCCATCCTCGTGGCGGGCGACAGCAACGGACCCTCGACAGCATGACCAAGACAGACGCGCCGAAACCGGCCAACCAGAAACGCCTGATGAAATCCGCCGCCCGGCTTTATGCTGTGCAGGCGCTGTTCCAGATGGAACAGTCCGGGCAAACGACCGAAGCTGTCGTGAACGAGTTTCTGGATCACCGGTTTGGCGCCGTCTATGAGGGCGAGGAGATGCTGGACGGCGACATCTCGGTTTTCAGGTCCCTAGTTGACAACGCGGTGAACTATCAGGCGGCCATCGACCAGATGACTGACCGTGCGTTGGTGGCCAAATGGCCGATCGCGCGCATCGATCCGACCCTTCGTGCGGTGTTCCGTGCCGCAGGTGCCGAGCTGACCCAAAGCGACACGCCGCCAAAGGTTGTCATCACCGAATTCGTCGATGTGGCGCGTGCGTTTTTCCCGGAAGGCAAAGAGCCGAAATTCGTCAACGCTGTGCTGGATCACATGGCGCGCGAGGCACAGCCCGAGGCATTCTGACGCCTTTACGAGAACCAGATATGCGCTAACCTGAATGTCATAGCGCAAAGAGGTTCGCCATGCCCAAATTGATCCGTCTTTATATCACGCAAGTTGCCTGGGGCTTTGTCATTTCGGCTGTGTTTGTCGGCGTTCTGTTGGCTCTGAATGTCGCAAATCTCCGCCATCTGATTACCAGTTCGGAAATCGGCTTTATCGCTTTGGTGATGATCTGGTTCATGAACGGCATTGTCTTTGCCGGTGTTCAGTTCGCCTACAAGATCATGAGCATGGCAGAAAAGCCGCAAGGCCCGCGCCGGGGGACACCTGTTGTACACAGCTTTGAACCGGCGGTTGCAAAGCAGGAAGCCCGCGCAGGGCGCTGAACTTCCGTGGAAAATGTGGCGGGACCACCAAACAACCGTGTGGTTTGATTCCCGAGGACCTGTATATACAGGTGGGCGCCAGGTAATCAGGCCAGGACCTGAACAGAGCCAGCCCCCTCGGAATTGCTTAAGGCCACCAGAATGCTACCTTTCACAAGAAGGGCAGAACCCGCCACGCGCTTAAGTAGGGCGTATGACGGGTTCGCACAAGGGGTCAGGCATCAACAGTTTCGTGCAATGCCGTGCGCATCTTGCCAAAGTGCTCGTCCCAACCCTTGTCCAGCGCCAGGATCAGGCCAAAGGCATCGGCCCCCTGCGGCAGGCCTTCATGCCGCAGGTCAAGGCGCGTCCCGCCTGCGACGGGTTCCAGGGTCCACTTGACCACGCTCACCGCGTCGCCCATCGGTTTTACGGTGAACGTGTATTCCAGATACTTGGGAGGGTTGGCAACGCGAACCTCACCCCAGATCAACAGGTCGCCGCTTGTTGTGCCAAACATCTCCAGCTTTTGACCAGCAGACAGAGTATGTTGAGGTTTGTGGAACCATTCCGCCAGACGATCCGGGTCTGTAAGATAAGCCCAAACCGTTTCCGGCTCGGCCCTCAGAAAGATCGATTTATTCAGAACTGAATCGGTCATTTCGATTTCCTTTCAACAGCTTCCTTGAGAGAATTGAGGCGATCGTCCCAGAACTGGTCAAAATATCTGAGCCAGTCCAGAACGGGGGCCATCCCCTGTGGTTCAAGACGGTTAATGCGTTCGCGGCCGCGGGTTTCAACGGTGATCAAGCCGCCGTCGGATAGCACGGTCAGATGTTTTTTGACCGCGGCCCGGGTCATGTCGAACCGGTCTGTCAACTGCCCGATGGTCATGTCTTGAGACGAGAGCAATTGCACAATGTCCCTACGTGTGGGATCGGCCAGCGCACGAAACGCGTTTTGAGTTCGGTTATCCATAAGCAACCCCAGAAGAGATACCATTTGGTATCATATTAATGCGACACCCAAAGGTATCATGTCAAGTACGACGCAGCACTTTACTTTTGTTCCCTAATTGTTCACATTTCTGACATGACTTTAGATCTGCAGCCCGGACAGAAACTGGCGCGTGGCGTCGCACGCCACCTTGCCGCGCATGGTTTTGTTTCTGTTGAAGAATTCGTTCCGGCACGTGGTCTGCGTGTCGATGTGATGGGGCTGGGTCCCAAAGGTGAGATTTGGGTGATCGAATGCAAATCCAGCCGTGCCGATTATCAATCGGATGCCAAATGGCAGGGCTATCTGGAATGGTGCGACCGATTCTTCTGGGCCGTGGATACCGAGTTTCCGACCGATCTGTTACCTGACGAAACGGGCTTGATCATTGCTGATGCCTATGATGCCGAGATCGTGCGCATGGCGCCCGAGGACAAGCTTGCTCCAGCGCGGCGCAAAAAGATGATCCAGAAATTTGCAACAGATGCAGCACGCCGACTGCATGCACTGCGCGATCCGCGCTTGTAAAAAGCTCAGCCTTTGACGGCGAGGGCGGCCTGTATCGCGGCGCGGATCTCGTCTGCGATTTCTTCGGCTTCCTCGGGATCGAAATCCATCGGAATCTCGATGCCGTCGGCTTCGATGAACAAGCGCACCATCCCCTGATCGGTCGGGCCGATTTGCAGGTTGGCCTGTATATCGCGTTCGGTATTGATGCCCATCTGTGCCTCCGAGACTGAGCATTCGTGCTAGCGTGCACGGGGTTGAGAATCAAGTCACCTTTGCGGTCAGATAAGACATGGATAAAGTGGTTCTCAGAACGTTTCGCCCCGATGATGCCGCGTGGCTGGTTGAACAGCACGGGTTGCTCTATGCGCGCGACGAAGGATTTGATGACAGTTTTGCCCCATTGGTTGCGCGCATCCTTGAGGAGTTCATTGCAGACAACGACCCGTCCTTTGAAAAAGGCTGGATTGCTGAACGGGCTGGACAAAGATTGGGTAGCATCTTCTGCGTGCGCGTGGACCAAACAACCGCCAAACTGCGCCTCTTCCTGCTTGTCCCCGAGGCGCGCGGACTTGGGTTGGGGAAACGGCTGTTACAGACCTGTACAGATTTTGCACGCGAGGCTGGATATCGGGAAATGGTTCTGTGGACCCATGAAAGCCATACGGCCGCCTGCGCGCTTTACAGGGCGTTTGGCTGGGAACTGATAGACAGCAAACCGGTGCATTCCTTTGGGGTCGATCTTGTCGAACAAAGCTGGAGAATTCGGCTTTAATCCTCTTGCATTCCCCGGACGCGTTCGGTACATCGCCCCTCACGAAGTGCCGCCTTAGCTCAGTTGGTTAGAGCGCTGGATTGTGGATCCAGAGGTCCCCTGTTCAAGCCAGGGAGGCGGTACCATTCCCCCATAATCGACTGTCCGTGTTCGCACCGCCAAGCGCATTACAAACATAGTGTAGGCTCGAACGCCGGAAAGTCCGGCGCGCTGATCTTTAGCGCGCCAGGTTCAGTTTGAACCGCATTTTCACCCGTTTCGCAGTGGGCAGGTGGCGGTTCAGGCGTTTGTTGATGAGGCCAAAACCCCCGACAATCACCAATGTCAGCAAGATGAAATAGAACGCCAGAATTGGATAGGGAATAAACGGGTTGAACGTCTTGTCCGCGAAATAGCTGGCGTAATAGAGCGCGTCGCCGCGCTGCTGCCAGGCCGGAAAGGCCGAGAAGAAGACCAGCGTGGTGGCGTGGAACAGAAAGATGGCTTCGTTCGTGTAGGCAGGCCAGGCCAGCCGCAGCATGGTTGGCCAGACGATCCGCCGAAACCGCGACCAGCCGGACATACCATAGGCATCTGCCGCTTCGATATCTCCCTTGGGGATCGAGCGCAGAGCACCATAAAAAATCTCACCTGAATAGGCTGCGGTGTTCAGGAACAGCACGATCAGTGCGCCGAGCCAAGCCGAGGTGAAGGCGTCAAACATTGGATAGGTTTTCTTCAGCGACAGGAAGAAGAAATAGGCAAAGAAGAACTGGATAAAGAGCGGCGAGCCCCGGAACAGGAAGATGAACCATTCGGCAGGTTTGCGCAGCCATTTGTTGGTCGAGGCTTTGCCGACGGCCAGTGCAGTGGCCAGAAAGAACCCGGTCGCCAGCGCCATGACGCCGAAATAGATGTTCCAGATCATGCCCGATCCGATCAGGGTGAACTGTTCGCACAGGGTGAAATCGGTCTTGGGCAGCAGGCGCTCCCCAATGCCAAGCGAACGCAGGCCGTAATCCTGAATGGTCTGGATGCAGCTCATGCTCGGGCTCCCTGGAAAGGAGATTGCGTGCGCGAAGGAGATTGCTGTGCAATCGCGTGCGGCACCCGGTTGCGGTCTTGAATGCGGATCATCATGCCGTGGTCTCCTTGCGCAGAAGCTCTCCGCCCGAAGTGGCCTGTCCGTGGGACAATCGCCGCATCAGTTTTTCTAGCCCAAGTTCCGAGAAACGGGTCATGCCAAGGTAGAAGATCAGCAGGAACAGGAAATACCACATGCGCCAGTCGCCATGCGGGTATTGCGTGAATTTCGAGGTTTTGGTGCCGCCCAGTTCGCGCGCCCAATACACGATATCTTCAACACCCAGCAGGAAGAGCAGGGGCGTCGCCTTGATCAGCACCATCCACAGATTGGACAGGCCGGGCAGCGCGTAGACCCACATCTGAGGCACCAGGATGCGCCAGAAGGTCTGGCGGCGGTTCATACCATAAGCTTCGGCCGTTTCCAGCTGCGCATGTGGTACGGCGCGCATCCCCCCGAACAGGACATTGGCCGCAAAGGCGCCAAAAACGATAGAGAAGGTGATGACCGCCAGGAAAAACCCATAGGTTTCATGCATCCATTCAGGCGCGGTCCCGAGTGGCAGCTTGGCAGCCTGACAAACAAGGAAATCATTGCCCTGGCGGATTGGGTCGGTCCAGTCCGGGCACAATATCTTATGCCGCGTCCACTCGAACGCCTGATCCAGTGCGATGACGAAAAACAGGAAAAACGCAATGTCGGGCACGCCGCGCACAATCGCGATATACCCTTTGCCCAGCCAGCTGAGCGGGGGGAAATGCGAGCGCGCTGCCATGGCACCTGCAAACCCGAAGCCAAGTGCGACGGGCGCGGTCACAGCCAGCAAGGCCAAAACCTTGATGAAAGACAGGTAGAACGACCAGTGTACGCCATTGGTCAGGTAGCATGAAAACCAGCGGAACGTGCCCAGCGTGTCAGGATCAGCGCAGTACGAGAACATATGGCGTCTTTCCAACGTCTGTTCCGGCTAGGCCGGAATCGGCCCGGTGCCGAGGCACCGGACCGGGATTGGTCAGGTCTTAGTTGGTGACGACCGAACCGTCAGTACCGTATGTGGCGGTGCCTTCACCGAACCACTTGATCAGCATCTCGTTCAGCGTACCGTCGGCTTTCATCGAAGTGATGGCTTCGTCGAACTTGCCGCGCAGTTCACCGTCGCTTTCACGCAGGCCCATGCCAACGCCACCGCCCAGCGGAACCGGATCGCCGACAAACACCAGTTCACCGCCCGATTCCTCGACCAGCGGCACCAGATAGTCGCGGTCGGCCAGAACGGCATCGGCTTCGCCGTTACGGACGGCTGCGATGGTTTCTTCCGGGGTCGCGAATTCGACCAGGGTTGCGCCGGATTCGGCAACGTGGCCCGCCTGGATCGTGGCGGTTTGCGCCGCAACGACACCGCCGGTTACGTCTGCCGAGTCAGAGGTCGCAACATAGGCCGAAGCGGTCGGCGGGTAATAGTCTTGGGTAAAGTCGATGACCTCATCACGTTCGGCTGTGATCGACATACCGGCGATGATGGTGTCGTAGTTGCCCGAGACCAGGTTCGGAATGATCGAATCCCAGTCGTTCTTGACCCATTCACACTCCAGGTTGGCGCGTTTGCACAGCTCGTCGCCGACTTCACGCTCGAACCCGTCGATTTCACCTGCATCGTTGATGAAGTTGTACGGAGGGTAGGCGCCCTCGGTGCCCATGCGGATCGTGTCGGCCATGGCGATACCAGCAGTCAGCGCCAGGGCCGCAGTGGACAGAATCAGGTTTTTCATTGGTTACTCCCCAGTTTTGGTTCTGTTCTTGAAGTTAAGCCGCCTGAGTGGCGGAGAGAAAGCCCCGAAGCCGCTCGGATTCGGGTGACGTAAAGATATCTTCGGGCAAACCTTCTTCCTCGATCAGGCCCTGATGAAGAAATACCACGTGGCTCGAGATATCTGCCGCCATTTTCATGTCATGAGTCACGATGATCATGGTGCGCCCTTCGGCTGCCAGATCCTTGATCACCTTGATCACTTCCTGTTCCAGTTCGGGATCCAGCGCCGAGGTCGGTTCGTCGAACAACAGCGCCTGTGGTTCCATGCACAGCCCCCGCGCGATAGCGGCGCGCTGTTGCTGACCGCCGGACAATTGCGCCGGATAGGCGTCGCATTTGTCGCCAATGCCAACTTTCTCAAGGTATTTGCGCGCGCTGTCTTCCACTTCGGCCTTGTCGCGGCCCAGAACGGTCACGGGGGCTTCCATGACATTTTGCAGGATGGTCATATGCGCCCACAGATTGAACTGCTGAAACACCATCGACAGGTTGGTGCGGATGCGCAGGACCTGCTTGGGGTCCGCGGGGCGGCGCCCATGGCTATCGCCCGACCATTTGACAGGTTCGCCTTTGAACAGGATTTCGCCCTGCTGGCTGTCTTCCAACAGATTGCAGCAGCGCAGCAAAGTTGATTTTCCTGACCCCGATGACCCGATCAACGAGACCACGTCGCCGCCATGCGCTGTGATGTCCACCCCCTTCAACACTTCCAGATTGCCGAAGCTTTTGTGAAGGTTTTTGATTTCGATGACGGGAGCGGTTTCTGTCACGGGCAGTCCAGTAGTTTGTGGTGTTGGTGCGGTACTAGGGCCGAAAAATTTGCTCAATGCAATGCGCAATTCGCAAATTCAGGGTCGGAAACTGTCAAATTGACCAAATGCACCCGACAATTTGGCCATCAGATTATCCGCTGGGCGCATGGCGGTGGCGGGGTCGGTACGGACAGGTACTCCTCCGCCGGGATGTCGATCAGCCCCTGAATGTGCAGCGTTTTGCGGTCGTGTTCGGCAAGGTTTTCTATTGCTGCCCGAACTGCGTCTGCGACCAGATCCGCGTTTTGGTCGGGTCCGGTAATATAGGGCAGGGTCGGTGTAGAAGCGGTTTTTGCCAGTTCGCGCAGGCTTTCGCCCAGATCGGTATGTTCTTGCAACATCATCCAGGTCAACGCATCCAGCGCCGCGAAATCTGCCTTCCCCTCCGAGACCGCCTGCGCTGACAGCGCGTGACCGCCTGTCTCCAACAACGACGCGGGATACAGGTTCTCCCGGGATAAATGCGTGATGGGTGCCGCCCAGCCGGATTGGGACAATGCTTCGTTATATGCGAAGATACCGTCAGTCATTCCCGCCAGCGTGCGGTCGTCGTCGCGCCGCGCCACAAAGACCGAGCAATAATGCCCGGCAGGGCAACCGGGCAGGCCGTAATCCGGGGTGCCCACCAGTTGAACACGACCATGCAAGCGTGTGCGATAGGGCATTCCACAGGTCTGTGCCAGCACCAGATCGGGATCAAGCCAAACCTGCCAAACATCGGCGTCTCGGGTCAGCTGTTCTGGCCCGTAACCCAGATTCGCGCGAATCAACCCCCAGAACCGACCATTGGCGGCCTGAACCTCGGGCATGTCGTACATGCCAAGCATGGCTATCAAGATTTGGCGGCCTTTTGCCGGGCCAAAGCCGAATCCACGTCGCTGACACCCAGCAGGCTGACAACCAGACGCAGCAGCGAGTCCTCCTCACCCGTGCGGTGGCCATCAGCCAGGGCCACTGACCACAGCGCCTGAACCACCGCCAGCCGGTTTTCATAAGCGACTGCTTCCTTGATGGCGCGGGTAAAACGGACCGTGTCGGGGGCTTCAGCCTCCAGATCTTCGGCACGGGCGCGCAAAGCCGCGCTTTCGAATGGGGACAAACCGTATCGTTCTGCCGATATGCGGTCGATGCGCGACATTTCGGAGGCAGAATAATCGTTGTCAGATCGTGCCAGACGCACCAGCAGGGCCGTCAGGGCCAGGCGGGCATCATCTTCGACAAGCGGGTCGGGCTTGGGCTGTGTGAGCCTGGAAAGAAAGTCACTGAACATGGGTAAGATATAGCGGGCGCTTAACTCACATCCAAGCGGCTTTGGACGCGCTCGCGCGCTGCCTGACTGTCATTGTAGCTCAGGCCCATGGCAATGCGGGCTTCTTCGACGATCTTTATCTCGCCCTCGTCCGAACTGCCATCAGCCAGAACGATTTCCCACAACGCGTCAAGGGCTGCCAGCCGCTCTTTCAGATCCGTGGTTTCCCGGATCAGTTTGCCGAACGTATCAGTTTCCGGTGCCGCAGCATGGAGTTTTTCACAGGTGGCACGCACCTTGGCTGCCTCAATCGCGTTATGCTGGTACAGACGGGCCAGTATCTTGTCGATCAGACTGATCTCTTCCAGCTTGTAATCGCGATCTGCCTGCGCGACGCGCACCATCAGAGCACCCAGAGCAAGTTCTGCATCCGGGTCCGGCAACTGTTCATGATGAGGCGGTCTGAGCGCCTTAAAGAACCTTTTCAACATAACAAACACCTAGACGACAGGTCGTGATCGGCCAAGCACGAATTGCTGGTCGCTCTATGGTATTGCGTGTGTCCCAGGCTGAATCAGAGCGGCGCGGCACCGGTTACACACCGGCCAACAATCAATCATAGCCCAATATCCATGGGTTGCAATTTGTGCTGAGGAAACAAAGACCTGTGATTACCAGGTCAGGGCCTCTTTGGCTGCGGTTTGCAACCAGGCCAGCATTTGGCGATAGGGAACCGGACCGTAGCTGATCCGCGCAACCCCCAGTTTTGCCAGGGTGGGCGTATCCGGCGTGCCGGGCAGGGCGATGATATTGACCGGTAAGGCCGTGGATTCGCAAAGCCGGGCGATCAGGGCTTCGTTCTTTAGCCCGGGTGCAAAGAATCCGCTGGCACCTGCATCAGCATAGGCATTGGCACGGGCAATGGCCTCATTCAGCATCGTGTCGTCATGGGTGTCCGCTGCTGCCTTCAGGAAGATATCTGTGCGCGCATTGACATAGGCGGGAATGCCTGCGCGCGCGCAGGCGTCGCACATCGCTTCAACACGTTTGGCTTGAGTGGCGATGTCAAAGAGACCGTCTCCACCTATGATCTGGTCTTCAAAGTTGAAACCAACAACACCGCAGTCCAGCGCGCGCTGAACGTTTTGCGCGATCCCTTGCGGGTCTTCGGCATAAGCGCCCTCGAAATCCAGTGTTACGGGCAAGTCAACCGCTGCAACGATGCGGCGTGCATTGTCCAACGCGGCCTCAAGTGGAATGTTCTGCCCGTCGCCATAGCCCTGCGCCATGGCAACAGGGGCACTGCCGGTCGCGATGGCCTGGGCACCAGCGTCCCGAACAGCGCCAGCGCTGCCAGCGTCCCAGATATTGAACAGAATGACAGGATCGCCTTTCTTGTGAAGGCTGGTAAAGGTCACGGCTTTCTGGGACTGGCTGGTCATCGGAACTCTCCTGTTGTCGCGTATCCTACAGCTAACGCTGCGAAAATGACCCGGCCAGAGTTTTTGCACCCAGACAGGTCACTTTGAGGTGACGGCACAGGCACAGATTGCGTCAGCTGCGCAAAGTACCTGTGACATCCACCGGTTTGAAACCAAGGCCTCAGGCTTCGCCCGCGGCGCCAGAGACGAATTTCGCGCTAAACGCAGATTCGCCCAGACGTTGCAGCAGGCTCAGCTGTGTCTCCAGCCAGGCTTTGTGACCTTCTTCTTCCATCAGGATGCGTTCGAACAGTGAACGCGAACCAACATCACCGACTTCGGCCGCCTGTTGCGCTGCATTGGTGTAAAAAACAACGGCCTCACTCTCGTCTTGGAGATCAGAGGCAAACATTTCTTCCAGTGTACCCGCTGCGGCAGGGCTTTTCTGAAACGCAAGCTCGGGGGTTCCACCCAGAAACAGGATACGTTCAATAAAGGCGTCAGAATGCACCAGTTCTTCCTGCATCTCGCCCCGCATTTTCTCAGCCAGAATATCAAGGCCCCAATCGTCCAGAACGTGCGCGTGCAACTGGTATTGGTGCGCGGCAGTAAGCTCCATATGAAGCGCTTGCTGAAGGTTGGTGATCGTTGTTGCGTTGCTCATCGGAAATCTCCTGAAACCGTGAAATGCAAAAGCAGAAAACCTGCCTCTCCACACAGTTAAGAGGTCAGCCCCCACGAAACAACGTGGGGTGACAGTCCGACACAGTCAGAGATTAGACCAGCCGCGAGGTGTCTTTTGCGGCCCGCACAAATTCGCGAAACAGCGGATGCGGGTCAAACGGCTTGGACTTCAGTTCCGGGTGGTACTGAACGCCGATGAACCACGGATGATCCGCCCATTCCACGATTTCGGGCAGACGACCGTCCGGGGACATGCCCGAAAACTTCAGGCCCGCTTTTTCAAGCTTGTCGCGATACTTGATGTCCACTTCATAGCGGTGGCGGTGTCGTTCCTCGATCTGCGTGCCGCCATAAACCTCGGCCACTTTGGATCCATCCGCCAATACTGCGTTGTAAGCTCCAAGGCGCATTGTGCCGCCCTTGTCGTCGCCGACCTTGCGCTCGACCTTGTGGTTGCCCTGTACCCACTCCTTGAGGTGATAGACCACCGGTTCAAACCGTTTCTTCCCGGCCTCATGGTCGAATTCCTCGGACCCGGCTTCGGTAATACCCGCAGCGTTCCGCGCAGCCTCGATCACCGCCATCTGCATGCCAAGACAAATGCCCAGATAGGGAACCTTGTGCTCGCGCGCATATTGCGCCGCCTTGATCTTGCCTTCGGTGCCACGCTCGCCAAACCCACCGGGGACAAGGATGGCGTGGAAGCCTTCCAGATACGGGGCCGCGTCTTCGGTGTCGAAAACCTCGGCATCCACCCACTCGATCTTGACCTTCACGCGGTTGGCCATACCGCCATGGGTCAGCGCCTCGGCAATCGACTTATAGGCGTCCTCAAGCTGCGTATATTTGCCGACAATGGCCACTTTCACTTCGCCCTCGGCGTTGTGGATGCGGTCGCTCACATCTTCCCATTTGGCCAGATCGGGCTTGGGAGCGGGGCTGATCTGGAAGGCATCCAGAACGGCCTGATCCAGCCCCTCGCGGTGATAGGCCAGCGGCGCGTCGTAAATGGTGGACAGGTCCTGTGCCGCGATCACGCTGTCTGGGCGCACGTTACAGAACAGGGCCAGCTTTTCCCGTTCCTTGGTCGGGATCGGCCCTTCGGACCGGCAGACCAGAATATCGGGGGCCAGACCGATCGAACGCAGTTCTTTCACCGAGTGCTGGGTCGGCTTGGTTTTCAACTCACCCGAGGCCTTGATGTAAGGCAGCAGCGTCAGGTGCATGAAAATGCACTGCCCGCGCGGCTTGTCCTGACTGAACTGGCGGATGGCTTCAAAGAAGGGCAGGCCTTCGATATCGCCCACAGTGCCGCCAATCTCGCACAACATGAAATCAACCTCATCCTCGCCTATGGCGATGAAATCCTTGATCTCGTTTGTGACGTGCGGGATCACCTGAATGGTCTTGCCAAGGTAATCGCCACGGCGTTCTTTCTCGAGCACGTTCGAATAGATCCGCCCGGAACTGACCGAGTCGGTCTTGCGGGCAGCCACGCCGGTGAACCGTTCGTAATGGCCCAGGTCCAGATCGGTTTCGGCCCCGTCATCGGTGACGAACACTTCGCCATGCTCAAACGGCGACATCGTGCCCGGATCGACGTTCAGATAGGGGTCCAGCTTGCGCAGACGCACCGAATAACCGCGGGCCTGCAACAAAGCGCCCAAAGCTGCCGAAGCCAGCCCTTTGCCCAAGGACGAAACCACACCACCGGTGATGAAAATAAAACGTGCCATAGTTTTTCGGCTGCTCCCGTGAGACGTCAAAATCAGCTGCCCGGCGGTTCCGAAAAACCGCTGCATCACGGGACTTCACGTATAAAGGATTCGCGCCAAAAGCGCAAGAGAACCGCAAGATGCTGTTGCAGTCCTCTCTCAGGTTTCTAGGTTTTGTGGATCAATCCGCCTGCGGGATCAGCGGCGCGTTGTCGTCCTGTGCCGGCGGCAGAAGATCATCAACCGACGGAATAGCCGGAGCGCTTTCCTCGGTCGAAGCCGGTGCCGGAACGCCCAGACGGTCGATTACCGAGCTGCCCGAAGATTTCTGAGCCGCAAGAATGGTCAGCGTGATCGAGGTGACGATGAAACAGGCCGCCAGAATCCACGTCAGCTTGCCCAATGCCGTCGCTGCTGCGCGACCGGCCATGGCACCGCCACCACCCATACCCAGGCCACCGCCTTCGGACCGCTGCATCAGGACAACGGCGATCAGGCCCAGAGCCAGAAGAAGATGGATAATGAGAACGACGTTTTCCATGGTGGTCCTGTACAGCGTGGCGTGTATCGCGTGGTACTTATGCAAGTTTGCCAGCGGGGGCAAGTCAGGAGTTGGCATCAACTTCTTTGATGTATCCCATCACGTCAAAGGGACTGGACAGTGTGTTGATTTGTGACGCAGGCTGCGGCCATGCCACATGACGATCACGACCACCCGCATGCCCTGTTGCCACCTGAACCCGCATTGCGCGTCAAAGCGCTCGAGACGATTCTGACCCGCAAAGGGCTGATCGATCCGGCGGCTCTGGATGAGATCATCGACACTTATCAGAACAGGATCGGGCCGCAAAACGGCGCGCGCGTCGTTGCCAAAGCCTGGAGCGACCCTGCCTTCAAAGCTGCCCTGCTTGAAGACGCCACTCCGGTCGTAGCGGACCTTGGCTACTATGGCCGCCAGGGCGAACATATGGTGGTGGTCGAGAATACACCGGACCGGCACAATATGGTCGTCTGCACCCTGTGCAGCTGTTACCCTTGGCCGCTGCTGGGTATCCCGCCCGGATGGTACAAATCCGACGCCTACCGAGCCCGCGCAGTGCGAGAACCGCGCAAGGTGTTGGCCGAATTCGGCGTCACCTTGCCCCAAGACACCTCTGTACGGGTTTGGGATTCGACGGCCGAGATTCGCTATCTCGTCTTGCCCATGCGCCCTGAAGGCACAGACGGAATGAGCGAAGATGAGCTTGCTGCGCTTGTGACGCGCGACAGCATGATCGGCACGGGCCTTCCCAAGGTGCCATCATGACCCGCGTTCACGATATGGGAGGCCGTTTCGGTGATGGTCCGATACACCCCGAGGCAGAGGACGCGCCTGTTTTTGCCGAAGACTGGCACGCCCGCGCTCTTGCGGTGACACTTGCATCCGGGTTTCTGGGGCAGTGGAACATCGACGTTTCGCGCCACGCGCGCGAACGCTTGTCTCCGAAGGATTACACCCGGTTTTCGTATTATGAGAAATGGATATCCGGTCTGGCTGATCTGCTGGTTGAAAAGGGTGTTCTGACTTTGGATGATCTGCGTGGCGTGAGTGGCGACAATCCGCACCCCTTGGCAGACAGAGCACTCAAGGCTGATGCGGTGTCCGCTGCGCTGGCCAAAGGCGGGCCTGCGGACAGGCCTTCCAATGTCGCGGCGCTGTATTCTGTGGGGCAAGAGGTTGTCACGGTCCGACCGACAGCAAATCGCCTCGTGGATGGAGGTCACACGCGCCTGCCTGTCTATGCATCCGGTGCCAGGGGCCGAATCCTGCGCCTGCACGGAACCCATGTTCTGCCCGATTCCAATGCGCATGGGTTGGGTGAGGCGCCAGAGCCGATTTATGCAGTGGCTTTTGCGGCATCAGAACTCTGGGCCGCCACCGAACATCCCGCCGACCAGGTGGTGCTGGACCTCTGGCAAAGCTACCTGCAACCGGCATGAACGACTGTATCTCACACGGAGCCCCCGAGCCGGTTTTTGCTGAACCCTGGCACGCTCAGGTCTTTGCCGTCACCGTCGCGCTGAACGAGGCTGGGCGGTTCGAGTGGGCGGATTGGGCGGCGCGCTTTTCAGCGACATTGAAACACAATGGGCTTGCCCGGGAATTGGATGGCGGTGACGATTACTTCCACGCGTGGCTGGAAACGCTTGAGGCATTGCTGGCCGAACAGGGCGCTGCAAGGCCGAAAGATGTGCTTGATCTGCATAAGGCCTGGGAAGAGGCTTACCTGACCACTCCGCATGGGCAACCTGTCCACTTACGGCGACAGGGTTAGGGGGCTCTGCCCCCGTCGCCCGTTCCGGGCGCCTCCCCCGGGATATTTACAGCCAGGTGAAGCAGGGGATCCACTCTTCATCTGGTTAAAAATATCCCCGCCGGAGGCATCGCGCGCGAGCGCGATTTTCCTCTGCGGCGAAATATCGGTTTCCCTGCCGTTTTTGCCCCGCTATATGAGCCGGGTTTGATCACTCAGCACGAAAAGGACCGGATATGGCCAACGTGGTTGTTGTCGGCGCCCAATGGGGCGACGAAGGAAAAGGCAAGATTGTCGACTGGCTCAGCGAAAGGGCGGACGTAATCGCGCGTTTTCAGGGCGGTCACAATGCCGGTCATACGCTGGTGATCGACGGTGAGGTTTATAAGCTGCACGCGCTTCCTTCGGGCGTGGTACGCGGCGGCAAGTTGAGCGTTATTGGCAACGGCGTGGTTCTGGACCCCTGGCATCTGGTCAATGAGATCGCAACCATCCGGGCGCAGGGTGTTGAGATCACTCCTGAGACGCTGATGATCGCTGAAAACACGCCATTGATTCTGCCCATTCATGGCGAGCTGGACCGTGCGCGCGAGGAAGCTGCGAGCAAAGGCACCAAGATCGGAACAACCGGTCGCGGAATTGGCCCGGCCTATGAAGACAAGGTTGGGCGGCGTTCTGTTCGCGTTGCCGATCTGGCGGACGAAGCCACGCTGGAGGCCCGCGTGGACCGCGCATTGCAACATCACGATCCGTTGCGCAAGGGTCTGGGTATCGAGCCGGTTGACCGCGACGCGCTGATTGCTCAACTCAAAGAGATCGCGCAACAAATTCTGCCGTTTGCAGCCCCCGTCTGGAAAGTGCTGAACGAAAAGCGCAAGGCCGGGAAACGCATCCTGTTTGAAGGGGCGCAGGGCGCGCTGCTGGATATCGATTTCGGCACCTATCCCTTTGTGACGTCGTCAAACGTGATTGCGGGGCAGGCGGCAACCGGTGTTGGTATCGGCCCAGGCTCGATCAATTTCGTGCTTGGCATTGTTAAGGCCTATACCACCCGTGTTGGAGAAGGGCCGTTCCCGACCGAGTTGGAAGACGCAGACGGTCAGCGTCTGGGTGAACGCGGGCACGAATTCGGCACGACAACAGGCCGCAAGCGCCGCTGCGGTTGGTTCGACGCCTGTCTGGTGCGCCAGACCTGCGCAACCAGCGGCGTGAACGGTATTTCGCTGACCAAGCTGGATGTTCTGGACGGGTTTGAGACACTTAAGATCTGTACCGGGTATGAGCTGGATGGCGAACGTTTGGATTACCTTCCGACCGCTGCTGATCAGCAAGCCCGCTGTACCCCGATTTATGAAGAAATGCCGGGGTGGAGCGAATCGACCGAAGGCGCGCGCAGCTGGGCGGATTTACCTGCAAATGCGATCAAATATGTGCGTCGGGTCGAAGAACTGATCGAATGCCCGGTTGCGCTTTTGTCCACAAGCCCGGAGCGGGACGACACCATTCTGGTGACGGACCCCTTTGCTGACTGATGCGCGAGAAACAGAAGACAGGGTTGAGTTACAAGGCACGCCGGCGCTGGTCGCTGGTGATCCTTGTGCTTGGCCTTCCGCTGTACATCATCGCCGTGGTGACGATCGTGAACTTGCTGGGGCGTCCTCCGATCTGGATTGAGTTGCTGGTTTATATCGTGCTGGGCATCCTTTGGGCCCTGCCGTTCAAGTTCGTGTTTCGCGGCGTCGGTAAAGAAGACCCCGATCAGTCCTAGCGCTCGTGAGGTACGTGTAAATGACCGGGCCTGCTGAGTGCCGTGCGGGAAAACGCGTGGTCCTCGGCGCTTTGGTGACGACCGTCTGGTAACAGTCGAAACGTTCGGGCTTTGTCATTCAGGATGGGCGTTTGGTCCAATGGCCAAAAGCAAAAAGGCCGGGGGTAAACCCGGCCTTGATTGATAACCTTCAAGCGTGATCAGCCTACGGCACGCTCGTCATCGGGGCGAAAACCGATCAGGTTGGACGCCGCGAAACGCCCGCCTCCGGCTTTCTCGATTTTACCATCGCGCAGCAACTGCCCAAAAGAACGCAGGCTTTCTTCGCGATTGAACTCGTCTTGTTTCAGCGAACGCACCTTGTTCATCAGCTGCGGGCGCGAAAACTGCTCCTGACCTTCGATGAAGGACAGATAGGCGGCAGCCGCTTCCAGAAGATCAGGCAGCGATTGCGCACCCTGTTCCTGTGCAAACTGTGCAAAACCGCCTTCCTCTGATCCGGTTGCTTCCTGGTCTGTAGTGACGCGACGTGGCAAGACCGGACTTGCGGATGTTCCGTGTTCATCCACGCGCTGCTCGGCCACCAGCTTGAGTGGCGCCGGAGCTTCCGGTGCCGGACGCATGCTGGTTACCTTGATTTCGGGTCGCCGTGGGCTGACCACGGATGCCAGATCGCCGCGGTATTCCCGGTCGGCCGCCTCTTTCGAGCGCGCCTGACCGTCGCGGTCGGCTTCGGTGGCTGCGACGGCGGTGCGCAGGTGCGAATAGGTTTCGCGCGCATCGCTGCTGCTGGGGTCATCCATATGCTCGCCGGTCTTTGCCATCAGGCGCGACATATCCTGATCGGGATCCGCATCGTCAGCCAGTTTTTGGCTCGAACGACCGGACAGGTGCTGTTCGATCTCGGAAATTTCGGTCAACAGGTGCATTTCGTCTTCTGCCGTCAATACACCCTGCGTCAGGTCTTCCTCGACCGGTTCATCGTCGGATTCAATTGCTACGTCTTCAACGTTGAGGATGTTGGGGGCATCTTCTTCGTCGAAATCGTCTTCGGCAACGTCTTCAAGATCAGCGAACAAAGGCTCGGCAGCGGACTGATCCGCCACCGGCGCGTCTTCGATTTCGTCGATATGCAGGGGCTGGGGGGTCAGGGGCGCCTGCAAGTCAACGGTTTCTTCGATCTGAGTTTCAGCACCTTCGGGGATCAGTGCTTCTGCTGTCTCAGCCGCTTGCGGTTCTTCAGCTTCCTGATCCTGCAACTCATCAATCGCAGGTGCCGCGGGCTCTTCGGTTTCCTGGGATTCAGGCTCTGTGGGTTCGGCAAAGTCTTCTGCGCTGAGCGCACCGGCCTCAAACGCAGCGGCCACAGCATCTACCGGGGGGGCGGTATTGGCCAGCAGCGGCGACTCTTCGTCTTCGGAATACTCGGCAGCGGGCACGTCGGAATGAGAGACGACTGCGCGAATGCGTTGCAGTTTCGCCGCGATGCTGTCAGCAGCCGGGGGCGGGGTGTCCGCGACAGGTTCTGCCTCGGCGAACCCGGTCTGCGCGGGGGCCGTATGCGGCTGAACATGAGCGGGAGTTTCGGCAGCCTTGATAGCGGCCGTGTGCGGGGCCGGTTCTTCAGCAGCGACAGGAGTTTCGGTGGTCTGAGTGGCGCGCAGCAACAGGCCGGATTCGTTCTGACGGGCTTCGACGCGCTGTGATGCATCGCGCCGGGCGATGCGGGTCAGCATTTCGGCATCCGGTTGCGGGGGTTCTGAGCCGAAGTAGCGGTCATCCGCTGCGAGATCGCGGAAATACTCGGCGATGGCTTTCATCGTTTCAAAGGAATCATCAAATCCTTCCAAAGTGCAGGAGAAGGTTCCATATGAAACGGTTAATACCTTGTTATTCTGTACCATCAGACGCACGTCCTTTACAAACTACGAGAGCCCACTTACCCGGAATCGGGAGCACACGAAGGCTCTGAACTTTATGCATGAACCTATCATTTTGTGGTCTTAATGTGTCCAAATCCGGGAAAAATGGCCAATCTTAGGAAAATCAAGCCAATTGTACGCTCTGCCGATCCAATTGGGCTGTTCGGAGGTGGATTTATCGGATCTGGAGACCTGAATCTGGTGCTGAATCGCGTCAATTCGGTCGTTGCCGCCGATGGCGGAGCGGACGTTTTGACAGAATCAGGCCGGATTCCCGATGCGGTGATTGGTGACTTCGATTCGCTGAGCAAAGCGACGCAAGCGAAAATTCCCGCGGATCGCCTGTTTGCCATCCGCGAACAGGACAGTACCGATTTCGACAAGGCTCTGCGCAATCTGCACGCTCCGCTGGTTCTGGGGGCTGGGTTTCTTGGCGGGCGGCTTGATCATCAACTGGCCGTTCTGAACGTTCTGGTCCGGCGGCAGGATCAGGCCTGCATATTGCTGGGCGAACGTGAATTGGTTTTTCACGCACCGCCAGAGATCAAGCTGCCGGTTGCGCCCGGCGATGTGGTCTCGCTGTTTCCGATGCAGCCAGTGACGGGGCGTAGTACCGGGCTGGAATGGCCGATTGACGATCTGGCCTTTCGGCCGGACGGGCAGGTGGGAACATCCAACCGCGCACTGGCACCTGTCGAGCTGAAGATGGATGGGCCGGGCTTGCTGGTGATGATCCCGCGCGCTGCACTCGATCCGCTTATGCAGGTGTTTCTGTCGGGGCAGACCGGGCGCTGGCCCGCTCGCGCAGAATGACGTACAGGCCTGCGGCAATGGTAATGACGATGCCAACTGCAGCCAATCCGTCGGGCAGGTCGCTGAAGATCACCCATCCTATCAGGGTTGCAACCGGGATTTCCAGATATTGCATCGGGGCCAGTGTAGCAGAGGGCGCATAGCGCAGCGACCAGGTCATCAGCAGATGGGCGACCGTACCCAACACCCCGATCGCAATCAGCAGCCAGTTCAGGTCGCTGGACGGCAGGGTCATCGAGAGCTCTTGAATGTTCATTTGCGTGCCAATCAGAAGGATCGGAGCCAGAAGGACTGTCGCAAATACGCCGGACACGGCTTGCAACGACACCGGGTCGGTCTCTTTCGCGACTTGCCGTGTGACCAGCATGAACAAGGCAAAGACTACGGCAACGATCAGTGGCAGCAACGCAGGTGCACCCACCTCGGCAAAGCTGGGTTGAATGACCAGCAATGTGCCAATGAACCCGACGATGCAGGCGGCAAGACGGCGGGAACCGACCTCTTCCTCCAGAACATATTTGCCCAGCAGCAGCATGATGAATGGCATGACGAAAGCAATAGCAACGGCGTCCGCCAAGGGCAGGAATTGCAGCGCGCTGAACATGGCCGAAATGCCGATGATATGCAGCAGCGCCCGTAGCAGGGTCAGCCGCAGGATCCGTCCGCGCATCCGCCAGGGTCGCCCCGTCACCGCAACCAGCGGGATCAGGATCACCGCTTGCACCGCGAAACGCACCGTGACCAGCAGACCCAGCGGCGTGGTCTCGCCCAACAGCTTCGCCATCGCATCCCCCAAGGGCGCGAGCACGCAAAAACCGAGCATCAAAAAGATGCCAAAGACGGGTCTGTCCTGAGTCATGAGCGCGACGCTAACTGTTTCGCAACGCAGAGGGAAGCGCTGTTGTCAGCGGTCGGCCAGGGGATGAAACTTGGTGTAATCCGGCCCGTTGCAGGTAGGCAAACCATCCTCCAATTTCAGCCATTTCAGCTTTTCTTCATGCGCGACATGTAACGTAGGTTCCAGCGCTTCAGGAGAGTCCAGCGTCGCGACAAAAAGGTGCATCACATCCGACATGGCGGTTGAACGGAAGGACATTGGCGTGCCGCAGTGCGGGCAGAAGCTGCGCTCGACACCGGGAGAGGAGTTGAAACGCTTGGGCTCTTCACCGGTCCACCGCCAATGGCCATCGTGAACTCCGAAATACGTTGTCATCGGCGCTGCGCACTGGCGACGGCAACTGTCGCAATGGCAGCTGACGCATGACAGTACCGGAGGGTCGACCTCGAACCGGATCTTGCCGCACAGACAATGTCCACGCATGTCGTCCCTCACTTTCGGTTTCAGCAGTTCGGTACGTTCACAGCCAGACCACCCAGCGACGTTTCCTTGTATTTCTCATGCATATCATGGCCGGTCTGGCGCATCGTCTCGATCACCGCGTCCAGCGGCACGAAATGCTGACCATCTCCGCGCAAGGCCAGCGAGGCCGCTGAGACCGCTTTGATGGCCCCCAGCCCGTTTCGTTCGATACAAGGAACCTGAACCAGCCCGGCAACAGGGTCGCAGGTCATGCCCAGATGATGCTCCAGCGCGATCTCGGCGGCATTTTCCACCTGTTCGGGGGTTCCCCCCATCACGGCGCAAAGCCCGGCTGCCGCCATGGCGGCCGCGCTGCCAACTTCGGCCTGACATCCCGCTTCGGCACCCGAGATTGAGGCGTTGTATTTCACCAACCCGCCAATGGCCGCCGCGGTCAGCAGGAAATCCTCGATATGACTTTCGGACGCGCCCGGTACATGATCAAGATAATAGCGCAGAACAGCGGGCAGAACACCTGCGGCCCCGTTGGTGGGCGCGGTGACAACTTGCCCGCCCGCCGCGTTTTCCTCGTTGACCGCCATGGCATAGACGCTCATCCAGTCGTTAATCGTGTGCGGCGCGGTCAGGTTCATGCCGCGCTCGGCCATCAGCGCATCATAGATGCCTTTCGCGCGGCGGCGCACTTTCAACCCGCCCGGAAGGATGCCGTCAGTGGTCAAGCCACGTTCGATACAGGCATTCATGACGTCCCACAAACGGGCCGAGCCTTTCGCGAAACTGTCGGCGCAGCCCCGCGCGATCTCGTTTGCGCGCTTCATCCCGGCAATGCTTTTGCCACTGGATTTGGCCATCTCAAGCATTTCTGCGGCGGATTTGAACGGGAACGGGACCGGGTCGCCTTCGTCGGTGTCTTTCCCCTCGGCCAGTTCTTCCTCGGTCAGGACAAAGCCGCCGCCAATCGAATAGAACACCTGCCGCAGGATCACATCGCCCTGTGCGTCGGTGGCCATCAGGATCATCCCGTTGGCGTGTCCGGGCAGATTGTTGTCGTAGTCAAAGATCAGATCCGCCTTGGGATCGAAATGAAGCGTCGGCAGGCCTTCGGGCGTGACCGTGTGCGTGCGGGCGATATCAGCCAGCGCGGCCTCGGCCTTTTCATTGTCATAGGTGTCAGGAACAAAACCCGCCAGACCCAGAATGGTCGCCCGATCGGTCGCGTGACCGACACCGGTGAAGGCAAGCGAGCCGTGCAACGATCCTTTCAGGCCTGTAAATTCAAAGGGGGAGGCGCGCATCATGTCCAAAAAGCGCGCCGCGGCCACCATCGGGCCCATTGTGTGCGATGAAGACGGGCCAATGCCCACTTTGAACATATCGAAGACAGATAGGAACATATCAGATAGCCGAGCCTTCCGGGGGATTAGCGTAAGTAGGGGATGTGAAGGGTGTAACGCCCAAACCTTCCGCAGCGATTGCCGAACGGGTGGCGGGGCATGTCTCAAGGTGCAGAAGCACTTTCTGCAGATGCGGCGTGTCGGCCAGTTGATACCAGCTACGGTCAGCACTTACGGGGTACAGGGCCATCCAGCGCATCATGCAGGCGACATAATAGGTCAGAACCGATGGGACACCTGCGCGAAACCACTCAGGCCCGCGTTGCGCCAGCGCATCCAGCAGCCGCAAGTGCTGCAGCAACCGGGGTCGGATGCCCGCGCGCAGCGTGTCGGCCTGAAAGGCGTCTATGTATTTTTCAGCGTAGAACAGGATGCGCAGATCCGCATGCAACGTGTTGGACGCGAAGAACAGCCATTTCAGATATCCGGCGCGTTCAGGATCATCCACCGCCGGGGCCAGTTGACCATGGCGCTCTGTCAGCCAAAGCAGGATCGCCGCAGTTTCAAAGATCGGGCCCTGCGGCGTTTCCAGAACCGGGATCAGCCCGTTGGGATTAAGCGACCGATACGCGTCGCTGTCCTGCTCGTTCTGGCGGCGGTCCACCAGCACGGTTTCATAAGCCACGCCCATCTCGTCCAGCGCCAGCCGGATCACCAGCGAGGCGTTGTCAGGGGCATAGTGCAGGCGGTACGGGGTCAACATGCGCGCAACTTACAGCGCAAAGATGTGGGTGTAAGACATGATTGCGACTTTTCCGACAGGAAACGCGTAGTCCTGAGACATCTTAACACCTGTCGGATCGCAAAATGGGGTCGCAGTCGTCTGACGCATTCCCTATAACTCCGTCAGAATAAACTGGGAAAGCTGCCATGACCAGAGATCTGTCGCCAATCGACACCGCGAAATATGTTGCCGCGTACCGTGCCGCCGACATGGTCGAAGACGGGATGCGCGTGGGCCTTGGCACAGGATCGACAGCCGCCTGGCTGGTGCGCCGTCTGGGTGAACGGGTGCGCGAAGACGGACTGCGGATCAAGGGTGTTCCAACCTCGACCCGCACGGCGCAGCTTGCCCGCGAGGTTGGCATCGAGGTCATCTCACTGGATCAGGCCGGTTGGCTGGACATGACCATCGACGGCGCGGATGAGTTCGATCAGGACCTGAACCTGATCAAGGGGGGCGGCGGTGCGCATTTGCAGGAAAAGATTGTGGCCACGGCCAGCGATCAGATGATCGTCATCGCCGATGCAGGCAAAGAAGTTGAAACTCTGGGGGCCTTTCCACTGCCTGTCGAGGTCATTCCCTTTGGCTGGCAGACAACGCGCACATTGATCGAGGAAGCCCTGGATACAATGGATGTGCTTGGGACATCCTCGGCGCTGCGCATGAATGGTGAGGCCCCGTTTGTAACCGATGAGGGCAACCACATCCTTGACCTGCACCTCAAGCGCATCGGCAACCCGCGCCAGATGGCGCTGATCCTGAACCAGGTGCCCGGTGTTGTGGAAAATGGCCTGTTCATCGACATCTGCGACAAGGTCGTGATCGGCCATGGCGATGGCCGGGTCGAGCTGCGGGATATCAACGCGGGCACAGTTGCGATGGATCAGCTGCTCAGCGGATCGCGCGATAACCTGTTTTCCGATTTTTCGGACTGAGTTTCGTGCAGTTCCGTTCGGCAAGTGGCTATGAAAGTTCGAATTTTCCGCGTCGGGGGTTGGCACAGGCTTTTTTACGCCCAGATATCCAGAGAATTTTGAAAGTTGAACGAAGGAACCCGGCATGAGCTTTGACTATGATCTTTTTGTCATCGGCGGAGGTTCGGGCGGGGTCCGCGCGGCGCGTGTTTCGGCGGGCGAAACCGGTGCCAAGGTCGCGCTGGCCGAAGAAGACCGGTATGGCGGCACCTGTGTGATCCGGGGCTGCGTGCCAAAGAAGCTGATGGTCTTTGCCAGCGAATACTCGGGCATGGTCGGGGATGCGCAGGCCTATGGCTGGGACATTCAGCCCGGCGCGTTCAACTGGAACACCTTCCACGGCAAGCTGGTGGCCGAGCTTGATCGGTTGGAAGGGGTGTATCGCAATATCCTGAAGAACAACGGCGTCGAAAGCTTTGACCAGCGTGCGCGCCTTGTGGATGCCCACACGGTCGAGCTGGCCGATGGAACCCGCAAAACCGCCAAACACATTCTGATCGCCACTGGCGGTCGCCCGGTTGTTCCGGATTTTCCGGGCTCGGAACTGGCGATTACGTCGAACGAGATATTCCATCTGGGCAAGCTGCCAGAAAGCATCCTGATCGTAGGGGGCGGTTATATCGCCTGTGAATTTGCCGGGATCATGAACGGGCTGGGGGTCAGGACGACTCAATTTTATCGCGGCGCACAGATTCTTCGGGGTTTTGATGACGAGGCGCGTGGACTGATCAGCGAAGAAATGTGCCAGAACGGCATCGACCTGCATCTGGGCACCAATGTGCTTGAGATGAAAAAGCAAGGCGACAAGATCTGGGTCAAGGCCACCAACGGCTCCGAGCAGAGTTTTGATGTGGTGATGTATGCCACGGGCCGTGCGCCGAATGCCGATAACCTTGGGCTGGAGGCTTTGGGCGTTGAACGCGGCCGTAAAGGCGAGATCATCGTGGATGAATACAGCCAGACCGCCGTTCCCTCGATCTTTGCCATTGGCGATGTGACCGACCGGGTGAACCTGACCCCGGTCGCGATTCGCGAGGGGATGGCCTTTGTGGAAACCGTGTTCAAAGGCAATCCGACACCGGTAGATCACGAATTGATCCCGACTGCGATCTTCACTCAGCCCGAGATGGGAACTGTCGGCCTCAGCGAAGAAGAGGCAGCAGAACAGGAACCGATCGAGGTCTATGCCACATCTTTCAAGCCGATGCAGAAATCTTTTGCTGGCGGCACGCAGCGGGTACTGATGAAACTCATCGTCTCTCAGGCCACGCGCAAGGTGCTGGGTTGCCATATTGTCGCCCCCGGTGCCGGCGAGATGATCCAGCTGGCGGGAATCGCCGTAAAGATGGGCGCGACCAAGGAAGATTTTGACCGCACGGTTGCAGTTCACCCGGTCATGGCCGAAGAACTGGTGACAATGCGGCAACCTGTGCGCACGGCTTGATTTGCAAGCGCGCGCACACAGGTTACAAGGGAACCCGTGATCACACGGTCCAAAACGAAGGAAAAGATACATATGGCGGGCAACAGCGGCGGCCCCTGGGGGGGCGGAGGCTCATCCGGTGGCGGAGGAAATCAGGGTAACAACGGGAACGGGCGCAAGCCTCCCGAAAGCGATGGCCCGCATATTCCCGAGATCGATGAACTGATGAAAAAAGGCCAGGAACAGCTGCGCGTCCTCATGGGCGGCCGTGGCGGCGGTGGCCGTGGCGGTAGCGGTGGTCAGGGCGGTGGCGGTCCGGCCTTTACCAAGGGCACAGTTGCGATTGGCCTTGTTGCAGCTGCAGTAGTCTGGGGGCTTGCGAGCTTTTATACTGTCAAACCCGAAGAACAGTCTGTCGAACTGTTTCTGGGTGAATTCTCGGCCGTCGGCAATCCGGGCCTGAACTTTGCGCCATGGCCGTTTGTAACCGCCGAGGTTATTCCGGTGACCCGCGAACAGAACGAAGACATGGGTGGCGCGCGTGGTAGCGACGATGGCCTGATGCTGACCGGCGACGAGAATGTGGTCGACATAGATTATCAGGTTGTCTGGAACATCAACGACCCGGCCAAGTACCTGTTTAATCTGCGTGATCCGCGCCAGACGATCCGAGCCGTGTCCGAATCCGCGATGCGTGAGATCATTGCACAAAGCGAGCTTGCACCGATCCTTAACCGTGATCGCGGCGTAATCGCCGATCGTTTGCAGGTGCTGATTCAGGATACAATGGACAGCTACGATTCGGGTGTGAACATCATTCGCGTCAACTTTGACAAAGCCGACCCTCCACAGGACGTGATCGCCTCCTTCCGCGATGTCCAGGCTGCCGCGCAAGAACGTGACCGGTTGCAGAACGTGGCAGACGCCTATGCCAACCGTGTGCTGGCCGAGGCACGTGGTGAAGCCGCACAGATTCTGGAAGAGGCTGAAGGGTACCGCGCCCAACAAATCAATAGTGCCCAAGGTGAGGCCAGCCGCTTTAGCGCGGTTCTGGAAGAATACTCCAAGGCACCGGACGTGACTCGCAAGCGTCTGTACTTGGAGCGGATGGAACAGATTTTGGGTGACGTCGACAAGATCATTCTAGACCCGAGTTCGAGTGGACAAGGGCAGGGCGTCGTGCCCTACCTGCCACTGAATGAGCTGCGCCGTAGTCCTTCTGGGGAGAGCAACTGATGCGTAAGACGACATTTATTTTGCCGATCGTTTTCATCGCGGTAGTCGGTGTTCTTTCCTCGATTTTCATCGTGGACGAGCGCGAACGTGCTCTGGTTTTACAATTTGGCCGCGTTGTCGCGGTGAAGGAGGAGCCAGGTCTGGCGTTCAAGATACCGGTGATTCAAGAAGTAGTGCGCTATGACAACCGCATCCTGTCCATCGATGTCCACCCGCTGGAAGTTACTCCGCTGGATGATCGTCGTCTGGTGGTTGATGCGTTTGCGCGTTATCGAATTTCTGATCTGGAACAGTTCCGTCAGGCCGTTGGCGTCGGTGGTATCCCGGTGGCCGAGGATCGTCTGGACCGCATTCTGCGTGCTGAAACCCGCGAAGTACTGGGTTCGGTTTCCTCGCGTGACATTCTCAGCTCGGACCGTGCAGCCTTGATGCTGCGCATTCGAAATAGCGCGATTGCCGAAGCGCAGGCGTTAGGCGTCACCGTAATCGACGTGCGCTTGAAAGCGACCGACTTGCCGCAGGCCAACCTTGAGGCCACATTTGACAGGATGAAGGCCGAGCGGGAACGTGAAGCGACAGATGAACGCGCACGTGGTAACGAGGCGGCGCAACGTGTGCGCGCGCAGGCTGACCGGACTGTGGTTGAACTGGTGTCGGATGCGCGCCGTGAGGCTGAGATCACCCGCGGTGAAGCCGACGCCGAACGCAACGCGATCTTTGCCGAAGCTTATAGCGCCGATCCGGAGTTCTTTGAGTTTTACCGCTCGTTGACGGCCTATCAGAATGCGCTGCAAGGCGGTAACAGCTCGCTGGTGTTGAGCCCGGATTCCGAATTTTTCAATTACCTGGGTTCACCCACAGGGCGGAGTGTTCCGGCGGCTCCGGTCTCTGAATAATGGGCATGATCCTTCTGGCCTTCGGGCTGGTACTGATTGTCGAGGGGCTGGCCTATGCGCTGGCCCCTTCGCTTATCGAACGGATGCTGGAGGCGCTGCGCGCCATGCCCGTACAGGCCCGGCGTCTGGCCGGGTTGCTTTGTGTTGTCAGTGGTTTGATCCTGCTCTGGGGGGCATATCAACTGGGCTTTTGACGAGGCGGTTTCACGTGCGGGTGATTTCGCTGCGATCCCGAGTTGCTCACCGGGTTAAACTGACTACATTGGAAACTAAGAAAGGCCGATACAGGCCTTGGCAAGATTGTCGACAAGGAGAGCTCAAGTGCAGGCAAAAGCGCGCAGTTTATCCGTCCGATGGGACGACGTGAGTGTTTGGATGCGGCTAATGTGGCTGGCCTTTGCTGGTACACTGCTTGTGCTGGCGCAGTCGGTTTCCGCTCAGGCCAGAAGCGAAAGCCTTGCGCCCTTGGCGGAAAAGATCAGCCCGGCCGTGGTGAACATCACCACAAGCACCCTGATCGAAGGTCAGACAGGTCCGCAGGGCATCGTGCCCGAGGGGTCTCCGTTCGAGGATTTCTTTCGCGAGTTTCAGGATCGCAACGGCGGCAATGACAACGGCCCGCCCCGACGCAGCAACGCCCTTGGGTCGGGTTTTGTGATCTCCGAGGATGGCTTTATTGTCACCAACAATCACGTCATTGCGGAAGCTGATGAAATCCTCATAGAATTCTTCCCCGGCGACGGGCAGCCCAAAAAAGAACTGGTGGCCAAGGTCATCGGAACCGATGAGAAAACCGATATCGCGCTGCTCAAGGTCGAAGCGTCCGGCCCCTTGAAATACGTGCAATTCGGCGACAGCGACGTGGCGCGTGTGGGTGATTGGGTTATTGCCATGGGCAACCCGCTTGGTCAGGGCTTTTCTGTATCCGCTGGTATCGTATCCGCCCGCAACCGGGCGCTCAGCGGATCTTATGACGACTACATCCAGACGGATGCGGCGATCAACCGGGGCAACTCGGGCGGTCCGTTGTTCAACATGGACGGCGAAGTGATCGGCGTGAACACCGCCATCCTGTCGCCCAACGGTGGCTCGATCGGCATCGGCTTTTCGATGGCGTCGAACGTGGTAGTGAAGGTTGTCGATCAGCTGCGCGAGTTTGGTGAAACCCGGCGCGGCTGGCTGGGTGTCCGCATTCAAGACGTGACCGAGGACATGGCCGAGGCCATGGGGCTGGAAAAGCCCGGCGGCGCGCTGATCAGCGATGTTCCTGAAGGCCCCGCCCAGGAGGCCGGTCTGAAAGCAGGCGACGTGATCATCAGCTTTGACGGTGTCGAAGTCGAAGACACCCGTGGTCTGGTCCGTCAGGTTGGCGAAACAGAAGTCGGCAAAGCTGTCCGGGTCATTGTGCATCGCGATGGCGGCACGCAGACAATTCTGGTCACGCTGGGACGCCGCGAAGACGCAGAAAGCAAAGAGGATGACGAAGAAGAAACGCAAGATGCTCCGGTCGAAGAAAACGCCGATATTCTCGGGCTGACTATCTCCCCGCTCACAGATACGCTGCGCGCGGATATGGGATTGGATGCAGATGCCGAAGGTCTGGTGATTTCGAATGTCGACGAAGCGTCTGAGGCCTACGCGAAAGGGTTGCGCGCTGGTGACCTGATTACCGAAGCGGGTCAGCAGAAAGTGGAAACCATCGCGGATCTGGAGGCCCGAATGGACCAATCGCGAGAGGCTGGGCGGAAATCCCTGCTGCTTTTGGTCCGCAGGGGGGGCGAGCCGCGATTTGTGGCGCTAAGCCTGGGAGAGTGATTAGAAAAGGCCGGGACAAGCACCCGGCCTTTTTCATTGCCTGAACACCTGAAGAGGCATGCAGAAAGAAAATGAGCCATACGCGGTAATTGCGTATGGCTCAGATACAGGGAGAGATCAGTGGACAGATATCGGGGATGATTCTCTGACCTCCTACGGTAACAACTTCACCTTAGGTCAACGCCGACCTCTTCGTATGTGAACCAGATCACACTGGGTCAGATAAGTTCGGAATCGGCCAGTTCCCGCAAAGCGTCGAAATCCTGAATCAGCAATCCGCCGCGCGAGGATTCGACAATATTGTCGCGTTTCCAGATCGAGATCGTCTTGGAAACGGCCTCGCGTGTGGCCCCGACGAATTCGGCCAGTTCGCTCTGCGACAAGGTGATGCGCTGCGTTGGGTCGTCCTGCAATTCCGACAGATGCAACAGCTTTCGGGCCAATCGAATGGGCATGGGCAAAAAGACCTGCTCGTTCAGCTGCAACCCCATCCATCGCATACGCACCCCGGCCAACCGGATCAGATCCACGGCAAGATCAGGCTGTTTTCTGATCTGGTTCATGACGTCATTGCGACGTACGCGCAAAACGCGCGATGGCTCGGCCGCCGCAATAGTCGCCGTGCGCGGGCCGTTGTCAAACAGTGCAATTTCGCCAAAGACTTCGCCAGGGCGCATCAGGGTCAGCGTCAGCTTTCGCCCGCTCATCGCCAGAAAGGACACTTCAAGCGTGCCTTCCAAAATGGCATAGAGCGAATCGCCTTCATCGCCCTGTTCGAATAGGGTTTCGCCTTGAGCCAGCGAGATGTCGGTCGCCTGCGCCGAAAGCATCTCTCTAAGCCCGTCGGAGGCCTCCGAAAGGAAGCCGCTGGTGGGAAAGGCCGTCATGTATACACCGATCTTGGGTAAGGTGTGAGTGTGGGTGGTGACACAACTTCCCATAGCTCGGCGGCTAAGCCAAGAATTTTGTTTGTTTTGCAGGTATTGCGACGTCAGGGCAGCTATTTCTGTTCCGGGTCGTCCATATAGCGTTGCAGGATGCTGAATTGCAGCATCAGGAAGGCCATCAGCGCGATGGGAAATCCGAAGGTTTCGATTTTGACCCAAAGGTCGGTCGACATGGTGCGCCAGACAAACTCGTTTGCGGCGGCCAGAACGGCGAAACAGGCGCAAAGGCGGCGCGTCAGAATCATCCACCCTTCGTGCTTCATCGGCAGCAATTCATCCAGTACGTAGGCCAGATAAGATTTCTTTTGCAGCAACCCGATGCCAAGGATCAGGGCGAACAGGCCATAGACAAGCGTGGTTTTCATCTTGAAAAACCGCTCGTCATTGAACCATGCGGTCAGGCCACCAAAGAAAATGACCATGAAGGCCGTGAAAATCTGCATCCGGCTAAGCTGGCCGGTCAGATACCACAGGATACCCATTGCCCCCAGCATCAGGGGGACGAAGATAATCGTGGCGATGATAAAGCCGGAATACTCGGTGCCACCGATCAGAAAGCTGTCATCACGCAAGCGCAGGTAGATGAAGAAGAAGGCCAGCGGCGGGCCAAGCTCCAGCACCTGTTTCAGAAATGGGTTGATATCTTTTTTGCCTGTCATCGGTATGTCCTGCTGCTTACCCGCCCATTTCAACTATTACGGCGCCGAGTGCAATCAATGCCATCAATGCAATGCGTCTTGGGCCAACGGTCTCCTTCAGGACAAGCCAGCCGATCAGCGCCGCAAAGACGGTTGAGGTTTCGCGCAGCACGGCGGCTTCACCGACTTTGTCCAGCCGTGTGGCCAGCATGATCGACCCGAAGGACAAAGGCGCGATGATACCGCCGGCCAGGCCCCGCAGCATCAGCGGACCGGGTGCAGGGCGATGTGTCATCGCGCGCCATCTGAGGAAGGCGTAGACCGGCATCGCCGCGCCGTCGATCATGAAAAACCAGGCCAGAAATGTGAACGGGTCGGCGGTGGCGCGTATGCCATAGGCGTCATAGGTGGTGTAAAGCGCCACAAACAGGCCCGTGATGATCGCCAGTGTCAACGCGATGCCCAGCGTATCCCTGTTGGTTTCCAGGAACCTGAAGTTGTAGGCGGCCAACCCAAATATCCCGGCCAGCAGGGTTGCGACGCCCAGCCACTGCACGGTCGAGAATGTTTCACCGAACAGAAGATAGGCACCAATGACCGTAAACAGCGGGCCTGTCCCGCGCACGACGGGATAGACGACCGTGTAGGACCCCTTGGTGTACGCCGCGGCCTGCAGCGTCTTGTAGGCAATGTGGATCATCCAGACGAGGGCGAAGATCGGCCACATATGTGGTTCAGGCCAAGGCACCACGAAAAAGGCAAACGGGGCGGCCATCAGGCCATAGCTGGCGTCAATGGCGCCGCGGGACAGCCATGGATCATGGCGGCCTTTCTGCAGCGCCCCGAACGCGGCGTGCAGGAAGGCAGCCATCAACGCCAGTGCCAGCGCCAGTTGGTGACCGGCTTCGGTGCCTTCAAGTGAGATCAGCCAGTCGCTCAAATACGCAAACCTTTTGCCGGGCGGAGAGGTGTGGGGGGCTGTCTGCCCCCACACCCCCGAGGATATTTAGGGCCAGATGAAGTGGCGGATCAGCCCTTGTCGAGCCCGGTCAGGGCGGCGGCGAATTCTTCGGGGTCGAAGGGGGCAAGGTCATCAATCTGCTCTCCCACCCCGATTGCATGGATCGGCAGGCCGAACTTGTCGGCCAGAGCGACCAGCACGCCGCCCTTGGCGGTTCCGTCCAGCTTGGTCATGATCAGGCCCGAGACATCGGCCAGCTTGCGGAAAGTTTCCACCTGGCTCAGCGCGTTCTGGCCTGTGGTGGCATCGAGGACCAGCAAGGTGTTGTGCGGCGCGGTCTCGTCAACCTTGCGGATGACGCGGACGATCTTGGCCAGCTCCTCCATCAGATCCGTGCGGTTTTGCAGGCGTCCGGCGGTGTCGATCATCAGCAGGTCCGCGCCTTCGGCCTGTGCCCGGGTCAGCGCGTCAAAGGCGAGGCTGGCGGGATCCGAGCCCTCGGGCGCGGTCAGAACCGGAACCCCGGCGCGGTCGCCCCAGACTTGCAGCTGTTCGACGGCTGCAGCACGAAAGGTATCACCGGCGGCGATGACGACTTTTTTTCCAGCCTGCTTGAACTGGCTGGCCAGTTTGCCGATGGTCGTGGTCTTGCCCGAGCCGTTGACACCGACGACCAGCACCACTTGCGGGCGTTTGGGGTAAATCGGCAGTGGCTTGGCCACGGGCTCCATCACACGGGACACTTCCTGCGCCAAAAGCTGTTTGATTTCCCGGGTCGAGAGTTTGCGCCCAAAGCGCCCCTCGGCCATGTTCGAGGTGACACGGAGGGCGGTGTCGACGCCCATGTCAGAAGCGATCAGCAGCTCTTCGAGCTGCTCGAGCATGTCGTCATCCAGCGTGCGGCGCATTTCAGTGGCGTCGCCGCCGCGGCTGAACAGGCGGTTCAGGATGCCTTTGGATTCGGGAATTTCCGGCGGTGGGGCAATGGGCTTGGGGTCTGCCGGCGCGGGGGCAGGTTGTTCAGACGGTTCCTGCGCCGGTTCAGGGGCCGGAATTTCCGGGACCGGTTGCGGCTCGGGCTCTGGTTCGGGGAGGACTGGGTCGGGTGCGGCGATTTCCTCGCCACCATCCTCGATGATGGCGTCCAGCCCCTGTTCGAGGCGGGATGAGGATTTGAACAGCTTGTCCTTTAGCTTTGAGAAAAACGCCATATTTGGTCTCCGCAGGTGTTCCTTTCACCTAATGCGGATTTGCGGCAGTTGCAAAGGGTCACGCAAAAGCGAAGACGAACCCAAATTGCGCGCCCCAGTAGAGCGGCCAGATCAGATAGGGAGTCAGCTTGTGGGCGGGATGGTTCGCAGGCAGCAGGAACTTTTCCGTTGCAAGGATCAGGTCGGACGCGATGAAGGCGATTGCAGCCGGAAACGCCCATCGCAGGGCACCTGTCTGGGGCAGCGCCAGCACGGTGATCCCCATGCCAAGGATGATCGGTATATAGGCCAGAACAGGGCCTTTGAGATCTCCGGCCCGAGAGGCAAGCAAGGTGGCCATGACAATGCCCAGAATGATCAGAGACCACACGATCGCGGGGGCGTCCCAGATCAGGCTGGCGGAACTGGCGGGATGCGAAAGAAACAAGGCGATATAGGCCAGATGCCCGGCGGCAAAAGCGGCAATACCAGCCATGAACGTGGCATCCGTTTCACGCGACAACAGCGCGTCCCCGGTCGCGCACAGTGCAAGCGCAACGGCCAGCATCCATGGGCCGCCCTGCAGAACCGCAATGACTGCCAACACGGCGACCGAGGTGGTTTTCAGCACAGTGCGCAAGGAACTGGCTGGTCGGACCGTCAGGGGCAGGTATCCCAATGCGCAGCCAAGGGCGATCCAGAAGAGAAGGGTTGTCATGTCACCTCACCGCGGTTTTCGAATACCATCATCCCGAGTGGGGCAAATAATCAAGCGCTTACGTGGAGTTAAGCGTGTTTCGCCAACCCTCGGCCAAAGGGTGAATGGCGTCTCCGGATCGCATCTGACACAATGGGCGTATGTTCCGAGCGCTGATGATTCTCGCCTGTTTTGCCGCACCGCCCGCTGTGGCCCAGGCCCCTTTGTCCGGCCCCGAATTCGACACCTATACGCGGGGCAAGACCCTGTTTTACGGGTTCGAAGGGCAGGTTTACGGGGTCGAACGCTATTTGCCCAACCGCCGGGTGATCTGGTCTTTTCTGGATGGCGATTGCAAGGAAGGTGTCTGGTATCAGCAGGATGAGCAGATTTGTTTCATCTACGAAGACCGGTTTGATCCGCAATGCTGGGTTTTTACGCGATCCGGCGGTGGCCTCGTCGCGCAGTTTGAAGGCGACCCGCAGGCGACCGAACTGTACGAGGCGGAAGATATCGGCGAAGAAATGGTGTGTTATGGCCCCGACGTCGGTGTCTGACTAGATCACCCGAAGCTCATCATAGCTGAGCATGACATGCTCCTGATATGCAGGTCTTTCTGTCAGCTTTTCGTAATAGCGCCGCAGGTTGGGCAGGACCCTGCGGGATATGGCGATGTCGTAATAGCGATAGAGGATATGTCCCAGCTGAATATCGGCCAGCGTCAGATCGGACCCGCACAGGTAGGTGTTTTCTGATAACCGGGTATCGGCAAGTGCCAGTTTGCTTTCCAGTGCGGCAACGGCCTGTTTAATCGCGTGTTGGTCCTGCTGCGCCGGAGCAGTTCGCACAACCTGCCAGAACACGGGTACCGTGAAATCCATCGCAATGTTGATCTTGGCCCATTCCGCCCATTTGTCGACTTCGGCCCGTTGGACCGGGTCGCGCGGCCAGAACGCATTCCCGCCATAGGCATTCGCCAGGTAGCGCAGGATTGCGCCGGTCTCCCACAGCGGTGGGTGATTACCATCCTGGAGTACTGGGATGGTGCCGTTCGGGTTCAGCTTGCGAAAGGCATCGGTGTCCAGCCCACCGAACCTATGCCCTGCATCGTGGCGATGAAAGCGCAGCCCTAGCTCTCCGACGCACCACATCAGGGCCTGAACATTCGATGACGTTTTGCGGCCCCAGATTGTCAGCATGGCTTAGAACAACGATCCCTGATCTGGTGCATCCGGTTTGGTTTTCCGGTTGGGCTGCTTTGCGGCTGTCCCGGCGCCAAGAATGCCATCGGCGAATTCGATGTCCAGCGCCGTATGTTTCGCGGCCTCGGCTTTGGTCGTGATGACATTCCCATCTGCGCGGACCACAGCATATCCGCGTTCCAGCGTGGCCTTGTAGCTGAGCGTTTCGCGCAGGCGGTCGGTGGCCTCAAGCTGATGTTTCAGACGATCCAGCCGCGTGGTCTGCGCCGCGTTCAGCCGGTCACCAAGCCGGGCAAGGTTTTGAGCATGCTGGCCGATCTCGCGTTGAATCGGTCGCAGGGACAGGCGCGAAGACAGGTTGCGCAGTGATTCCTGCCGGGCCGAGACCAGACCGCGCAGAGTTGACGGGCGCAGATGAGCCGACAGTTCCACCACTTGCAGGCGACGGTTTTGTACTCCTCGCGTCAAAGCCGGGGTCAGGCGATCTGCAATCAAATCAAGGCGTTGTCTGGGGGAGTTCAACAGACTGTCAGGGCGCGGCAGGGCGCGGGACAAATCGCGCAGCCTTTGCGAACGGCGCTGCACCGCGTCCGTTGCCGCGCGCGACAGACGGGCGCCTTGCTCTCCGGTCCAGGCGAGCAGTTCGATGCGGACCGGCACGGCCAGCTCTGCCGCAGCTGTGGGTGTAGGCGCGCGGCGGTCCGAGACGAAATCAATCAGGGTCGTGTCGGTTTCATGCCCGACGGCCGAAATCAGCGGTATTTCCGATGTGGCGGCGGCGCGCGCGACACTTTCTTCGTTGAAGCCCCAAAGATCTTCGATCGACCCACCGCCACGGGCCACGATGATCAGGTCAGGACGGGGCAGTGCGCCACCGGGTGTAAACTGGTTGAACCCTTCGATGGCGCGGGAAACCTCGGGGGCGCAGTTTGCGCCCTGCACGGCTACGGGCCAGATCAGCACCTTGCGCGGGAACCTGTCCCGAAGCCGGTGCAGAATGTCACGGATCACCGCGCCCGAAGGCGATGTCACGACGCCGATGATCTGCGGCAGATACGGCAGGGGCTTCTTACGCTCGGGCGCAAACAGACCTTCGGCCTCAAGCTGTTTCTTGCGCTTTTCCAGCAAGGCCATAAGCGCGCCCTGACCGGCAACGGCAACTTCATCGACATTCAGGTTGTATTTGGATTGCGCGCCAAAAGCGGTCAGGCGACCGGTGACGACAACCTCCAGCCCTTCCTCTGGCACGACCGAGAGGCTGGAAACCTGACCTTTCCATGTCGTGCAGGCCAAAACGTTCCGGTCGTCCTTGATGTCGTAGTACAGGTGCCCGGATCGGGCCTTGAACACGCGGCCAACTTCGCCGCGCACGCGGATTCGCCCGAACGCGCCTTCCAGCGTGCGTTTTACCTCGCCCGAGACCTCGGAAACCGTGTATTCAGGGGTGTTTTGGCCCGGAATCGGGTCATCAAGCAGGTCGGACATTTCAGCGCCTTGTTTCAAATGCTCACCCAGCTTAGAACGCCGCGCAGGCGAGGCCAAGCAGATCGGAGACGACCCCATGAACATCCTTATTCTCGGCAGCGGCGGGCGCGAACACAGCCTGGCCTGGGCGGTGATGCAAAACCCAAAATGCGACCGTCTGATCGTGGCGCCGGGCAATGCCGGGATCGCTCAGATCGCGGATTGTGCCGCTCTGGATATCGAAAACGGCGGGGCCGTCGTCAGCTTTGCCGAGGAAAACGCGATTGATTTCGTGATTGTCGGCCCCGAGGCCCCCTTGGCAGCAGGAGTGGCGGATCGCCTGCGCGAAGCCGGGGTGCTGGTTTTCGGACCGTCTGCCGAAGCGGCCCGGCTGGAAGCCTCGAAAAGCTTTACCAAGGAAATCTGCGACGCGGCACATGCCCCCACCGCCGCTTATGCGCGGTTCACCGCGCCCGAACCCGCCAAGGCTTATATCCGCGAACAGGGCGCGCCCATCGTGGTCAAGGCCGATGGTCTGGCCGCCGGCAAGGGCGTGATCGTGGCCATGGACGAAGACACGGCGCTTGACGCCATTGACGACATGTTCGGAGGTGCCTTTGGTGGCGCGGGGGCCGAGGTCGTGATCGAAGAGTTTATGGACGGCGAAGAAGCGTCTTTGTTTGTTCTGTGCGATGGTCAAGACATCCTGTCCATCGGCACGGCACAAGACCACAAGCGGGTGGGCGAAGGGGATACCGGCCTGAACACCGGGGGGATGGGTGCCTATTCTCCGGCGCCGGTTCTGAGTGCGGAAGTTGAAGCGCGCGCGATGGAAGAAATCGTGCGCCCCACCATTGCCGAAATGAAGCGCCGGGGCACACCGTTTCAGGGAATTCTCTATGCGGGGCTGATGATCAAGGACGGCCAGCCGCGCCTTGTGGAATACAACGTCCGTTTTGGGGACCCGGAATGTCAGGTCCTGATGATGCGTCTGGGCGCGCAGGCGATGGACCTGTTGCATGCCACCGCCGAAGGGCGGCTGGGCGAGATGCGGGTCAACTGGGCTGATGATCACGCGATGACGGTCGTGATGGCGGCCAAAGGTTATCCGGGAACCTACGAGAAGGGCACGGTCATCAAAGGATTGGACGGCATGCCCGAGGACAGCAGCAATATGGTGTTTCATGCCGGCACTAGCGAGGCTGCGGGGCAGGTGCAGGCTTTCGGCGGGCGCGTTCTGAACGTGACCGCGCGCGGAAAAACGCTGCAAGAGGCGCGCGACCGGGCGTATCAGATGGTTGATGCCGTGGATTGGCCCGAAGGGTTCTATCGTAGCGATATCGGCTGGCGCGCTTTGGAGGGATGATCGGGCATGGGGCTTTGCCCCCTCGGCCTTGCGGCCTCCCGACGCTGCGCGCGTTCGCGGTCGAAATCGTCCACTGGACGATTTCCTTTCAACCGCTCACCCCCAGGATATTTTTGGCCAGATGAAGAAGCGGATCAGCACTTCAGGGCTGATGTGAGACTGTCACGGTGTTTGAGCGGGCCCAGGTCCGTCAGATGCCAGCCATCCTGATAGGAAACACGGATGATCTGCGACCAGTCGGCGCTTGCGAGGATCATCTCAGGGGGTTCACCACAGCTCCTCAGGCCGCCGGAAATGAAATCCTCACCGATCTTGTGGTTGGTCAGGCCGGGCAGAGCGGCGATTTCGGTCAGGCCGCCATCTTTGAAGCGCCAGATGCGCAGGGTTTTGGCCAGGTGGGGGCGGTCGATATAGGCGATTTCGATATTGCCGTCACCGTCCAGATCAGCAGCACCGACCGGGGCGAGCCAGCGGAAACGTGCGCCGATATGAGGTGTGGCCGCGATTTTTTCGCCAGCGGCGTTGTAGATCGCAAGCTGAGCGCCTGTTGTGTCCTGCGTTTCAACGACAATTGCTTCAACCGCGCCGTCCCTGTCGATGTCTGCCAGACGCGGCGCGAGGTCTTCGAATACACGGTCCTGTGGCAGGCGAACCGTTACGACTGTGTCATTGACCACAAGTTCCAGCGCGCCGTATTCGATGTTGTCGCCCAAAACACCATGCGCGTATCGCGTGGTTGGTTCCGTGAAGCGAGCGTCGGTGATGGTGTCCGCCGGGACTGCGATTGGCAGCGCGCACCACATGCCAAAAGGGAGCAAAGCGCTGCGCACCCGACATTGCCACAGGCGGGCGGGTTGACGCGGCGCTTTGGACAGCATCAGATCTGCTTTTCGGGCATCTGGACAATCAGACCGTCCAGCGCGTCGGTCACCTTGATCTGGCAGGTCAGGCGCGAGCGGGCCGGGTCGGGCTCATAGGCGAAATCCAGCATATCCTCTTCCATGTCGTCCTTGGCCGGGATCTTCTCGACCCAGTCGGGGTGGACATAGACATGGCAGGTCGAGCAGGCGCAGGCACCGCCGCAATCGGCCTCGATGCCGGGAATATTGTTGTCTCGGGCCCCTTCCATGACAGTCAGTCCGTTGGCGACCTCGACAGTGTGCTCGGTACCGCCATGCTCGACATAGGTGATCTTTGCCATTGCGTGCATCTTCCTTTTGCGATGTTCGAAACCTTCCTTAGTGAAGGGAGTTAGGTGTTTCCAGCCTCATTTGCGACTCCTTGCGCCGTGTCTGGACTTTCCTGTATTTTGTTCTATTTTTGTTCTTATGTTTACTGCCCCTTTTCACCGCGCGATTTCAAACCGGGACTGGCCGCGACCGCCGTCCTGTCTGCCCTCCGCCCAGCTGGCGGCCCCGCCCGAAGGGGCGCGTGTGGCCGTGGCCGGGCTGGTGATCTTGCGGCAGCGGCCGGGGACAGCCAAAGGCGTGATCTTTCTGACGCTTGAGGATGAGACCGGGATCGTCAACGTGGTGGTCTGGCGCAAAATCTACGAACGCTTCCGCCGTGCGGTGATCTCGGGGCGGTTGCTGAAGGTGACGGGCCGGATGCAGCGGGCGCATTCGGTGACCCATGTGATCGCGGAAGAGATCGAGGATATCTCGGGCATGCTGGACCTGCTGGTGCAGGGGCAGGGTTAGGCCTGCTGTGCGGATCAATCCGACATTGTCCGTCGCAGTGCCGCAAACCCGCGCCTGAAGGGCGGGCGATATGTTTTCTATGCCCCAAATGCGCGATTAAGGCGCTTTTCCGCCACTTGAACGCGGGATGGTCGACTCTTTGGCACCGGGCGAGTAGTGACACGCATCTTTGCGCATCGGCTTGTGTCAAAGCTCGGGCCGGATTGCGCATCACTCAACGTCTTTTCAGAGTCAGTTCGGATGCCCAACGCAACACACCAAGGATCGCTCCAAAATACCGTCTCTCTGGACGAAAGCCGGATTTCCGACCGTCTGGCTGAGCTCTCGGAACTCACGCGTTCAGCGGGATATGTTCATACCGCCCGAATGATCGATGAGGCGTTGAGCGCTTATTCCTTTGAACGCAGGCAGGTTGAGACTGCAAAAAGGCTTCGGTCGGAGTTGCAGCAACTCAAGCGGATGGAGGCGTCGCGCTCGGCGGAGAAAGCGGATCGAAAGCCGCATTTGATCCCGAGCTTTCGGTCCCGTCGGTCGGCAAAACCCGATGGGATGCTTTTCGAAAGGGCAGAGCGTTCTGACGGCGCAGCCCAGAAAGCCGGAGCGAACAAAGGGCAGGCCACATTTGTCCTGACAACCCGGATGCGCGTTGACGGGCGGAACGTTGCAAGGCTGCGCAATGGGCACTGGACAGGTATTTCCATGTCTTTCCCCGCGGAACCTGAATTCCAGTTTCGCTGACAGGTCGCCCCGCGCCAAGGATTCGCCGCCGGGGGTGCTGGTCGTGTTGGTGCGGGGCGGAGTAACCTGGTACGGGGACAAAGCGGGCCATAGCTGCACCGCTGTAAAGGTCCGCTTCATTAGACAGCTAGGCTATCCGAGTGAACGCTTACCGAGCCAGAAGCACACCAAGATAGACAACGTAAGCGAGCACAAAGAGCCCGCCCTCGCGCCGACTGATTGACCAGCCGCTTCGGGCAAACCCGATAAGGACAAGCGTTGAGGCACACAGAACCCAGATATCGAGACGAATAATCTCGCCAGGAATGACCATAGGTTGCACCAGAACAGTTACGCCAAGGATACCCAAGATGTTGAAGATGTTACTGCCCAAGACGTTCCCGAGTGCGACATCTCCCTCACCTTTCCGAACTGCGATGATTGAAGTGACGAGTTCCGGCATTGAGGTTCCGATTGCAACAATTGTCAGCCCAATTACCGTCTCCGAAAGCCCCGCTGTCTCGGCAAGAGACACGGCACCTGTCACCAAGAGCTTTGCCCCAAATATGGTGATCGCCAGCCCTGCAACGGTGATCAGTAACGACACGGCAAGTGATGTTTCTGGGCCGACTACGGCTTCTGCTTCGTTCTCGTAGACAGCTGCGGCTGGCGTGCCTTCGGACCTATACTCAGACCACAGTGTGAAGCCCAGATAGGCCGCTAAGGTGACGACGAGCCCTGCGCCGATCAGCCGGCTGATTTCGCCGTATAGAACTACGCTTAAACAAAGGAGAGTTACTATCACGACCGCCGTGCCGTCCCGGCGGAGTGCTCTCGGGTTCACGGCGATAGGTGCGATGAGTGCTGCGATGCCGAGTATTAGAAGAATGTTCCCAATGTTGCTGCCAACAACATTCCCAATTGAAATGCCTGAAGAACCGGAAAGCGCGGCTTGCAAGCTTGTAACCAGTTCCGGTGTTGACGTTCCGAAGCCAACCAGTGTCAGTCCAATGACCATCGGTGAAATACCGAACGACTTGGCAGCAGAAACCGATCCGCGCACCACCAATTCGCCACCGACCACTAAGCCAACAAGGCCAAAAACGACAAATAATGCCGCGTACATCTTGAGTGGGTCTTTCTGAAGGATTTCCGTCGCTCATGTAATGATTTGCCAAACCTATACAATAGCAAAGGCGGATATTCGCGCATCACGCAGCATACGTAAGATTGACCTCAAAACCGGCCATGGAACAAGCCTACCGCTTGAACAAAACGCTCTGCGCCAGCTTGTCCCGGTGATCCCCTCGCAACTCGGCATAAAGCGCGCGTCCGGCCTGAACGGCTGGGCGGGCGCTGACGGTCTCCAGCCAGCGGGCAAAGTGCGGCTTGTCCTCCAGCACCTGCTGCTGACCTTCCCACAGGCTGGCCCAGCCCCAGATCGACATGTCGGCGATGGAATAGAAATCGCCCGCGACATACTCGTTTTCGGCCAGCCGCCGGTCCAGTACGCCGTAAAGGCGCGCGACCTCGGCGCGGTAGCGGTCCTTGGCATAGGGCAGGTCCTGTGGCGGGTCCAGTTGCGGGGCGTATTTCAGGAAGTGATGCGCCTGACCCGCCATCGGGCCAACGCCTCCCATCTGCCACATCAGCCATTCCTCGACCGCGATCCGGTCGCGCTCGGTCCTGCCATAGAACCGCCCGGTCTTGCGGGCCAGATACATCAGGATCGCGCCGCTTTCGAAAACCGAAATAGGTGCGCCGTCCGGCCCGTCGGGATCGACGATGGCGGGCATCCGGTTGTTGGGCGCGATCTTCAGGAAACCGGGGTCGAACTGGTCACCCTTGCCGATATTGATCAGATGGGTGGTGTAGGGCAGCTCCATCTCTTCCAAGGCGATGGAAACTTTCCAGCCATTCGGTGTCGGCCAGAAATACAGATCAATCGGGTCAGCCATGTGTTCTCCTGATGTTGACGGGGATCATGCGGGTTTCTGCCGGTTCGGCAAGTACCGCTTACGAAAGCGTGACCGAACCGCAGGCCGGGCTTGACCGAGAACCGCCCGAGGCGTATTGCGATCCTGAAGCTACGTGGCGATTTGTTACCGGATTGCGGGCCACGCTAAACAACACCGCTAAAAGGTCAGGATGAAAGACCCCTTTCGCTTGGCCGCGTCTGGGGTTTTTTGTTTGCCTCCACCCGAGGCTGAAAGGATTGAGATGAGCGAGAACTGGAACAAACGCACCCAAGCCGTCCATGGCGGCATCCGTCGCAGCCAGTATAACGAGGTGAGCGAGGCGATTTTCCTGACGCAGGGTTTCGTCTACGAAAACGCTGAACAGGCCGAGGCCCGATTTCTGGAATGTGGCCCGGACGAGTTCATCTATGCCCGTTACGGCAACCCGACCGTGTCCATGTTCGAGCAACGCATCGCGGCGCTGGAAGGCGGCGAAGATGCGTTTGCGACGGCCTCGGGTATGGCCGCCGTCAACGGCGCGCTGACCTCGATGCTGAAGGCCGGGGACCATGTCGTTTCGGCCAAGGCGCTGTTCGGCTCGTGCCTCTATATCCTTGAAAACATCCTGAGCCGCTATGGCGTGGACGTGACCTTTGTTGACGGCACCGATCTGGAACAGTGGAAGGCTGCGATCCGCCCGGACACCAAGGCCGTTTTCTTTGAATCCATGTCGAACCCCACGCTTGAGGTGATCGATATCGCCGCCGTGGCCGATCTGGCCCATGGGGTCGGAGCCGTTGTCGTGGTGGACAACGTGTTCTCGACCCCGGTGTTCTCGCGCGCGATCCAGCAGGGTGCGGATGTGGTCGTCTATTCAGCGACCAAGCATATCGATGGGCAGGGCCGTGCGCTGGGCGGTGTGATCATCGGAACCAAGGACTTCATCCGCGGAACCGTTGAACCCTATCTCAAGCATACCGGCGGCGCGCTGAGCCCGTTCAATGCGTGGATCATGCTCAAGGGTCTTGAGACGATGGCGCTGCGGGTCAATGCTCAAGCCGAAAGCGCGCAAAAGATTGCCGAGGCGCTGGAAGGGCACCCGGCGCTGGAACGTACACTTTATCCCGGTCTGAAAACCCATGCCCAGAACGCGCTAGTTCAGACCCAGTTGCGCGGCAAGGGCGGAACCGTGCTGTCGCTGGACATCAAGGGCGGCAAGGATGCGGCGTTTGCCTTCCTGAACGCAATGACCATTCCTGTGATTTCGAACAATCTGGGCGATGCCAAATCCATCGCGACGCACCCGGCGACAACAACGCACCAGCGTCTTAGTGACGTGCAGAAGGACCAGCTGGGCATTACACCAGGTCTGATCCGCTTTTCCGTCGGGCTTGAGGATGCCGGTGACTTGCTGGCCGACCTTCAGCAAGCGTTGGAAGCCTCGCAGAAATAAACCAAAGCCCCCCGCGCGCCCTTTTCGTGCGTGGGGGCTGGCTGCCTGCCCATGCGGCCACTCTGTTTCGGGCGGCAGCCAGGCGCACCACCCGCTGTTCCCGCCTTCAAAAGGCGCTAACTGTTGCGAGATGACGGTTTTGCGCCGGATTTTTCAATCCGGGCTGCTATTGCCGACGTATCGGGTTAGACTGGTATTAGACCATCAGTCATATATAGTCCGACGACCAACCAAGGAACTGCCGCTGATGAACGTTCACCCGCGCGACATTGATGAAAAACCGGATCGGGACAAGGCTGCCGAGGCTTTGAACGTTTTGCGGCAATGGGCAAAGTCCGCCTCGGAAGCCGAGATAAACCAGCTTGACCCGGCTGTGGCCCGGCTGCTGCCCGGTCTGGCGGCGGGCAACTATCCGCCCTTTTCGCGCGCTTACCCCGATGACTTTACCGTCGATGCGGCGTACCGCGCATCCTTGCCGGATTTGCAGAACGGCCCGTCCAGCCTGATCCGAGGGGCCAAACAGCAGATTCAACATGTGGGTATTTCGAACTTCCGCCTGCCGATCCGGTTCCACCGGAAAGAGGGCGAAGACCTGACGCTGGAAACCTCGATCACCGGCACGGTCAGCCTCGAGGCCGAGAAAAAGGGCATCAATATGTCCCGGATCATGCGGTCTTTCTACAAACATGCGGAACGGACGTTCAGCTTTGAGGTCATGGAATCCGCTCTGGATGATTACATGTCCGATCTGGACAGTTTCGACGCCCGTATCCAGATGCGCTTTTCTTACCCGGATAGGATCAAAAGCCTGCGCTCGGGCCTTGAAGGGTACCAGTATTACGATATAGCGCTGGAACTGGTCGAACAGAACGGTGTGCGTTTAAAGATCATGCACCTTGACTATGTCTATTCCTCGACCTGCCCATGTTCTTTGGAACTCAGCGAACATGCCCGGTCGATGCGCGGTCAGCTGGCGACGCCGCATTCGCAGCGCTCCGTCGCACGGATCTCGGTTGTCGTGGATTGCGATGCGGATTGCCTGTGGTTTGAAGACCTGATTGCGCTGTGCCGCCGTGCGGTTCCGACGGAAACTCAGGTCATGGTGAAACGCGAAGATGAACAGGCATTTGCCGAGCTGAACGCAGCCAATCCGATCTTTGTCGAAGATGCCGCGCGCCTGTTCTGCGCCGAGCTTCTGGCAGATCATCACGTTGGCGATTTTCGCGTTGTCGCAAGCCATCAAGAGAGCCTGCACAGCCATGACGCCGTGTCGATTCTGACCGAAGGCCCAACCTTCACCGCGTCCAGCCTGGACCCGAAACTGTTTACGACCCTGTTTCACGTTGGCTGAACGTCTCGGGTAAGTGGCTAGAATTTAATCAGAGATTTATCTGATCGGCGCTCATTCGCCGCAGTGCAGCAAAAATGCTGCAATTGCGTGAAGACTTCCTGTATCCTGACGGGGAATGCAGCTTCGGCACACCGGCGCGCTCAATGGTGTGTCACCCGAAAGGAAGCCGAGACGTGAGACGCCTTGGACTGCAAGACCCCAACCTCCGCCCGGACCCCCCGAGCGGGCAGGGCGCTTTACCCTCACTCTTCGGGCTGCATCGTTTTCAGAGGAGATCTATGGAATGAATCCTATTACCCAACCGCTAGAGCTTCAGGCCGCAGCTATACGCATGGCTGGCTATGCGATCGTCAACCAGATCAAGATCGCACAGATCATGACCCGTTCGGCACTTGAACTGCCGATGGTGCCGGTCCACGCCCTGCACCTGGCAGCATCAGCACCGGTTCCTGTGGTGGAAACACCGGCGGAAAAACCGGTGGCCAAACCCAAACCCGCCGCGACCCGTGCGAAACGCGTACCGGTGAAATCGTCAACGCCCAAGAAAAAGCTGGCCCGCAAACCTGCACCGTCCAAGCCGGCGGCCACACCGGTTGAGTTCTCAGCCAGTCCGCGGCCCACGGCAGCACCCCCGGCGGCAGCCAAACCGACACCAGCGGTTAGGGATGAAATAGCAGTAAAACCTGTTGAATCTACGGTGACACCTGCGACCGCAACCGTGTCGCCCGTAACGCCCAAGCCCGCCCCTGCAAAACCGGCGCCTGTTCAGGCAACGCAGGTTAAGCCGACACCGGCCGATCCTGCCCCGGCTGAGGTGCAGGCGAAATCTGCCCCGGCAACAGAGCCGCGCAAACCGCAGGCGCGAAAAACTCGTGCCCCGTCCAAACCACCCGTGATGCCCGGAGCAGATGCCAAAAACTGACGGGTAAACCGGGATCATCTGCTTGACACGGTCGGGTTGGCACGCCAACCCTGCGCGTCATGATGGATCTTCGCCCGGTCGGATATGTGATTGGCTTGCTGGTCGCCATTCTTGGGGCGACCATGCTGCTGCCTATGCTCGCGGACCTGATCGAGGGGCGCGGGGAATGGCACGTGTTTCTGGAAAGCGCGATTATCACGACGCTGACCGGGTCCGTTCTGGCGATGAGTTGCTCGAACGGTGTGGGCGAAGGGCTGACCATCCGCCAGACCTTCCTGTTGACAACCGGTGTTTGGGCGGCGCTGCCCCTGTTTGGCGCAATTCCGTTTCTGTTCGGTGAAACCGAGCTGCGCTTTGTCGATGCGTATTTCGAGGCGATGTCCGGCCTGACAACAACAGGTTCAACAGTGATTTCCGGGTTGGACACCCTGCCGCAGGGGCTTTTGCTGTGGCGCGGTATCCTGCAATGGCTGGGGGGCATCGGGATCATCGTTGTCGCCATGGTATTCCTGCCCGAACTGCGCGTTGGTGGCATGCAAATCTTCCGCTCGGAAGGCTTTGAAACAATGGGAAAAATCCTGCCTCGCGCGCAAGAGATCGCGGGTCAGATTTCGCTCATCTATGTTTTCCTGACACTTGTCTGCGCGCTGGTTTACGCCGGTCTGGGAATGAACTTTTTCGACGCCCTGGTACATGCGTTGACAACGCTTTCGACCGGCGGGTTCTCGAATTATGACGCCTCGTTCGGAACCTTCTCGGGGCCCGCCGAATATGCGGCGTCGGTCTTCATGATTTTGGCGGCGCTTCCTTTTGTGCGCTACGTCCAGCTGGCAAACGGCCATACAGCGTCCTTGTGGAAAGACAGTCAAGTTCGCGTGTTTCTGGCGACCATTCTGGTTCTGGTCATCATCATGTCGATTTTCCTGACATCGGTCTTTCCGCATCACTGGGAACAGGCGTTTCGGGAATCTTTGTTCAACATCACCTCGATCATCTCGGGGACCGGCTATGCCAGTGTCGATTACATGGGCTGGGGCAGCTTTCCGATCATGATGTTCTTCCTGATCGGCCTGATTGGCGGCTGCGCGGGATCGACGGCATGTTCGATCAAGATATTCCGCTATCAGCTGCTGTTTGCCTCGATCAAAAGTCAGATCAAACGGATCAGGTCTCCGCATGGCGTGTTCGTGCCGCTCTATGATGGGCGGCCTGTGGGGCAGGGTATTCTGACCTCGGTGATGAGCTTCTTCATGTTCTTTGTCCTGTCGATGGGCGTGCTGTCCTGGGCGCTGGCGCTGACCGGTCTGGACTTTATCACAGCCGTTTCCGGGGCAGCGACCGCGCTGGCCAATGTCGGTCCCGGTCTGGGCGATCAGATCGGACCAGCGGGCAATTTCGCAAATCTCAACGACACGGCCAAATGGTTGCTGACAATCGGGATGCTGGTCGGGCGGCTCGAGCTGTTGGCCGTTTACGCGATCTTCACTGTTCAATTCTGGAGAGGCTGATGAAAAGACCCCTTGGCGCGCAGATTTCGCATATGCTCAAGGATCGTGGCGTGGACGTGATTTTCGGTATACCCGGCGTTCACAATCAGGAAATGTATCGCGGCATCGAAGAGGCTGGCATCCAACATGTTTTGGCCCGTCACGAACAGGGGGCGGGGTTTATGGCCGATGGGTATGCCCGCGCAACCGGCAAGCCGGGGGTTGCCTATGTGATCACCGGGCCCGGCCTGTGCAACATCATGACGCCGATCGGGCAGGCCTACAGCGACTCGGTGCCGATGCTGGTGGTGTCGTCCTGCCTTGATGAAACACAGGCGCTGCGCGGCCAGTTGCACCAGATGAAGGACCAGCGCCTTGCGGCCGGAACCGTTGCACACTGGTCGGCACAGGCCAACACCGCCGAGGCCGCCTATGCGCTGGTCGAACGCGCCTTTGAAGAATTCGAGCTGTCGCGCCCGCGCCCCAAGCACATTCAAGTGCCAATCGCGCAGTTGCAGGCCGAGGCTGACCCGGCACCTTTCCCCAACCAGCCTGCGTTGCGCACCAAGGCGTTGCCGCCTGACGTATCGCCGGTTGTCTCGATGCTGAACCTTGCGCGCAGGCCGCTGTTCATTCTTGGGGGCGGTTGCAAGTCCAACGACTGGCGGCAGATTCTGACACAGCTTGGGGCTGCATGTTTTACTACATATGCAGGGCGCGGGCTGCCGGGCGCAAACTATCCGCTGGATTTCGGCGCGTCGCTGCCGCGCCCAGGCAGCGCCGAGGTTATCGCCTCTGCGGATCTGGTCATCGCGGTCGGCGCCGAATTGGGCGAGGTCGATCTGTGGCGCAGCGACCTTGGGCATTCGTCAACGCTGATCCGCGTTGACCTTGATCCCGAAGTCCTGTCGGACCACCATCGCGCCGCGATCAAACTGCAAACCGACAGCGAAAGCTTTGCCCGCGCCTTGTGGCAGGCGACCGAAAACCTGAAACCGGCAACCGGCTGGTCGCCCGACGAAATATCCGAAACCCGCGCCCGGTGGCGGGCCGAGGTGGATGCCGAACGGCCCGGAATTGCAGCAGTGGCCGATGCGCTGCGCGCCGCGATGCCCGCTGATACCATGATCTATTCCGACATGACCCAATTCGCCTATGTCGCGAAAGAGGTGTGGGACATGGCCCATCCGCATCACTGGCACCATCCGACCGGGTTCGGAACGCTGGGCTATGGTCTACCGGCCGGAATTGGCGGCGCGGTGGCGCGGCGCGGCAAACCAACGGCGGTTATCGCCGGGGATTACGGGTTCCACTATACGATGCAGGAACTGGGTGTTGCGGTCGAACTGGGTTTGTCGCTGCCGATCATCCTGTGGGACAATGGCAAACTGAAAGAAATCGAAGACAGCATGGTCCGCAGCCAGATCGCGCCCAATGCAGTGGTGGCGCATAACCCGGACTTCTGCAAGCTGGCCGAAGCTTTTGGCGCGCGCGCCTCAGCCCCTTCATCTCTGGCTGAGATGCAGAGCGCGGTTCGCGCGGCTTTCGATGCACCTGTCCCGACCTTGATCCACGTGACCCCGGACATTCTGTAACAAATAAAAGCGCCGCAGGTTCATGCGGCGCTTTGATGTTTCAATGTCTGGTTTCAATATCTGCGCGCGTTCAATCCCAGCAATGCACCAGAACCGTCATTCCGGTCGCGCGCCGGTTCAGCTCGTTGGGGGAAATCCGGGTGGTTTCCTCGCTCGACTGACCGGAAACACCGGCTTTCGTCAGGATTTCTGTCAACCGCTCGACCGTTGCCGCAAGGCTGACTGACGCGGGCAGGGTGCGCCCCTCGGACGGTGTGGGCAGCAGCATGCCAACCACGTTGCCGCTGTCGTTGAAGACCGGCCCGCCCGCATCGCCGGGCTGTGCGTTCAGCGCCAGCCGTTTGACACCCGTCTCGCCGTTCAGGCCACGGATATCCGCGATTTGGCCGTAGGTCAGCGTCGGTGCGCCCAAAGCCCCCTGGTAGGAAAAGCCGGATACGGCCACTTCGGACTGGATGCGCGGTTGGGTGGTGCTGAAAGCAGCAACACTCATAGGGGCAAGAGCTTTTGCAGGACGCAGAACCGAAACACCAAGCTCCGGGTCCGTCAGCGCCAGCTGAACCTCCTGATCCCCTTCCAGAGTGATCCGGGTGCAGCTTTCGGCGGCTTCGGACACCGTCAGAACCGTGCCGTCCGCACCAGCGAAAAAGCCCGACCGCGACAACCGGGGCTTGCGGATCTGAAGACCCGAGACCAGATCGATGCGCTGTTCCGCATCCGCACCGGCGGCGGCATCCAGAACCGCGTCCGTTGTGCTCAGGCTGGTCGCCATCGCAGCCAGAACACGCAGGCGGCGCGCTTCGTCCCCTTCGGGCCAGACGAGTGTAAAGCCCTTGATCTTTCCATCATCCAGCCGCGCCTGCGTGAATGACACGATCCCATTGCCGCGCCCTTCAAGGGTGAACTGGTCGCGGCCCAGCTCGCGCGGGCCGTTCAGCGGTACAATCTCAAGCGACTGCATCACCTCGTAAAGGGCGCGCAGCGTGTTCTTGTCACCCTCCTGACTGATCAAAAGGGCCTGGGCGTTCAGGTCCGAGGCGCTTTTGAAATGCACGAACGGTGCCTCATAGCGGTCAAAGCTGACTGTACCCAACGGCATGTCCAGCGCAATTCCGGCCGCGTCATCGGAATACCGGTCCATCCCGGCCGAGATCAGCGGCGCGTTGTATTCATCCATCAGGGCCTTGCGTTGCACTGTGGTCAGAATGCCCGTCGCCTCATAACCATTGAACCGCTGCCAATCGCCCATCGACCGGCGGGTTCCCTGACCGAAAGCGCCATCGATGGTCGAATTATAGAAACCCGCCGCTTGCAGGGCTGTTTGCAGGTCTTTCCGTTCCTGCGCCGTCAAAAGGCGCTCGGATTGCAACGCCTGTTCGCGGGTTTCATCCGAATCCTGTGCGGTCGTAACCGCCACTGGTTCTTCCGCCTGTGCTGCCGGTTCTGTCAGCACGCTAACAACGTCGCGGTTCACCGCGTTTTCGCCGACCGGCCAGAATTGCTGCCCCAGCGCGCTTGAAAACGCGACAAAGCTGTCACGCGGGATCTGCCCCTCGGCCCGGTATACGCGCAAAACCTGCTCGGCATCGCCGCGCGAATAGGGGCCAATGACGATGGCATACCAGCCGCTGTTCAGCCGAAACCCGTTCACATCGGGCAGGGTGCTGGCATAGGCTTGCGCCCGGTCCTGCGCTTCGCGCAGCGACGGCTGCGCCTCGACCTGAACCCAGACGCCGGGGTCTTGTTGAGCGGTCGCGGCGCGCAGGCCGACCAGAAGAAACAAAAGAATAGCTGAAAATACGCGTGTCATAGTCTGCCCGTGTTATGCGGTGTTTGTACTGAGGTGCAGAATACGCGATTTCATTTGCCAAATACCATGCTGTGAATGCGGGGAATTTGTGGTGTGGCCGCGCAGATACAGCCACAGCCCAAAGCCCCGTTGACGCCCCTCGACCCCTTGCATAGGAAGGGCCAAACCGACCGGAACCGGGCGCACGGGGCGCCCAGAGGGAATGTCATGACCGAACCGACCAGCGCACCGCGTTCATTTCAGGAAATCATCCTTAGGCTTCAGTCCTACTGGGCCTCGAAAGGCTGCGCGATTCTGCAACCCTATGACATGGAGGTCGGGGCAGGGACGTTCCATCCCGCTACCACTTTGCGGGCGCTGGGGTCCAAGGCATGGGCCGCAGCCTATGTTCAACCGTCGCGCCGTCCCACGGATGGGCGCTATGGCGAAAACCCCAACCGGCTTCAGCATTACTACCAGTATCAGGTGCTGATCAAACCCAGCCCGCCGGATTTGCAGGAGCTGTATCTGGGCAGCCTTCAGGCCATCGGCATCGACATGGACCTGCATGATATCCGCTTTGTCGAAGACGACTGGGAAAGCCCCACGCTGGGCGCTTGGGGGCTTGGCTGGGAAGTCTGGTGTGACGGAATGGAAGTCAGCCAGTTCACCTATTTCCAGCAGGTCGGCGGCCATGACTGCACGCCTGTCTCGGGCGAGCTGACCTATGGGCTCGAGCGTCTGGCGATGTATGTGCTGGGCATCGACCACGTGATGGACATGCCGTTCAACGATCCGCAATCGCCCAGCCCGCTGAAATACGGCGACATCTTCAAACAGACGGAAGAGGAATACGCCCGCTGGAACTTTGACGTGGCCAATACCGAGGTTCTGCTGCGCCATTTCGAAGAGGCCGAGGCTGAATGCGCCACTATCCTGGCGCAGGCACATGACGACCCGAAAACCGGCAAGCGTATCATCATGGCGCATCCGGCCTATGACCAATGCATCAAGGCGTCACACATCTTCAATCTGCTGGATGCACGGGGCGTGATCTCGGTCACCGAACGGCAGGCCTATATCGGGCGCGTGCGGGCGCTGGCCAAGCAATGCGCGGATGCCTTTGTGCAGACCGAGGCCGCCGGGTTCAGCGCCGGATGAGGCGATCAGGCCAGCCCCGGCAACAGGGCTTTCAGGCCGTCCGCGATCATGCTGACGGCGATAGCCGCCAGAATCATCCCCATAAAGCGGCTCATGATCACGCGCGCGGTGTCGGACAGGCGTTGGGCCAGCCAGGCCGCGTTCCAGAACGTGATCAGAAGCAGGCCAACAATGGCAAGGAATACACCAGCATAAACAATGGCTTCTACGGGCTTCTTGATATGGTGTGCATACAGGATCAGCGTGGTGATCGTGCCGGGGCCGACCAAAACGGGAAAGGCCAGCGGATAAAAGGCGACGGTGTCGGGTTCGGGGTAAGCGTCCTTCTCCCCCTTCGTCCCGTGATGAGAGGTGCTTTCGTGTCCGTTCAGCATGTTAAGGCCGATCATCATGACAACCAGACCACCGGCGACGCGCAGATGATTGACGCTGATGCCAAAAAGGCCAAGCGCCTGACTACCGACCAAGGCAAAGGCACCGCCAAGGATCAGGCAGTAAACCGCTGTTTTGACAGCAATCTTGCGTTGTTCGGCGGCGGACAGGTCCTGAGTGACGCTCAGAAACACCGGCAGGTTGGTGACCGGGTTCATGATCGCAAACAATGCGCCGAAAAATCCGACGGCAAGGGTGGATTCCATCGTGTTGACCTCGTTTCTGCCTGTCCCCGGATGAAACCTGTCCTATTTTACAAGAACTTGAAAGAGGCGGCCTGAAAGATGACGGGAAAACTGCTGACAATTCTGCTGCTGCTGTCGGCCATCGTGGCAGGCGTCGGCATGTATTATCTACAGGTCTACGGCTATTATTATGAGGTCGAACCGCAGCCGGGGCAGGACGTTGCCCTGATGACGGATGCGGGCGGTGTGCCCGAGTCCATCGCCTATTCCGGGTTTCAGGCAATCGACGCCGACAGCTCGCCGATCCGGTATCGTGCCTGCTTCGAAACCGAATTGTCGCCGGACCAGATGGCTGGATACGTGCCTGTCGAAAACTCCGAACCCCTGACCGCACCGGGATGGTTTGAATGCTACGATGCGGTGTCTTTGGCGGATGCGCTTGAATCCGGGCAGGCGCGGGCGTTCATGGGGGTGAAGAACATCCATTTCGGCGTCGACCGGATTGTGGCGATCACCGCGGATGGCAAGGGCTATGTCTGGCACGCGTTGAACAATTGTGGTGAAAAGGCCTATGACGGTACCGTCGTGGGCGAGGAATGCCCGCCGCGCCCGGAAAACTGAAGGAGCAGATCGTGGGCCATGTCATAGAAATCCCCGATTTCCTGACGGCCACACTGGGGTTTGCGGTCTATCTGATCGGGGCCGAGATCAATGCCCGTGTCGCTACCCTGCGCAACTTCAACATCCCCGAACCCGTGACAGGGGGCCTGCTGGCCTCGCTGGTGGTTCTGATGCTCTATCTGGTATTCGGGATCGAACTGTCCTTTGGCCTGACAGCCCGCGATTTCCTGCTGGTCCTGTTTTTTGCCGGGATCGGCCTGAACGCCCGCCTGTCTGACCTCATTGCTGGTGGTAAGCCGTTAATCTTGCTTTTGATTCTCACTCTGGCGACGATTGTCTTTCAGAATGTGATCGGCGCGGCTGGGGCGGCGATCTTCGGCTATCCTGCACAGGCCGGTGTGTTGTTCGGATCGGCTGCCCTGATCGGTGGGCACGGAACGGCAATTGCATGGGCGCCGGATGTGGCGCAGGCAACGGGCCTTGACGGCGCGACCGAACTGGGTGTGGCAGTCGCCACCCTTGGATTGGTCCTTGCTGCGCTGGTTGGCGGCCCGATTGCGCGCCTGCTGGTCGAACGGCGCGGCCTGACGCCTGACCGCCCTGACGAAGAACCCAGCGTCGGATTGCCGGATGAGCATGACGGGCACACCACAAGCATCGATCATCTGATCGTCATGCGCGTCCTGCTGCACCTGAACCTTGCGATCATCTCGGGATATGCGCTGAATGAATCAATTGCCGCCGCCGGGCTGAAACTGCCACTGTTCGTGCCCTGCCTGATCATGGGCATCGTGATCGCCAATCTGCGGGATGCGCTGTTTCCCGGTGCTCCGAAAGTGTCGCGCACTCCATCGCTGGCGTTGATTTCGGAATTTGCGCTGGGCGCGTTTCTCGCAATGTCGCTGATGAGCCTGCAACTCTGGACCATCGCGCAGCTGGGCATGGCCATTGCCGTGATCATGACAGCGCAGACGCTCTTTGCGGTGCTGTTCGTCCTCTGGGTGCTGTTCCCGGTCATGGGGTCCAACTATCGCGCCGCCGTACTGGCCGCCGGGTTTGGCGGCTTTGCGTTGGGGGCCACACCCACCGCTATCGCAAATATGACAGCCGTGACCAAGCGATATGGCCCATCGCCTATTGCCTTTATCGTGCTGCCCCTTGTATCCGCCTTCTTTGTGGATATCGCCAATGCCATCGTCATTCAGACGATCGTCAATTTCTAAGGACCGACAATGCCCGACCTGCTGATCGAACTGTTCTCCGAAGAGATCCCCGCACGGATGCAAGCCCGTGCCGGCGAGGATCTGAAAAAGCGGATTACCGATGGTCTGGTCGAGGCCGGTCTGACCTATGCAAACGCCGCCGCCCTGACCACGCCCCGCCGCCTGACGCTGGCGGTCGAGGGGCTGCTGGCGAAAAGCCCCACCATCCGGGAAGAACGCAAGGGCCCAAAGGTCGGTGCGCCCGACAAGGCAATCGAAGGGTTCCTGCGCGGCGCGGGCCTGACCCGTGATCAGCTGGAAGAACGCGAAACGCCCAAGGGGGCCATCTATTTCGCCACCATCGAAAAGGCCGGTCGCCCCGCGGCTGAGATCATTGCCGAAGTGCTCGAAACCACCATCCGCAATTTCCCTTGGCCTAAATCCATGCGCTGGGGCAGTGGCAGCTTGCGCTGGGTGCGCCCGCTGCATTCGATCCTGTCCATTCTGACGGATGAGGCCGGGACGCAGGTCGTACCAATGGATGTCGATGGCATTTCGTCCGGCGACACCACAGCAGGACACCGCTTTATGGCGCCCAACCGGTTTTCGGTCACGTCCTTCGACGATTACGCGGCCAAGCTGAAGCGGGCTTTTGTCGTCCTGTCCCCCGAGGAACGCGCCCGGCACATCTGGAACGACGCCCAGAACATGGCCTTTGCCGCCGGTCTTGAACTGGTCGAAGATCAGGGCCTGCTGGCCGAGGTCGCCGGTCTGGTCGAATGGCCGGTTGTCCTGATGGGGCGGATCGACGACGAATTCCTCGACCTGCCGCCCGAGGTGCTGCAAACCTCGATGAAAGAACACCAGAAGTTCTTCTCGGTCCGCAATCCCAAAACGGGCCGGATTGAACGGTTCGTCACTGTTGCGAACCGCGAAACGGCTGACAATGGCGCGACCATTCTGGCGGGCAATCAGAAAGTGCTGTCGGCCCGTCTGGCCGATGCCAAGTTCTTTTGGGAAAATGACCTGCGCATTGCCAAATCGGACATTGCACAATGGACCCGCGCGCTGGAAAACGTCACCTTCCACAACAAACTGGGAACGCAGGCCGACCGGATCGGGCGCATCGCCGCGCTGGCCCGCGAACTGGCCCCAGTGACCGGAGCCGATGCTGATCAGGCTGAAAAATCCGCGCGCCTGGCCAAGGCCGACCTCAGCTCGGAAATGGTCTACGAATTCCCCGAGCTTCAGGGCCTTATGGGGCGGTATTACATCGAAGCGGCAGGCGAAGAGGCTGCCGTGGCTGCTGTCGCGCAAGAGCACTACTCGCCTTTGGGGCCGTCGGATGATGTGCCCACGGCTCCGCTGTCGGTGACCGTTGCATTGGCCGACAAGCTGGACACGCTGGCGGGGTTCTGGGCGATTGATGAAAAGCCTACCGGCTCGAAAGACCCGTTTGCCCTGCGCCGTGCGGCACTGGGGGTTATCCGGTTGGTGCTCGACAATGACCTGCGCCTGCATCTGGATCGGTTTTTCGACGGGCAGCTGCTGCGTGCTGAAAGCGCTGCAAACGAGGCGCTGGCGGCGGAAAACGTTGACGAACTTTTGGATGAAATCGCAGATCATGGCGTGTTTGGCGCAGCCTTCCAGACTGTCAAGGAAAGGCTGGGAGAATTGTCGGGTGCCGATTTCCTGAGTCTTGAAAAGAAGATACCCGACGCATCCGACGATCTCCTCTCGTTCTTCCACGACCGCCTCAAGGTCTTCCTCCGCGACGAAGGCATCCGTCACGACGTCATCGATGCCTGTATCGCGATGGACGGAAATGATGATCTCAACCTGCTGGTCAAACGCGCCCGCGCGCTGAACGCGGTGATCGCGACCGAGGATGGCGAGAACCTCGTGCAGGGCTTCAAGCGCGCCAACAACATCCTGACCCAGGCCGAAGAAAAGGACGGGGTGGAATATTCCTACGGTGCGGATGTGAAATTCGCCGAAACCGACAGCGAAAAGGCATTGTTTGCCGCTTTGGATGCAGCACAGGCGCAAATCGAGCCCGCGCTGAAATCAGAAGATTTCCCCACGGCCATGGCCGCCATGGCCGGGCTGCGCGGGCCGGTGGATGCGTTCTTTGAGGATGTGCAGGTCAACACCGACAATGACATTGTTCGCCGCAACCGGCTGAACCTTCTCAGCCAGATCCGGCAGATCTGCTCCAGCGTGGCCGATCTGACCCGGATCGAAGGGTAAACGACTGGGCGCACTGGCAGGCGCGCCCACAACGCACTTGCGTGAAGGGCGCAAGCGCCTATGCTGCAGACAAACCAAAAGGTGCTGCAGTGCAGAATAATCCGAATACAACGCTCATTACATCCGACGCGCCTGTCACCGCCCATACACATGGCGGGCGGGCCAAATGTCTGCAACGTCTGGTCCGGCTGGACCTGCCGGTGCCCCGAACCGTTGCGCTGTCATTTGATGCCGTTCACCAGATTGCAGAAGGGGCGATCCCGGATATTGCGGCGATCCTCGAACAGTTCGACCCGACCTCGTTGCTATGCGTCCGACCCAGTTCCGAAGATCCCGATTGGGGCGGCCCCGGCGCGGTTCTCAATATCGGAATGAACGACGCGCGCTATGTCGACCTGTCCGACACCATGGGCGCCGAGGCCGCCGCAGCTCTGTATCTGCGGTTCGTTCAAAGCTATGCGATCCACGTGGCACGGCTGGATGCGGATGTGTTCGATGACATCGAAGCTGATGGCCGCGAGGGGTTGCGCCACTCGCTGCGCGCCTACGAGGATGAAACCGACGAGGTCTTTCCGCAGGACAGGGGCGAACAGCTGATCGGTGTTCTGCGCTCGATGGCGCGTGCATGGGACGGGACGTCCGCGCGCTTGCTGCGGCAGGCCAAGGGGGCACCCGCAGATGCCGGGCTTGGGTTGGTCATCCAAGAGATGATCCCCGGCGTCGGGAAAGGCGAATGCGGATCTGGCGTTCTGCAACTGGTTGATTCCACAACCGGAATGCCACAAATCACCGGCCGCTATCTAAGCCAGAGTCAGGGGCGCGATGCGCTGGGTGAAGATGTGGCAGCCCTGTTTCTGGAAAAAGACCCGCGCGGCCCCTCGCTGGAAGAGGTCGCACCAGATGCTTTCGCCGAGGTCAAGGCTCAGGCCGCGCTGATGCGCGAGAAACTGCGCGAAGAGATGCAGGTCGAATTCGTCATTCAGGACGGCACCGTGCATATTCTCGATGGTGTCCGGGTGCAGCGATCGGCCCGCGCGGCCATGCGCATTGCCGTACGTCTTGCCGAAGACGGTATCATACCGCCGCAAGAGGCGGTGATGCGTGTCGACCCGCACGCGCTGAACGAACTACTGCACCGTCAGGTCCACCCCGATGCGCAACGCGATGTGCTGACCACGGCCATTGGTGCCAGCCCCGGTGCCTCGACCGGCAAGATCGTGTTTACCTCGGCCGAAGCACAGGCCAGTGCCGCCCGTGGCGAGGCATGTGTTCTGGTGCGCCGGGAAACCTCGCCCGAGGATGTGCGCGGGATGCACGCCGCCGTTGCGGTTCTGACGGAAAAAGGCGGCATGACCAGCCACGCGGCCGTGATCGGGCGCGGATTGGGTCTGCCCTGTATCGTCGGGGCCTCGGAAATGCGGTTTCAGACGAAAGACAAGATGCTGACCGCACCGGATGGCCGGGTATTCAAAACCGGCGATATTGTCACCATTGATGGCAGCTCGGGTCAGGTGCTGGCCGGTCAGCCCGCCATGCTCGAGGCCGCGTTGGATGACTGTTTCCAGACGCTGATGGGCTGGGCCGATGCCGAGCGTGACATCGAAATCCGCGCCAATGCCGACACACCGGCTGATGCGCAGACGGCCCGGAACTTTCAGGCCCAGGGGATCGGTCTGTGCCGGACCGAACACATGTTCTTTGACCCCGGTCGTCTGATCGTGATGCGCGAAATGATCTTTGCGCAAACCTCGGCGGGCAGGGCGGCGGTGCTGGAACGCCTGCTTCCGATGCAGCGCGAGGATTTCGTTCAGCTGTTCAGGATCATGGAAGGTCAGCCTGTCTGCATCCGCCTGTTCGATCCACCCTTGCATGAATTTCTGCCGACAACGCGCACCGGGCAACGGGAGTTGGCCGAGGCGCTGGACCTGCCCGTGTCCGACGTCGAACGCCGGGTTGAGGCGATGACCGAATACAACCCCATGCTGGGCCTGCGCGGCGTTCGTCTGGGTGTCACCGTACCCGAGATCTACGACATGCAGGCGCGCGCGATTTTTGAAGCCACGCTTGACGCCCGAAAAAACGGTGCTCCGGTGGTGCCCGAAGTGATGATCCCGCTGGTATCCGCCAAGCGCGAGGTTGAACTGGTCAAATCCCGCATCGACTCGGTCGCCGCCGCCGTTGAATCGGAACGCGGGCAGAAGTTCGAATATCGGCTGGGCGTCATGGTCGAAACGCCACGCGCCTGTCTGCGCGCGGAAGAGATCGCGCCACAGACTGCTTTCATGAGTTTTGGAACGAACGACCTGACGCAGATGACCTACGGCCTGTCCCGCGACGATGCCGGTCGTTTCATGTCCGCTTACGTGCGGCAGGGGGTCTTTACCGAAGATCCGTTCCATGTCCTTGATCCGGACGGGGTGGGCGAGCTGCTGAAACTCGGGGCGGAACGCGGGCGTGCCGCGAAGCCGGATGTGACCCTTTCGGTCTGTGGCGAACACGGCGGGAACCCCGAATCAATCGCCATTTGCCGCGATCTTGGATTCGACTATGTGTCATGCTCACCGTTCCGGGTTCCGGTCGCTCGGCTGGCTGCCGCTCAACTGGCGATTTCCTCCAGACTTGGGGGTTGACACCGCGCCGAACCCCAAGGAATAGTGGGTTATACGGTCACTCGTAGGCGAAAAATATTTTCGCTACGGGCGATTTTCCACTTGCTTTTTTCAAGATACTGGACCTTTGCGTCAGTCTGGGGTATCAGCCTCGTCGCGCCCGCCGGGGGAGGGTAAGGCGCGTGATGTGCCTGTGCGAGGTTATCTGATGCTACGTTACATATTGGCTGTTGCCGCAGTGGCGGCAACCGTTCTGCCGAGTGCATCCTTCGCTGAGAAGGAAGCGACTGATACTGCAAAACAAGAACTTGTCGCCCGCAGCGAGCTGCCAGCGCAAAGTTTTCGGGACTATTTCAAGTTGTTCCAGCCCCGCAAGGCGGCTGAACCTGTCGAAGTGTCCTTCTCCAAAGACTGGCTTGACCAGCAACCAAAGGCCTCCGGTGGTGAAAACTGGAAATGCCTGTCCGAAGCCCTGTACTTCGAGGCGCGCGGCGAAAGCGTGCGCGGCCAGTTCGCGGTTGCCGAGGTGATCCTGAACCGGGTCAAAAGCAGCCGTTTCCCGGATTCCCTGTGCGGCGTGATCCATCAGGGGACCGGCAAGAAATACCAGTGCCAGTTCACATACACCTGCGATGGCCGCAAGGAAGTCATCCACGAGAAAAAGGCGTATGAGCGTGTGGCGAAAGTCGCGCGGGCAGCCATTGATGGCGTGGCGGATGAGTTGACCGAAGGGGCAACACACTATCACACGACGTCGGTGCGCCCGTCCTGGTCGCGGGTCTATAAACAGACCGCGAAAATCGGCGTGCATGTTTTTTACCGTCACAACTACCGGACAGCGAGCAACTGATTGACGCACCCGCGCTGGAAGCTTGCTGGCGTGGGGCAGGTTGCACCCTATATTGCGGGCCAGGAGGCCCGTGATGATTTATATTGCGGGCCAGGAGGCCCGTGATGATTTTGAACCGCAGACACCTTTTGCAATCCGCCGCCGCAGCATTGCTGATGCCGCGTGTGGCCAGCGCGGGTTTTGCACCGCTTAATGCGCGTGTAGCCAAACACCCGATCGCGCCAGCAAGTTATCCTGAAACGGAAGTCTGGACATATGACGGGTCTGTCCCCGGCGTTGAACTGCGTGTCAGGCAGGGCGACCGCATCCAGCGCACCCTGATGAACCAGCTTCCGCAAGCCACGTCGGTCCATTGGCACGGAATTCGCATCGAAAACGCCATGGACGGCGTGCCCGGCCTGACGCAGGATGCGGTCGAGACGGGCGCAAGCTTTGATTACTCCTTCGTCGTTCCAGACGCAGGGACTTATTGGTACCATGCGCATAACCAGTCGATGGAACAGGTTGCGCGCGGGCTTTACGGGCCGCTGATCGTCGAAGAAACTGCTGCCCCCGATGTGGATCAGGATCTGGTGCTGATGCTGGACGACTGGCGGCTTGATCCGGAAACCGCTCAGATCACGGATGATTTCGACAATGGCCATGATCTCAGCCATGCTGGTCGGCTGGGGAATATCATCACTGTCAACGGATCCCTTGACCCGCGCGTTCAGGCGCGACGGAACGACCGTCTCCGGCTGCGCCTGATCAACGCCTCCAACGCGCGGATTTTTGACCTGAATCTTGACGGGTTGTCTGGTTGGATCGTCGCTCTTGACGGTATGCCACTGGAAACGCCGATCCCATTGTCTGGGGCTTTCCCAATAGCCCCCGCACAACGCATCGATCTTGTTGTGGATGTCGTGGCTGCGGGCGATACGGCAAGTCTGGTGAGTGTTGAGCGCGATGGTGCCTTTGGCATCGTTCGGTTTGATGTTGACGAACCTCTCGCACCTGCGCCGCGACAAGGCGTGTCAGCGTTGCCGCCCAACCCTTTGCCAGTCATCGAGGATGTCTCATCCGCACCATTGCACCGGATGTCCCTGCAAGGCGGGGCGATGCGCTGGCTGGACAGCGCCCGGATCGGGGACACAGAATTGTCAGGCCAGGAACTGGCGCAGTTGGGCCGGTTCTGGGCCCTGAACGGTTATGCGGAACGCCCGCCCGACCCGTTTCTGGACGCCCGGACCGGAGGCCTTCACAAGATCGAGTTCGTCAATGAAACAGTCTTTCCACATGCCATGCATTTGCATGGTCACCACTTCCGACTGATCCAGCCGGACGGATCGCTTGGCCCGTGGCGCGATACTGTTTTGGTTGATCGGGGACAAACCCGCCAGATCGCTCTGGTCGCGGATAATCCGGGGGACTGGCTGTTGCATTGCCATATGCTGGGACATGCCGCTTCGGGTATGATGAGCTGGTTTCGCGTCACCTGACGCCGCATTCGGCGGTTGGAATGGCGTTTGTTTGAATGTTATAGGCCCTTGCAACGCCTATAGAGGGCAAGCCCTGCAACAAGCCGAAAAGGCCGGACCCATGAGTTCTGAAATCCGACTGGCATTTGCGCACCCGACCGAACGGTCCGAGGCGACCTCGCCCCGAGGGCCGCTGGACCGCATTTCCCTGCGCGACCATATTGTCGAGGTTGAAATCGGTGCGTTTCAGGCCGAGCGGGGAACAACCCAGCGGATCTGTTTCAATATCGTCGTCGAAGTCCGGCCCCTGACCGACCCGATTGACGACGATGTGGATCGCATCCTGTCTTATGACCGGGTGACGGAATCCATTGCCTATGAACTCGCGGCCGAGCGTCTGAACCTGCTTGAAACCCTGGCCGAGCGTGTAGCCGAACGTATCTTGCATGAACCACAGGCTGTAAGGGTCTTTGTTCGCATCGAAAAACTGGATCGCGGTCCGGGCGCTCTCGGGGTCGAGATCGTGCGTGGGAAAGACTCGGTTCATCATGATGTGACCGAGGAAGATCGCCCGCATCCCCGTCTGGTCTACTTGTCGAATGACGCCATCGCCTCGGACAATCTGACCGGGTGGATCGACCAATTGCAGAACCGACAGCGCCCGCTGATCCTGTGTGTGGGGGCGTCAGACTTGGCTGCGCCGCAAACCGGCCACGCAATGACACAGCGCCGGATTGACCTGCTGGCGATCGAGCAGAACGCGTGGGTTCTGGCCGCGCGCGATCACCGCTGCAAGGTGGTTTCAACCCGGACAGAACTGGACTGGGCCATGAAGAACGGCCAGATCTGTGTCTGGGCCCCGTCCAAGATCGTTCTGGACGCGGTGGATGGTCCTTCTGCCGCACCATCCGACGCCGTGGCTTTGGCCGCATGGTTTGCCGCGACCTTTGAAGCCAGTGAAATGATGGTCATCGGCGGCGAATTGCCGAAAACGCCCAAAACCCCCCTGCGGGCTGTGGCCGTGGATCAGGCCGAATTGTGAGCATCTATTTCAGACCGCTGGTTCAGCACGGCCAGACCCGGCCCGCTGGCGCGTATTCTCTGGCCGGTCAGCCCCTGTGGTTTACCCATGTCGAAGCGCTTGGGCGCGATACCGCACCGCAGATCATGGCAGCATCGGATATTCCCGGTGGGGCGCTGGAGCGGTTGACCCGCCCGCGCGCACCCATCGCCGGGCTGGATATGCAGGTGCCGCACATCATGGGCATTCTCAACACCACGCCTGACAGTTTCTCGGACGGGGGTGTTCACAGCTCGGTCGAGGCCGCCCGCGATGCCGCTGCAAGGATGGAGGCGCATGGGGCCACCATTCTGGATATCGGCGGGGAATCAACGCGCCCGGGCGCGGATTTCATTCCGGCAGATCAGGAAATTGCCCGCACCCGCCCGGTGATCGAGGCGATTCGCGCACAAACGGATGCCCTGATTTCAATCGACACCCGCAAAGCCAGCGTCGCCAAAGCGGCGTGTGCGGCGGGCGCGGGGCTGGTCAACGATGTCTCGGGGTTCACGTTCGATCCCGAATTGGCACCGTTTTGCGCCGACAAGGGCACACCGGTCTGCGTCATGCATATGCAGGGTGATCCAGCCACGATGCAGGAAAACCCCAGCTACGACAACGTGTTGCTGGATGTTTATGACTTCCTCGAAACCCAGATCGCTCTGCTGGAAAACTTGGGGCTTCGGCGCGACCTGATCATCGTCGATCCAGGTATCGGTTTCGGCAAGACCGAGGATCACAACCTGACCTTGCTGCGCAATCTCAGCCTGTTTCACGGGCTTGGCTGCCCGATCCTGCTGGGCGTGTCCCGCAAGGGCTTTATCGGAACAATTGGACGGGAGCCTGACAAGACTGCCCGCGCGCCGGGTTCAATTGCTGTGGCTTTGGCCGGATTGTCTCAGGGCGTGCAGATCATTCGCGTTCACGACGTCGCCGAGACCGCTCAGGCCTTGCGCCTATGGGCCGCTGTCCGGTAATCCGGTCTCACGGAAAATCACGGAGTGACACCAATGCGCAAGCTGTTCGGAACCGACGGGGTGCGGGGCACGGCCAACACGCATCCGATGACGGCGGAAATGGCGTTGCGCATCGGGGCTGCGGTGGGGCGCTATTTCCGGCGTGATGCGACCGGTGTGCACCGGGTCGTCATCGGCAAGGACACACGCCTGTCCGGCTATATGCTGGAAAACGCGCTGACCGCCGGTCTGACGTCAACGGGAATGAATGTGCTGTTGCTGGGGCCGGTTCCGACGCCTGCGGTGGGCCTGATGACGCGGTCGATGCGGGCCGATCTGGGTGTCATGATCTCGGCCAGCCACAACCCGGCAGAGGACAACGGCATCAAGTTCTTTGGTCCCGACGGTTATAAACTGTCCGATCAGGCCGAGATCGACATCGAAAAGCTGATCGACGAAGGTGTCCGGCCTGCTCAGGCCCAGAATATCGGACGGGCGCGTCGTGTTGATGACGCCCGGTTCAGATATGGCGAGCGTGTGAAATCCTCGCTGCCGCGCGATGTGCGTCTGGATGGCCTCAAGGTGGTGATCGACTGTGCCAATGGCGCCGCCCACCGCACCGCGCCCGAGGTTCTTTGGGAACTGGGTGCAGACGTGATCCCGATCGGGATTTCGCCCAACGGGAAGAACATCAACCTCAACTGCGGATCGACCAAGCCGCAACTGGCCGCCGAAACCGTCGTGGCGCATGGCGCTGATGTTGGTGTCTGTCTGGATGGCGACGCGGATCGGGTTGTTATCGTCGACGAGACCGGTCAGATCGCTGATGGTGATCAGCTTATGGCGCTGCTGGCGACGGCCTGGAAAAAATCCGGGCAGTTGAAAGGCGATGCCCTTGTGGCCACGGTGATGTCCAATCTGGGGCTCGAACGGCACCTCTCGTCACACGGCGTGCGACTGGAACGCACGGCTGTCGGCGACCGCTATGTGGTCGAGCGCATGCGCGAAGGCGGCTTCAACCTGGGCGGTGAACAATCCGGTCATATCGTGATGAGCGATTATGCCACCACCGGCGATGGCCTGATGGCCGGCTTGCATTTCCTGGCCGAGATGGTTCTGTCCGGTCGCAAAGCCTCGGACCTGTCCAAGCAGTTCGAAACCGTGCCGCAGCTGTTGAAGAACGTCCGCTATGCCAACGGTCAAACTCCGCTTGAAGTTCAAAGCGTTAAAGCTGCCATTGCCGATGCCGAGGCGCGGCTGAACGGGCAGGGCCGGTTGCTGATCCGCAAATCCGGCACCGAGCCGCTGATCCGCGTTATGGCTGAATGCGAGGATGACGCGCTGCTGTTACAGGTCGTCGACAGTATCGTGGCCGAGGTCGAAGCCGCCGCAGGCTAGCGCCCGAACAGAACCCTGCGCAGGCTGAACCACTGGCTGATGGCCATGCCCGTCAGGATCAGGGCCAGGGCGACGTAGAATCGCAGGGGCAGGGCCTCGGACAGGATCCAGGCCCCGAACACCATCGACCAGATCGGCACCTGATAATTCACCAGCGTCAAAAACACCGATCCGGCGCTGCGGGTGATCGAAACCCGCAGCAAATTGGCGAAAGCTGTGGGGATCAGCCCGAGGACAATCAGGGCCAGCGATGGGCGGTTGCCCTGCCAAGTAGGGACACCTTCGACCAGCAGCATGATGGGCACCAGCAGAACAGCGCCGACCAGCAGGGTCAGCGCGGCCAGCGCCAGCGGCTCGACCGGCGGGCAGCGCCGCGTCAGGATCGATGTCGAGGCATAGCAGAGGGCAGCCGAGATACAGGCCAGCTGCGCCAGCGGCTCGGTCCCTTGACCCAGCTTTGCCAGACCGGGTCCGATCAGGACCAATGCGCCGGAAAACCCAAGGCACACGCCCAGAAACCGACGCAGGTTCAGCGGCTCATCGGAAAAGAAATGCGCCAACGGCAGCACCATCAGCGGAATTGCGGCCATGGACAGCCCTGCAAAGGCCGAGGGCACATATTGCTGCCCCCAGCTGAGCAGCATGAAAGGCACCGCAGTCGACAACACGCCAATCAGCAGGATTGATGTTGTCAGCGCGGGTGTCAAAACCGGCATACGGCGCCCGGTGATCCGCATCAGAACAAGCAATGTCACCGCACCCAAAGTGGTGCGCGATGTCGCCACGGTAATCGGGCCATAGCCTTCCAAAGCCATCGCGACGACCATGAATGTGCCGCCCCAAATAAGCCCCAGCGTGAAAACGCCGCTCCAGTCCTGCTTCGTGGGTTGTTCAACCATTCCATCCCCTTATCCCGCGTGCGCGCCGGTGTCACGGGCTGATCTTGACTTTATGTTAGTTTTCACTTACCGTAAGCAATGACTTACGATATGACATTTTCAGCTTTGGGCGATGCGACCCGCAGGCAGGTGTTCGAAGCCGTTGCCAGCCAGCCTCAGGCAGTGGGCGAACTTGCGTCAAAGCTGCCGGTAAGCCGACCGGCCGTCTCACAACATCTCAAGGTGCTGTCTGATGCTGGGCTGGTGACATGCCACGCGAAAGGGACGCGCCGGATCTATGCGGTGCGCCCCGAGGGGCTGGCAGAGCTGCGCGCATGGCTCGACCGGTACTGGACCGACGTGATGAACAGCTTTGCAGATGAGGTGACCAGAGCGGGAGAGAGGCCATGACTGACCCGATTGTCAAAACGATTGTCGTAAGTGCCTCAGCTGCGCGCGCTTTCGACATCTTCGTCAACCGCATCGGGACATGGTGGCCGCTGGACAGCCACGCGGTTTCCGCATCGCAGGGACAACCGGCAAGGGACGTGGTTATTGAACCCCGGATCGGAGGCGCGGTCTATGAGGTCATGTTCGACGGAACCCGTGCCGACTGGGGTCAGGTGCTGGCAATTGATCCCGGCCAATCCGTGGCATTCACCTGGCATCCGGGCACCAACAGCGGGTCTCCTACGCGCGTCGATGTGCGTTTTGAGGATTACGGTTCGGGGCAGGCCAAAGTCACCCTGACGCATTCCGGCTGGGACGTCTGGGCAGGGGAAGCGCCCGAAAAGCGCGGCGGCTACGATACGGGATGGGATTTCGTGCTGGGCGCATGCTTTGCCAAAGCGGTCTGAAACTGAAAAAGGGCGACCGCTTGGGCCGCCCTTTGCCTGACATCGGTCAGACTTAGTTCTTTTCTTTGTCGACCATCTTGCCGGCCGAGATCCACGGCATCATGCCGCGCAGCTTGGCGCCGGTCTCTTCGATCATATGCTCGTCATTGGCGCGGCGCGACGCTTTGATGGTCGGCTGGCCAACGGCGTTTTCCAGCATGAAGTCACGGACGAATTTGCCCTGCTGGATGTCGTCCAGAACCGCTTTCATGCGGGCTTTGGTCTCGTCGTATTTCAGGATGCGCGGACCGGTGACATACTGGCCATACTCAGCCGTGTTCGAGATCGAGTAATCCATGTTGGCAATGCCGCCTTCATAGATCAGGTCAACGATCAGCTTCACTTCGTGCAGACATTCGAAATAGGCCATCTCGGGTGCGTAACCGGCCTCGACCAGAGTTTCAAAGCCGCAGCGGATCAGTTCGACCAGACCACCGCACAGAACGGCCTGTTCACCGAACAGGTCGGTTTCACATTCTTCGCGGAAGTTGGTCTCGATGATGCCCGAACGGCCGCCACCGATGGCCGAACAGTAGGACAGGCCGATTTCCAGCGCTTTGCCGGTCGCATCGTTGTGAACCGCGACCAGGCAGGGCACGCCGCCGCCTTTGGTGTATTCGCCACGTACGGTGTGGCCGGGGCCTTTAGGGGCCATCATGATGACGTCAACGCCGTCCTTCGGCTCGATCAGGCCGAAATGGACGTTCAGGCCGTGGGCAAACGCGATGGCGGCACCGGGCTTGATGTTGTCATGAACGTATTTCTTGTAGGTTTCGGCCTGCAATTCGTCGGGCATGGTGAACATGATGACGTCGCACCAGGCAGCCGCTTCGGCAATGCCCATCACTTCCAGACCTTCTGCTTCGGCTTTCTTGGCCGAGGGCGAGCCTTCGCGCAGGGCGATGACCAGGTTCTTGGCACCCGAGTCGCGCAGGTTCAGCGCGTGGGCGTGACCCTGGCTGCCATAGCCCAGGATAGCCACTTTCTTGTCTTTGATCAGGTTGATGTCGCAATCGCGATCGTAATAGACGCGCATTTTGCCGGTCCTTTCTGGTTTGGTTGGGGCGGTTCTACCTGCCGGGCGTCCGATTGGCGATAGGGTTGGGCTTGAGTATTTGTGAAAAAGATGAAGAATAATTCTTGAAAGCGGAAAAAACTGTAAAAATCATGCTTGACGATATCGACCGGCGCATTTTGCGCCATTTTCAGGCCAACCCAAGCCTGACCACCGCGGAACTTGCCGATCTGTGCCGGATCAGCGCTGGCGTCTGTTGGCGCAGGCTGGAAAAGATGCAGGCGGCCGGGATCATCGAAGGGCAGGAGGCGGTGATCGACTGGGCCGCGATGGGCTATGCTGTCGAAGTCTCGCTTCGGATCACCTTGGACAAGACACAGGCCCGCGCCTTTGACGAGTTCATGGAAGAGGCCCGCAACGTGGCCGAGGTGATCGAAATCCAGACCTTTCTGGGCCGGGTGGATGTCCGCCTGTCGGTCATAGCGCGGGATATGAAGCACTATCAGCAGCTTTATCGGGACCGGATCCTGACCCTGCCGCATATCGCCGATATCGAAGCGCTGATGCATATCGCGCGGGTCAAACGGGACGAGGTGTTGCCGGTATGATCGAGCTGGACGAGATTGACCGCCGTCTGCTGCGTGCGCTGCAACAGGACGCCACCCAAAGCGCAGGTGCCCTGGGTCGGAGGTTCAATCTGTCTCAACCCGCCACCTGGCGGCGTATCCGCAGGTTGGAGGACGCCGGGATCATCAAGGGCCGAAGGTTGCGCCTGAATGCCGAGGCGCTCGGCTTTGGCGTGACCGTGTTTCTGGGGGTCAAGCTGGCGCGCAAGGGCCAGATCAGCCTTGAGGATTTCGAACGCGCCGTCAGCGCCATCCCTGAAGTTCAGACTGTCGAGCATGTTCTGGGTCTGTACGACTACCGTTTGCGCGTCGTGGCGCGGGACCTGTCCGATTTCGAACGCGTGTTGCGGCGCCGGATCATGACGCTGCCCGGCGCAGGCGATGTCGAAGCGAATGTTCTGCTGAGCGAGGAACGGCTGCCGGGACCGATTGGGTGACCTGCCTTAGTATCTGGTGCGGATGTAATATCCGGGATGATGGGTCAGGCGGGCAAACGTAATCGGTTTGTCTTCTTTCCATGTGGTGCGCTCCATCTGGATCATCGGCGCGCCCGCCGTGGTTCCCATGAATTCCGCCAGCCTTGCATCAGCGGAAATCGCGCAGAACGCAACCTCGGCATCGTTGAATGGAGCGGCATTCAACAGCCACTCATGCGGTCCTTGCTGGGTCAGGTCGGCCTTTTCCACATCGGGGACGGTTCCGATATTGATCCAGCGCTCTTCAAGCTGGAACGGGCGATTGTCCGCGTAATGCATGCAAACGACATGCAGAACCCGCGTCTCGGCGGGGACATCAAGCTGAGAGGACAGCCAGCGGGGGCAGGCCTCGACAGTCCGTTCCACCAGCGCATAGCGATAGGCGGCATTCTGGCTTTCGACCATCTGTCGCGCCAGCGAGAATTCCAGCTTGGCGTGTTTGCTGGGTTCTTTCTTGACCCGCGTACCGCTTTTGCGCTTGCGTTCGATGAAACCCTGATCGGCCAGTTCCCTGAGGGCGCGGTTCACCGTCGCGCGGGCGCAATTGAATTCTTCCGCCAGTTGCGTTTCGGTCGGCAGCAAAGATCCCTGAGGCCACACGCGGCTTTCAATACGTCGTTTTACTTCATCTCGAACGGACTGGAAGTTAATACGCTTATGAATCGTCACAGGAAAAATATCCCTTCAAGTAAAAAGTGTGCGCATCTGTTCAGAAGCAAGCAGAAGTGTAAAGGGGAAGTGACACTGGTTGGCGTCATTTTCTTGTGTTCCCAGCGTCCTACAGCACCAAACAGGCCGATTTTACCCGCATTCCGTGGCGTCACTTTTTGTCGCGAAATGGCTTTACTGGCCAAGGTAAAGAGACCAAGACTGCACTGACGATATTGAAAGGACGCCATATGCCTGCCTTGCTGAAAAACGTTGACCCGAACGGGCTCGAAGAATTCTCGGTCGTATTCACCGATCGCTCGCTGAACCACATGTCCCAAAAGTTTCAGGGGGTAATGCGCGACATCTCGGCCATGCTGAAAGAGGTGTACAAGGCAGACGGGGTGGCCGTCATTCCGGGCGGTGGCACCTATGCGATGGAAGCGGTCGCCCGGCAATTCGCGCGCGGGGCGGATGTCCTTGTGGTTCGGAACGGTTGGTTTTCATACCGCTGGAGCCAGATCATCGAAAGCGGCGCCCTGACCAGCTCGACCACCGTGATGAAGGCGCGCGAGACCGGCAATACCAGCCCGTCCCCCTTTGCGCCCGCACCGATTGACGAGGTCGTCGCAACGATTCGCGAACAGAAACCCGGTGTTGTGTTCGCACCGCATGTTGAAACGGCGGCAGGTGTCATCCTGCCGGATGACTATGTGACCGCCCTGGCCAGCGCGGCGCATGAAGTGGGTGCATTGATGGTGCTGGATTGCATCGCATCCGGGTGTGCCTGGGTGGATATGAAAGCCACCGGTGTCGACGTCCTGATCTCGGCCCCGCAAAAGGGCTGGAGCGCATCGCCTTGCGCCGGTCTGGTCATGCTGTCCGAACGGGGCGAAGCGCATCTGGAACAGACAAGCTCGGACAGTTTCGCCATCGACCTGAAAAAGTGGCGCCAGATCATGCAGGCCTATGAAAATGGCGGTCACGCCTATCACGCCACGATGCCGACCGATGCGCTGCTGGCTTTCCGCGACACCATGGCAGAAACTAGGGGATACGGGTTCGAAAAGCTGCGCAAGGCGCAATGGGCATTGGGCGACGGCGTGCGGGCGATGTTGAAGGAGTATGGCATAGTCTCGGTGGCGGCTGACGGTTTCGGCGCACCCGGCGTTGTGGTCAGCTACACCTCGGACCCCGAAATCCAGAACGGCAAGAAATTTGCCGCTCTGGGGATGCAGATTGCCGCCGGGGTGCCGCTGCAATGTGACGAACCCGAAGGCTTCAGCACCTTCCGTCTGGGCCTGTTCGGATTGGACAAGCTTTATGATGTAGACGCCACCATCGCGCGCCTGAAACGCGTGCTGGATCAGGTTCTGTAAACAGGCCGGGCCTTAGCGAACGCCAAGGCCCATCTGCATCAGCGTCTTGCGCACAGGCGGCAGGGAATACAGCGCGCTCAGCCCCATTGCGCGCGCATCCCGCAGCGGGCGCGCCTCGATCATCGAGGCGCGGTTCAGCAGGTCGATCCCCTTGACCCGCATCTCGATCTCGGTGTGGCGCGCCTTGTGATAGGCGTCCAGCATCTGCGCGTCGCCCAGGCCTTCGGGCCGGGACTGCGCCAGATCCAGAAGACAGCGCAGATCGCCCAATGACATGTTCAGCCCCTGCGCGCCGATCGGTGGCACCACATGCGCGGCCTCGGCCATCAGGGCAATGCGCTCACCCGCCAGCCGTTCCGCGGACTGGCTGATGATCGGCCAGATGGTCCGGCGCGATGCCAGCTTCAAGGGGCCAAACAGGCCACAGGACCGTTCTGTCATCGCAGTCTCAAACGCTTCGGCATCAAGGGTCAAAAGGTCAACGGCATTTGGCCCGCGTTCCATCCAGACAATGGCGGACGAGGGCTGCCCCTGCCAATCGGGCAGCGGAACCAATGTGAACGGCCCGCCAGACCTGTGTATCTCGGTCGAGACATTCTCGTGCGGTACGGGATGCGTCACCGCGAACGCCAGCGCTTTCTGCCCATACCGCGTTGTATGCACTTTGATACCGGCGGCCGCGCGCATGGGAGAGTTGCGCCCATCTGCGGCCAGCACCAGCTTGCAGCGGATGCGGCTGCCGTCGCTCAGGCCAACGCGGGCTTCGGCAGTGCGGGTGAACAGGCTGACGGTGCCGGTGCCGGGGCGGAAATCGACATTCGGCAGCTCTGCCAGCCGCGCGACCATTTCCCGGCGCAACAGCCAGTTGGGCAGGTTCCAGCCAAACGGTTGCTCGGAAATGTCAGCGGCGTTGAAATCGCGTACGACGCGGGGTTCGGGCACGTCCCCCCCGGCATCGACAATACGCATGATCTGCAAGGGGGCCGCATGGGCATCCAGCCGCGCCCACAGGCCGCATTGCTCCAGCAGGCCGCGCGCAGGTTGCAGAAAGGCGGTGGTGCGCAGGTCGGACCCGTCCACATCCCGTTCGGTGATCGGTGGCGCGGGATCTACGCACACCACGTCAAACCCGGCGGTTCCAAACGCCGCCGCTGCGGTCAGACCGGCGATTCCACCGCCGGAAATCAGGATGTCACAACTGTCAGTCATGGCGCCTCTCATCATCTCGGGCAGACCCTAGTTCGGTTCCACCCCCTGCGCCAAGTGACATCCTGTCCCGTATCTCAGCCGCGCGAGATCAGGATCAGGACCAGGAACATCACCGGCACCATCATCAGGGCAGGGATGTAAAGGCCGGGAAGGCCGAACACCATGGCGGAACAGCCCCACATGCTGAGGACCGCGCCGACGGTAAAATACAGGTCCTCCGCCTTGCCGTTGGCCGCGTCGCGGGCCAGCCACCCGAAAACCGGAATTGCAAAGAAAAGGCGCTGCCAAACCGGCAGGCGTCCGGGCATTTCGATCGCGCTCATGGGGCTTCTCCGTTCTGTTCGTCGCTCCAGCGCATATAGGGCTGCGCATGCGGGTGCAGAACGTACGGATCGTCGCAGTGTGACAGGCTACCGCAGGCGGGCCAGAAACGCGGTCAGATCGTCCGTGTGATGGTGGATGTGATCGGCCTCATGCGGGTCCGGGGCGACATGAACCGTGCGCATTCCCATCTCATGCGGGGCGGCCAGATTACGCGGGTCGTCCTCGAACATCGCGGCCTTGTCAGCCTGAATGCCATCCTGTGCAAAGATGGCTTCAAAGGCGGCTTTCTCGGGCTTTGGCCGATACCCGGCATGTTCGACGCCATAGATTGCATCAAACAGCCCCGAAAGCCCGCGCGCCTGCAAGACCCGCTCGGCGTAGGGCGCGCTGCCATTGGTGTAGACGATGCGCCGTCCGGGCAGGGCGCGAATGTGATCGGCCAGCTCTGCATCCGGGTCCATATGGCTCATATCCACCTGATGCACCGCGTGCAGATAGGGCTCGGGGTCCAGATCATGTTCGGCCATCAACCCGGCCAGCGTGGTGCCGTATTGGCGCCAGTATTGCCTGCGCAGCCTGTCGGCCTCGGCCCGGTCCACGCCGATGGCCTGCACCACATAATCCGTCATCAGAACTTCGATCTGATCGAACAGCTGCATATGCGGCGGATAGAGGGTGTTATCCAGATCGAACACCCATTGCGTGACATGACTGAAGGACGGTTTGACCATGGCTTGGGTTTAGGGCGCGGGCGGGGTGTTTTCAATGCCGTACTTGATTGCTGCCCCCAGAGACGGATAGACATGTCCGAACGAGGAGACAGAATACCCCATGAGCCAGACCCGATCCCCCACCAAGGATGCCTATAGCCTGATACTCGAAGCCATTGATGTCGGCGTCTACAAGCCCGGCGATCGTCTGGTGGAAAGCGAGCTGGCAGAACGGTTCGGGGTGTCGCGCACCCCGATCCGCGAAGCGTTGCAACGCCTGGAAACCCAGTCTCTGCTGGAACGGGACGGTCGGTCACTGATCGTGGCGTCGCTGGACCACAACCAGATGGCCGAGCTTTATATCGTGCGCCGCGAACTGGAAGGGCTCGCCGCGCGGCTGGCTGCCAAACACGCCACCGAAGAAGAGATCAGGGTTCTTCAGGACATGGTTCTCGAAGATGACAAGCTGGTGGGCGATCCGATGGCGCTGTCACGTGCCAACCGGCGCTTTCACGAACAGATCCATCTGGCCTCGCACAACCGCTACCTTGTCCAGCAGCTTGATCTGGTGCACCGGACTATGGCCTTGATGGCGACCACGTCGCTGGCCGTGCAGGGGCGCGGAGAGATTGCCCAGAGCGAACATAAAGGCATCGTCGAAGCCATTGCCGCGCGCGATGAAGAGGCGGCGGGGCGGGCGCTCAAAGATCATATCTCGATCGCGTTCATGACGCGCCTGAAACAGGACGCAAGTCGCCGCGACAAGTGATTATCAGGTCAGCGGCTCGTCTTCGCTGGCCTGTCCGTGCTGGGTCTTGTCCCAGAAAAACGGGTTGGTCGCCAATTCCCACAACGCCTTGTAACCGGCAATCACGCCTAGCGGGAAATACAGAAACATCGTCGGAACCCAAGGCAAAAGAAACCGCCGCTCACGCGCGGAAACGGCGATCAGGCCAACACCGATACTCAGTCCCTCTGCCATCAAAAACAGCCCGATCAGCGCGGTAGAGGTTGAATGCGGCACGATATCATCCATCGGATTGGCCAGCCCCAGGCTTGACAGCCAGAATACCCAGAGAACGGGCGCCAGCAGAAATTGCCCCAACGTGCCCAAAAAGAACGCCTGAAGGCCCAGAAATTTAGCGGCACCAAGGTCACGCCACAGTTTTCGCGGGCTGCGCATATGCACCAGATACGTGACCATGAACCCCTTGAGCCAGCGCGAGCGCTGTTTGACCCAGGGCCAGGCCCGGAAATTCGCCTCCTCATATGTTGTGGTATCCACCATTTCGGTCCGGTACCCGGCCCGGCACAGCCTTACGCCCAGATCAGCGTCCTCGGTAACATTATGGGCGTCCCAGCCGCCAAGTTCCAACAGCTTGTCGCGGCGGAAAAAGAACGTGGTGCCCCCAAGTGGCACCACCAGCCCCATACGGGCGATCCCCGGCAGGATCACGCGGAACCAGCTGTTGTATTCGATGGTAAAGCAGCGTGACCGCCAGTTGCTGCGCGGGTTGTAGTAATCCAGAACCCCTTGCAGGCACACAACATCCGGCGCGGCCTGGGTGAAATGCGCCACCACACGCTCGATCTGATCCGGTTGCGGGGCGTCTTCCGCGTCCCAGACGCCAACGAAGTCGCTCCGGCAGAAATCCAGCGCGTAATTCATGGCGCGCGGCTTGGTGGTCAACCCGTTCAGCTCGGGCACCTCGACGATGCGCATCCAACTGGGCAGGCTCACCTGCGCAAGGGCATTGCGCGTCACGTCATCCTTTTCCTCAAGCACAAGGATGACATCCAGCAACGCCTTGGGATAGGTCAGCCGCTGCAGCCTGTGCACCAGAGCGTTTGCAATCTCGCGCTCCTTGTACAATGGCACCATGATCGACACGCAGGGCTGCCGCAATGTGATGGCAGCTTCGGTGTGGTCCGGCTGCGTTCTCAGACGATGCCAAAGATAAGCCAGCGTGCCAACCGTCCGAAAGACTGCAAAAAGCACCAGAGTTCCCACAGCCATGCCCAGCATCGCCAGCAGGCCAAACGCCGGGAATACGGCAAACAGCCCCAGCACACACAACAGGGCCACCGAAGGCCCCACGCGCGACCTGAGGGTCCAGTTGCGGCAGCTTTGCGCGGGATCAACCCGCGTTTCCGCCGATCTGGCCAAAGACCCCGAGAATTGCCGTGCAATCGTGCGGTCGATCTGATCAGAGGCCGCCAGCACCGGGATCACGGCATATTCGCATTCGCGCATTTCGGCGGTCACGGTTGCGAACCGGTCGGGCCGGGCCGTGGCCACCAGAACAAGGGGGCCAATCCGCATCCAGGGGATGACATTGTGTTTCAGCCAGAAGTCGACCGGCATCAGCCCGCTCAGTTCCGGCATCGGCGGGATTTGTTCAAGATCTGCAATCTGCCAGCCGGATTGCGCGGACAGCGCGCTCAACACGTCCTGCCGGGTGGCATAACCTTCGCCGACCAGTATCTCTCCCAGCGGAGCGTTCTGTCTGGTTTGCTGGCTTAGCGCATGGTCCAGCTGGGATCGGGTGATGGTTCCGGTTTCCAGCAGGCAGGTGCCCAGTGGTTTCCGATACCCGGGCGCAGGGATCGGTGCGGCGGACGTGAAATCCAGAAGATCAAGCTCAGCCATAACAAAACCCTGGCGCAGTTACCTGCGCTCAGGGTTGTTCGAACAAGGTTAACGCCCGGTTAACACTGCACAGACAAGCAATTATGCCTGTATTTTTTACTTTTCCATCGCCTCGGCGAAGCGCTCGAACAGATAGAAACTGTCCTGCGGTCCGGGCGATGCCTCGGGGTGGTACTGCACCGAATAGACCGGCCGGTCCGCCATGCGGATACCGCAGTTCGAGCCGTCAAACAGCGACCGGTGAGTTTCCACGACGCCATCGGGCAGGGATTGCGCATCGACGGCAAAACCGTGGTTCATCGAGGTGATCTCGACCCTGCCGGTGTCCAGATCCTTGACCGGGTGGTTCGCGCCATGGTGGCCGTGGTTCATCTTGACCGTCTGACCACCCAGCGCCAGCGCCAGCATCTGGTGTCCAAGGCAGATGCCGAACACAGGCAGGTCTGTCGTCTCCAGAATCTCTTTGATCATTGGAACAGCGTATTCGCCTGTTGCTGCCGGATCGCCGGGACCGTTCGACAGGAACACACCGTCAGGCTGATGTGCCAGCACGTCGGCTGCGGTCGCAGTCGCGGGCAGAACGGTAACGTCACATCCAGCGGATGCAAGGCAGCGCAGGATGTTGCGCTTGGCGCCATAGTCAATGGCAACAACCTTGTGGGCGGGGGCCTTCTGACGCTGGTACCCATCCGGCCAGGCCCACCGCATCTCATCCCAGCGATAGCTTTGTGCGCAGGTGACATCCTTGGCCAGGTCCATGCCCTCCAGCCCGGCAAAGCCGCGCGCGGCAGCCACCAGCGCCCCAATGTCGAAGTTTCCCTCGGGATCATGGGCCAGCGCCACATGCGGGGCGCCCTGCTGCCGGATGGCACGGGTCAGGCGGCGGGTATCGACACCACCGATGGCGATGCGCCCTCGGCGCGCCAGCCAGCCCTTGAGTTCCTCGGTCGAGCGCCAGTTTGATGGCTCGGTCGGATCCCATTTCACAACCATGCCTGCCGCGACCGGATCACCGGTTTCGTCATCCTCGGGGTTCACACCGACATTGCCGATATGAGGGAATGTAAAGGTCACGATCTGCCCGGCATAAGACGGGTCGGTCATGATCTCCTGATATCCGGTCATCGCCGTGTTAAAGCACAGCTCGGCCACAGTTTGCCCGGTCGCACCGAAGCCTGCGCCGTAAAACAGGGTTCCATCGGCCAAAGCCAGACATGCGGTGGGCTTGGACGGGGCATTCGGGGCCATGGCGCGACTCTCCTGTAGGGTAAATCGGCGCATACCTAAGGGGGTTGCGCGTCTGGGTCAAGTCTGTTCAATTTTTAGGCTATTGTTGTTTTTCAATGGGTTAGCTGTATTCACCCCCGGTTGTGTCAGGCTTTTTGTTTCGATATGGTCGGGGTTCCTTTGTCATGGGGATGGACAAACCAAATGGATATGCGATCACGGGTGAATGCCGCCCTGAAGCAAGCAATGAAAGACAAAGCAGCCGAGCGTCTGTCGACGCTGCGGTTGATCAACGCCGCCATCAAAGACCGCGACATCGCGGCACGTGCGTCCGACAATGAAGAAGCAAAGGGATGCAGCGACGCAGAGGTTCTTGAAATCCTTGGAAAAATGACCAAGCAGCGCAAGGAAAGCGCACGCGTCTACGAAGAGGGCGGTCGCCTGGATCTGGCCGAACGCGAGATTCGCGAAGTCGAGGTGATCGAGGAATTTCTGCCCAAACAGCTGGATGACGATGAGGTCAGCAAGGCCATTCAAACCGCCATTACGGCAACCGGCGCGGGTTCGATCCGCGATATGGGCAAGGTGATGGGCGAGTTGAAGACGCGCTATACCGGCCGGATGGATTTCGGCAAGGTCGGCCCGATGGTCAAGGATCACCTGTGCGCAGCCTCAAACGGCGATTGCTGAGGCACTGGGCCCTGTGAATTGCTACTGCGCGATCGGCTCGCGCAGTCTTAGGACCAGCTCGTCATAAAGCGTGATCCGCTCATCTTCGGACAGAAACGCCCCGATTTCGACCTCGCGCCCGTCTCCGACAAGGGTGACATAATGCGGAACCGGGCCGCCTTTCTCGTGCATCGCCGGTCGCGCCCAATAGCGGTTGCAAGACCATTCGTGCTGCTCTTTGCCGGGGGTGTGGTGCACCAGCCGCGCATGTGTGCCCGACAGGGTCAGAACCTCGAAAACACTGCGGGCGCGGTAGTTGGTCTTGATGGCCAGCCAAAGCCCCAGCACAGTGATCAGCAGAAACGGCAGCAGCCCCCACAGGATCACGGAACCAAGCGTGGCCAGCAACGGGATCAGGCCAAACAGGAACACCGACAGGATCGTGATCATCGCCCCCCGCGGAGGCAGCGAGTTATGCGGCCAAAGCCGCAGTTCCTGTTCGGTTTCTGAGGTCTGATTCCACGTGTAGGGCATACCGCGAACATAGCGCAGCGCGGCCTCATGTCGACGGGTTTTGATCAGACGACGTGGCCGACCCGAGACCAGGACAGAGCGTCATCCAGACGATCGTCACCCCAGAACACCTCTTGCCGGACAACAAAGCTGGGGGCGCCGAAAACACCCAGTTTGACGGCGGTTTCCGTCTCGGCCTCAAGGGCCGCGACGATGTCGTCGCCTTGTGCGCGCGCGAGGGTCAGTCGGGGGTCCTGCTGACACCGCAAAAGCGCCTCGGACAGTGCACTTTCGCTACCGGCTTCCACCCCTTCTTCGAACCAGATGCGATAAAGCGTCTGGGTGAACGTCACGCCCCAGCCGTCCATCATTCCAAGCACCGCAACCTGATTGGCCAGCGGCAGATTGGAAATCGGATAGGGCGCGGGCAGGTTGGCGTGGATGTGGTACTTGGCACAGCGGCGTTCGATGTCGCGCCACATATAAGCCGATTTCACAGGCTTTCCGGCAAAGGGAATATTCTGCTGGGCCGACATCACCGTACGCACATTGAACGGGCGCCAGTTCACCGTGGCGTCATGCTCGGCGCACCATTCGTCCAGACGCATCACGGTCAGGAAGCTGTACGTGCTGCCAATGGAATACCAAAAGTCGATCTCGGGCATTGCCGACCCTCCGACTGTTCCGTCCGCACATCATAGCTGATTTCGGGGCACTTGGCGAACGCGAGGTGAGGGCAAAGAAAAACCCCGCCACCTGGGCGGGGTTTCCTTGGATCAGATCGGGATCAGTGCGCGTGGCCCTTGTCCCAGTCTTCCTGCTTGGGCAGCTGCTCGAACGTGTGCTCGGGCGGCGGCGTGGGCAGGGTCCATTCCAGCGTATCCGCATACTCGTTCCAGTAGTTGGGCCGGGTTTCGCGTGCGCCACGCAGCAGGGCGTAGATCACGATGCCGAAGAACAGCAGGAACGAAGCGAACGAGATGAACGCACCAATCGACGAAACATAGTTCCACTGCGCGAACGCCTCGGGATAGTCGATGTAGCGGCGCGGCATGCCCTGACGACCCAGGAAGTGCTGCGGGAAGAAGGTCAGGTTGGCGCCGATGAAGAACATCCAGAAGTGAACCTTGCCCCAGAACTCGGAATATTGGCGACCGGTCATTTTCGCGAAGTAGAAATACATCCCCGCAAAGATCGCAAAGACGGCACCCAAGCTCATCACATAGTGGAAATGCGCAACCACATAGTAGGTGTCGTGATAGGCACGGTCCACGCCTGCCTGCGACAGAACCACACCGGTCACACCGCCAACGGTGAACAGGAACAGGAAGCCAAAGGCAAACAGCATCGGTGTCTTGAACTCGATGGAACCGCCCCACATGGTCGCGATCCACGAGAAGACCTTAACGCCTGTCGGAACCGCGATGACCATCGTGGCCAGCATGAAATAGGCCTGCTGACGCAGCGACATGCCGACGGTGTACATGTGGTGCGCCCACACGACAAAGCCCAGAACACCGATTGCGATAATCGCCCAGACCATCGGCAGATAGCCAAAGATCGGCTTGCGCGAGAAGGTCGCGATGACATGGCTGATGATGCCGAAACCGGGCAGGATCACGATATACACTTCCGGGTGGCCAAAGAACCACAGGATGTGCTGATACAGGATCGGATCGCCACCACCGGCCGGATCAAAGAAGGTAAAGCCAAAGTTGCGGTCCATCAGCAACATGGTGATTGCGCCCGCCAGAACCGGCAGCGACAGCAGAATCAGCCACGAGGTGACGAAGATCGACCAGCTGAACAGCGGCACCTTGAACAGGGTCATGCCCGGGGCACGCATGTTCAGGAAGGTGGTGATCATGTTGATCGCGCCGAGGATCGAGGAGGCGCCCGATACGTGTACGGCAAAGATCGCAAGGTCCATGGACATGCCGCCCTCGGTCGTGGACAGCGGCGGGTACAGAACCCAGCCCACGCCCGAACCCATCTGATCGTTCCCACCGGGGCTCAGCAGCGAGGCCACACCCAACGAGGTACCGGCGACATAAAGCCAGAAGGACAGGTTGTTCATCCGCGGGAACGCCATATCCGGCGCGCCGATCTGCAACGGCATGAAATAGTTGCCAAATCCGCCGAACAGGGCAGGGATGACAACAAAGAACATCATCAGAACACCGTGATAGGTGATCATCACGTTCCACAGATGCCCGTTGGGCGTACACGGGTCGGCCATGAAGCCTTCAAGGCACATGTACTGAACACCGGGGTGCATCAGCTCGAGCCGCATGTAAACGGTCATCAGAACCGAGATCAGACCGGCCAGAGCCGAAACGATCAGGTACAGAATCCCGATGTCCTTGTGGTTGGTCGACATGAACCAGCGCTGGAAAAAGCTGCGCTGGTCTTCATGGTCGTGACCATGAATGGCTGCGTCTGCCATTATAGGTGCCTCCTGTTGCAACTACACCGCGCAGCCGGACCTCTCCAACGCGCGGGATTCCTGCTGGTTTTAGAATGCGTAGGGGCGACCTTCAATGGCCGAGTTTGATCTGGATCAAGATAAATGGCCGCACCCCCCTTGAAAAGGAACGATCAAGAGGCTGGGATCTGAGCGTTCGGGGGGTGGCGATACAGCGGATCTGGTACCTGTCATCATGCCGCCCGCAATGGGACCGGCGCTCAAAGCCGACCGGAAAGGAGTGAACGCCTGCCGTCGGCCCACTCCGCAGGATCGAGGACAGGGAAGGGTAGCTTAAGAACACAAAGGGGTCGCTGCCTCCTTGGGCGTTCTCGATTTCAACGTACTTATTGCTATTGCATGGAGCTCTAGAGACTGGCCACCGACACAGGCGCCCAGTCGGCCCACCATGGTTTCGCCTGTTCGATTTCGTAGGCCAGTTCGAAAAGTGTGTCTTCGCGACCGGCGGGTGCAACGAAATGGCTGCCAATAGGCAGACCTTCACGGGTCAGGCCTGCGGGCACGGACATTCCTGGCAATCCAAGCGCGTTCTGAATCGGGGTGTAGGACGTGAACCTCGCAACACGCGCGAACATCTCCTCGAATGGGACACTTTCATCGAATAGCGTGCCAATCACCGGTGCTGTGCCCGGGGTAACCGGTGACAGAAACACATCAAACGCGGACAGCCATGCGCCATATCTGGTGCCCAGATCCAGCATATATGCGCTGGCTGCTTCCTGATCTTCATGAGTGAAGTTGCGCGCGAAGGCGGCCCAGTCGCGGACGAACGCGTCAAGCAGTCCCGTTTCCTCCGGCGGTCGGCCTGCCTTGGCCGTCGCCGCGTCGGCGAGGCCCACCATGCGGAACCCGAAGATCTGGTTGAAGCGAAGCTCGAACTCATCGTCCACCGGGCTTTGCGTTTCAATCACGCTATGACCAAGGTCTTCGCAGAGTTGCGCCATTTCTTCGATGACGCGCTGCACCTCGGGATCTGGCAGGTCGCCGTAATAATTGCGGAGGTCAAATCCGATTTTCAGCCGGTTGGTGGACGGGCCAGAAATCAACGGGATTGGTCTGTGCGGTGCATTCGGTGACCGGTCCTGCCCCAAGGCGAAAAGCACCGCGCTGTCTCGCACGGAGCGGCTGACGCAATTGTCGGCAGCATAGGTGGTCTGATCACTCGATCCCCACAACATACGGTGACGGCTTGGCTTCAATCCGAAGACACCACAACAGGATGCAGGAATACGGATGGACCCGCCGCCGTCGCTGGCATGGGCGAGCGGTACGATACCTGCCGCGACCGCAGCCGCGGACCCTCCGCTTGAGCCTCCGGAGGAGTGATCGAGGTTCCACGGGTTGCGGCACGGTCCGAGCAGTTGACCTTCCGTGACCGGAAGTGCTCCGACCTCTGGCATATTGCTCTTTCCGATCAGGTTCAGCCCGGCTGCCTCTTGGGCCAGTGCCAGCGGCGCGGACCTTGGTCGATGATTGTCGCGATATACGCGCGAGCCATGGGTCGTGTATTGCCCTGCAATATCGAGGTTATCCTTCACCACAAACGGAACCCCGGCAAACGGTCCTTGCCGTCGCATGTCCACGGCCTTGTCTCTCGCCTCTTCGTACATCGGCGTTGTGATCGCATTGAGACTCTGATCAAGCGCCAAGGCGGCTTCGACGGCAGCGTCGCAAAGCTCTGATGGCGTTATGTCTCCGGACTTGACCAGTGCCGCAAGGCCGAGCCCGTCCGTAGTCAACAGAACTTGCCGAAATTCCGAAACCTGCGCCGCAGCTCGGTTGCCGGCTGTCGCGAACATGAGGCTCGCCGCTGTTGAGCCAAGAAAATCCCGTCTGGAAAGCATGTTCTTCTCCAAATTTTCACCCCGCCTAGAATATCAATCATGCAGAGACGAAACCACTGTCTTGCCTAACGGTCAGCGGGCAGCAAACACCAACACTCGGGAACACTCAGTTGACCGCAAATACTCGTAATGCGAACCTTTGACTTGAGCTTGATGAAGTATTGAAGAACTTAACCAGTTTTCGTCTCATTAAGAAATGCGAAACCTGTACTCTGCTGCGTAGGCGGACATCACCTGTCGGGAACGTCCTGCATCTGTCTCGATCTATGCGATCTCAAGCCAAATCCAATTGTACAAAACGAACAACGGCCTCTGAAAACCCGGTACAATTTGTACATTTCCCCCTTCAATCCCCCGACTTGACCCCGCAGGGCGGGTGGACCACAACTCGGTCAAAAGCCCCTCAAGGAACGGATGGCCAACCATGGATTATGATCCCGACAACATCTTCGCCAAAATTCTGCGCGGCGAGATACCCTCGTCAAAAGTTTACGAAGACGTCGAAACATTGGCCTTCATGGACATCATGCCGCGCGCGGATGGGCATTTGCTGGTGATCCCCAAAACGCCCTGCCGCAATGTGCTGGATGCCACGCCCGACCAACTGGCGGCGGTCATGAACACCGTTCAAAAGATGGCTCGTGCAGTGATGAAAGCCTTCGACGCGGACGGTGTAACCATTCAACAATTCAACGAAACCGCAGGCGGGCAAGAGGTTTTCCACCTGCATTTTCACGTCCTGCCGCGTCATGACGGGGTGTCGATGCGCCCACCTGGTAAGATGGGTGATTTCGACCTGATTGCCGAACATGCTGAAAGGATAAAAATCTCTTTGTAATCAATGTTTTCATGTCTGTTTGTGAGGTGCCAATCCGGACAATTACCCGCATCCGCCCACGCATGTCGCCGCGACCGCAGGCAAGAAAACCCGAAACCCCTCCTTGGGACAGGCCATGTGACTCCATAGCCGGACAGCGCAGAAATCGCCTGCCTCCGACCATTGCGGCTTGAGCACGGGTTTCAGCGTGAAGGGGGGAGATGAATTGCCGTTCCGATTTGGGGTCGGAACGGCAGACTCGTAACCAAACACTTCTCGGATTTCGAGGGCGAGCCCTTGATCACCGGTTTAACATACCACTCACTCTTGATTGGCAGTTTCATATTACTCGTTAACAACACCGGTGTATCCTAGAGAATTAAAACTTGCCTAAAGAATAACGTAAAACTGAATGGTTCTTGGTAAATTGCGACGTGTTTCGGAAACAGAGCCTTCCGCCCATCCATATTGTTGTATCAGGACGCGACAGAATCTGATTCGACGACAGCTGAACCCCAGACAGAATCAGGTTTCCGAAGCGCCAAAAACCTCCTCAAAGGTTTTCTTCAACGCCGCATCAAGATCCTCCATGGTGACCGGAAGACCCAGATCCACCAACGAGGTCACGCCGTATTCGCTGATCCCGCAGGGAACAATGCCCGAAAAATGCTCCAGGTCCGGTTCGACATTGACCGAAATGCCATGAAAACTAACCCATTTTCGCAAACGCAATCCAATTGCCGCGATCTTGTCCTCTGCCGGTTTGCCGGTCACCGTCAGCGGTTTGTCGTCGCGCCGCACCCAGACACCAACGCGCCCGTCGCGTATTTCGCCGTGCACGTTGAATTCGGCCAGTGCCGATATCACCCAGTTTTCCAACTGCTTCACGAATTGGCGCACGTCGCGCCCGCGCTTGTTCAGATCCAGCATGACATAGGCCACACGCTGACCGGGGCCGTGATAGGTGTACTCGCCGCCCCGTTTGCTTGCATAAACCGGAAAGCGGTCAGGATCGGTCAGGTCTTCTACCTTAGCTGACGTGCCTGCCGTATAAAGCGGCGGGTGTTCCAGTAACCAGATGCACTCCTCCGCGTCGCCGTGTGCAATCCCGGCGACGCGTGCCTCCATAAAGGCGGTCGCTTCGTCATAACTGGTCAGACCATCGGTGATTTTCCATTCCATGGCGGCCTCATATCCGTCCGTAGCGGGCAGGGGAAGAGGGGTCAGGCCGCTTCGGTCAAACACTGTTGCAGCACCCGGGAATAGGTATCGACCCCTTGCGCGCCGGTCAGCAGGTATTTTCCGCCAAACACCATGGACGGCACACCTGAGATACCCCTGCTGGTCCAGAATTGCTGTTTCTCTCGAACCAAGGCGATGCGTTCGCCGGTCTCAAGCACCTGACGTGCGGCATCAGGGTCCAGCCCGGCAGACGTGACGGCCTGCAACAGAGCCTCAACGTCGGACACATCCTGTTGCCGTGTGAAATATGCGTCGAAAAGCGCAAGCTTCAATTGGTGTTGCTGGCCCTGACTTTCGGCCCAATCCAGCAACTGATGCGCCTTGATTGTATTCACGATCCGACTGTCTTCGTGAAAGTTGAAGGTGAACCCCAGTTCTGCTCCGATCGCCGTTAGCCTGTCACGTGCCTGCTGGCTCTGTTCGGGGGTCGAGCCATATTTCTCAGTGATGTGTTCCCTCAGGTTCTGCCCTTCAGGCGGCATGTTCGGGTTCAATTCGAACGGGTGCCAGCGAATTTGGGCCTGGATGCCCTGCTGTTTCAATGCCACGTCAAGCTGGCGAAACCCGACTATGCACCACGGGCACACGACGTCTGACACGATATCGATTTGGATGATGGCGCGGGTATCGGGCGAGGTCATCTGCGGCTCCTGTCAGATCGAAACTGTGTTGATCACCGGCTTAGATAGGACTGCTGCGAAGGTTTTTAAACCAGTGTGTTTTTGCCTCTTCACATCGCGTGCGCCAACGTCTATACGCCGCTCTACCAAGTCACAGGCAGTGCGGTCGTGGCGGAATTGGTAGACGCGCAGCGTTGAGGTCGCTGTGGGGTAACACCCGTGGAAGTTCGAGTCTTCTCGACCGCACCAAATCTATTCGTATCCTGTGAAGTGCGGATCAGCTTATGCGAAGCTGACTTTGCCGTTCTTGTCTGTTCACTTGCATTGCAAATCCGTGGCCCGTAACTAAGCCATGTGTCGGGAAGCGCGCCATGCCTCTGCAATGATGCGATTTTCCCTTCGTCCTGAATTTGCGGGCCATGGTTGCGGGTAGGTGCGATGAGACTTGTCATATCAACGATGAAAGACGAGGGGCCGTTCATCCTTGAATGGATCGCGTATTACCTTTCGATCGGGTTTACGCATTTCATCGTTAACTCGAATGACTGCTCCGACGGCACTGACGCGATTTTGAAAAGATGCGAGGAACTGGGTTTTCTGGCGCATATCGATAACCCCGGTCCCTGGAAGCATGGGCCGCAGGCGTCGGCCTATGCGAACGCTATGGAACATCCCTGGTACGCTGAAGCCGAGTGGATTCTGGTTTGTGATGTCGACGAATTTCTCGATATCCGTGTTGGGGACGGTACGCTGGACGATCTGTTTCGCACCTTTCCACATGCAGATGGCTTTGCCGCGATATGGCAGATGTTCGGACACAATGGGATTGTCGAGTTTGAAGACAAGTTTGTGATCGAACAATTCACATCTGCAGCAGAGTTGGGGGTGGTGACGCCGCAGAATGTGCGTGCCTTCAAATCGCTTGTCAGAAACAACGGGTCTTATCGGGCAATCAACACACACCGTCCGCGTGGCCCAATCGCCGGTAAGGCCGAAAGCTTTGCATGGATTGATGGTGACGGAGATCCCTTGCCACCTGCAATGCGGCGAAATGGTTGGTCCCATTCCACTACTGGCGCGGCCTTTGGGCAGCAGTTTTTCAGGATGAACCACTATGCCGTCCGATCCATCGAGAGTTATCTGATGAAGCGGCTGCGGGGGGATGTAAACACAACCGCGTTTCATCCCAAGATGGAGGCAACGGGACAAGCCTATTGGCACATGCATTGCTTCAACAAAGTTGAAGAATTATCGATCCTTTCCAAATTGGACCGCCTTGGAAAATCGTATGATGAACTACGTGCGGATCGTGTTCTGGGAGACTTGCACGAAAAAGCTGTTGTTTATCACAAGCGCCGTATCTCGGAGATTCGTGAAACAGAGGCCGCACAGGGATTCATAACTCGGTACAAGAATTTTGCCGGGGGGCGATATATAAAGGCGCTGGATCTGGGCGTGATGGAAGAAGGCGATCTTTCCTTTGTTGCGGAGACCTACAAAGACCCCGAAGTTTCTTTCGCGCAAGTTGCGAAATGGACGCGTTTGGGCAAGATGTCCAAATCTGAAAACTCAAGACCCAATAACTACCCCTGGTTTACCCGGCTGGATTCCCTGGAAACGGCCATGGAGTACGAAGAAGCGGCGGCGCAGCATGCATTAATCACTGATGCAAAACAGGTGGACTTGCCGTTCGATCCGAAGGACTCATCTTTCCTGCCGCCAGTGTCTCCGGAGGTTGAAAGAACGAAAGAGCAGCGACAGCGGTTCTTGCGGTCAATCAGTGGCAAGAAGAACTGGGTTTTGATCGGGCATGTCGAGACCGAAATCGTAGAAGAAATACTTGCATTGGATGCAGTTGCGCAATTGACGATCATCGGGCCATGGGGGCTGTCGTGGGATACGTTCGCCTGCAAGGATACAACGCAAGATCCTAAACTTCAGGCCCTAGATCGCACCTTCTATGCATTGCTGGAGTACTTCCGAGAACCGATCGTCGCTGGGCGTCTGAGGGTCTACCGGGCGCTGCCGCCTTTGATGCTGAAGCTGTTTGAAGATCAAAGCGTTGGTGTCGTGATCATACGCGGGGTTCGGGCCGAGCGTGTCATGTTGCAGCTGTTGAACCGGATCGACAGGGTTCTGGCTCCGGGCGGGAGCATCGCCTTTACATCCTACAGGCGGGGCAAAGGGTCTTATTCCGGTATGTCTTCGGCGATTAACCGTTTTCTCGCGAGCAAAGCGAGTGACTATCGGGTTACAAGCCTCGAGCCTCCGTGGCTTGGTATCGACAAGTTGCCACCACTTTCCAAAAACGACACATAGCTTCTGGTTCTTGAAGCAACGACATGTTAGCCATTGCCCAATAAACAAAACGGGTTTCGCGAGAAATCAATACCCGTCTGCAAGTGAGGTCGAGATGTCAAACGAACCCAGAGTGATCGGTGCTCTTCCCGGCAGCCAGAATAAACCGAACGCAGACAAAGCAACCAAACGCAAGAATACAAAAGATGCGATCCGACGTACGTTCCTGACGCGCCTTCCCAAGGGTGGGGTGGCTGTTGAGATCGGTGTCTGGCAGGGCGAGTTTTCTCCGACAATCCTGAAGTTGCTTGAACCCAGTCAGTTGTTTCTGATCGACCCCTGGAAACATATTGGCGAGGAATCGCATACAACGGCGTTTGTTGGCAGGACCGAAGACGAAAAGATGGAAGCCATCTTCCAGAAGGTCGTCACGTCCTTCGAAAAAGAGATCGAGGAGGGCAAGGTTGGCATTATTCGCGATTTCTCGGTGCCAGCATTAAAGCTTTTTGACGATGAGAGCATTTCATTTGCCTATGTCGATGGGGATCATTCTTACGAAGGTGTTACTGCGGACCTAGAGGCGTTGTTTCCCAAGATCAAATCGGGTGGGATCATGGCGTTTGATGATTACCACCGCCGGGGGTGGTGGGGCGACGGAGTGATCCGGGCCGTCAACGAGTTTCTGGGCAAACACCCCCGTGAGTTGCGTATCCGGGCAATTGCTGGTGCGCAGATCGCTATTGAAAAAATCACCCCGCAAGATGACAGCAAGAAACAGGGCGACTAAGCGTCTGGGGTGAATGGCAGTGATGAACAAGCCTGAAAAAATCCTCATCTCTGCGATGAAAAATGAGGGCCCGTACATTCTGGAATGGGTGGCTCATCATAAAGTTGTGGGTTTCGACAGGATCATTGTTTACACCAACGATTGCACGGACGGTACGAACAGAATTTTGCGCCGTCTTGAGGCCCTGGGTCATGTTGAGTTTCACAGGAACCGCGTTGGAACGGGCGGGATTCACAGATCAGCTCTGAGGCAGGCCCGCCGTTTGCCCGTCGTGAAAGAAGCCAAATGGGTCTATGTCTGCGATGCGGATGAGTTTCTGAATATTCATGTCGGAAACCATAAGGTGGACGACCTGATCGAGGCCACACCGGGCGTGGATGTCATTTCCATTCCATGGAAGATATTCTCGAACAGCGGTCGCCATGTGTTGCGCGACGCGCCAGTGACGCAGCAGTTTTTCGATGGTGAGTTGAAGTATGAGCAGGGCGGGGCGGGGCGCCGGTTCGTCAAATCGCTTTTCCGGCAGGGTGAAGTCTATCTCCGCTATGGTATGCACAACCCGCATCCCAAGTCCGAGTTTCAGGCAGGTGTATTCCGGTCTGTTCCCGGGGGGCACGCGAAAGAACCCGCACCCTTTGGGAACCATGTTGCACCGCCTTTTGGATTTGAGATTGCACAGATCAATCATTACGCGGTCCGCTCCACACAAGCCTATTTGGCCAAGCGCAGCCGTGGGCGGGCCAACCACTCCTCGCAGACGCTGGGAACGGAATACTGGGACCGCTGGAACAGGGGTGGCGCGACGGATGAGACAATCCTCAGGTATAAGGAGGACGTTGACGCGGTGATGGCAGAATTTCAGTCCGACGAACGGCTTGCACGGCTGCACCGAAAAGCATTCCTGTGGCACAAGGCGTTGATCGAGGACCTTCTCAAACAGCCAGAATACAACGCGCTTTACCAGACGCTTGTTAATAAGCCGGCTGTAGAATTTGTTGCAAAAGACCGCGGATTGCACGCGCGTCTTTCGTCAGACAAGCAACCGTCTTCCAGCGTAAAACAGCCTGAATCCTGACAAACTCGCCCTCGGAGAAACTGCATATGGCCGCGGAAAATACTCTTCCCACAATCGGAATGCTCTGGTTGGAAGGTCCTCTCAGTTTTCTGGAACAGATGTGCCTTTTGTCTTTTGTCGCGAACGGACACAGGGTCGTGCTGTTCCACTATGACGAAGTCGAGAATGTACCCGAAGGTATCGAACTGGTTTCGGCGAACGAAATTCACGAACCGCAGCGGTTCATTATGAACAACCAGTTCAAAACACCGGTTCCGCAATCTGATATTTTCAGGCTGCAACTGATGCAAAAAACTGATTTTCTCTGGTGCGATACGGATGTGATTTCTTTGAAGCCGATCCCGAAGGCGGATCATATTTTCGGTTTCTTCAATCGCAATACGATCTGCAATGCGATCATGCGGTTGCCGTCCGACAGCCCCGCGCTGAAAGCGTATACGGAATACAGTCTTGATCCATTCCCAATCCGTCCTTGGGTAGAAGGTGAAGAACGCGAGAATCTGGAACGCCAGAAAAAGGCCGGTGAGTTGCCTCATGCCTCGGATCAGGCTCACAGTGTTTACGGACCCGGTGTCATGACGTGGTTTCTGCGACATCATGGCGAGATCGAACACGCTAGCCCACCCCCGGTGTTTTATCCTTTGCCGTTTCGGCAAACGGGGCAGGCGAACGACATTCCAGCGCGGGAGTTTCGAAAAAAGTACCTTACGGATCAGACGCAGGCCGTCCATCTTTGGGGCCGTCGGATGCGTTGGTGGATTGCCAAGGGTGTAAAACGTCATTCATTTCTGGATCGAAGGCTGCGCGGTTTGGGGATCAGTCCTGCCAATGCACCTTTGCCGCGCAGAGGGCGGGGCGCGCCGCAGAACATCGAGTTTCCCGACTCGCTTCCGGACTTGCAGATCAGCAAAGAGGAAATCAGTGAAGCCACTAACGGCGTGATGTCCGTAGCTCAGGTCGCAAATTCTGAGCAGTTCTTCAAAGTGGCCCAGGTTGAATTGGATAAGATAAAAGACAAAGGGCTTTATGGGGTGAATGACAAACCCCAATCGGGTCATCAGCGAGGTTGGGATCACTATGCCAATGACGCATTGCGGTTGAATGCCATGTCTATGTCATTGTCGAGATTTGCCAACAACCAGCGCTATTTACCCGATTTGAGCAACCCCAAGACCGTGACTGAGAAGATGCTGGTCATGAAGCTGTTTGCCGAGATGCCTGAAGTGTCGGCGGCGGATAAGTTGACAGCGGAAAGTTGTATCCCAGAACCAGCCAGGAACCTTGTTACACCGGTGAAACGCTATTGGGTTTCATCGTCGCCTGAGTTACCGGAAGACCTCGATCTCGAGCCGGGCAGCTATTGGCTCAAATGCAATAACGGCCAGGGGCAAAACCATAGGGTCACCTGGCCCATGAACACAGAAGACCGCAACTTGGCCCAGGAAAAGCTTGCCAATTGGAGCAATAAACCCATTCCCCACGGGTTCTGGGCGGCAGAATGGTGGTATTCCACGATCGACACGCGCTATTTCCTTGAAGAGGATCTGGCGGCTGAAGGTCAGGACATCATCGATTGGAAATTCTGGGTTGTCGCCGGAAAGGTTCAGATTGTTCAGGTTGACCGGGACCGCTCTCGGGGACATGTGCAGATGATCCACGACCGGGATTTCAACTTCATCCCGAAAGAGCTGTATTTCCAGACAAGCGATGACACCGAGCCCAAGCCAGAGGTGTTTGACGATATGGTCGCAATTGCCGAAGCCGTCGGGCAACGTGTCGAATTTGCGCGGGTGGACCTCTATGTAATTGGCGACAAGATTTATCTGGGCGAAATCACGCTCTGCCCGTTTGGCGGAAAACGCAAGATGCGTACGCCCGAACTGGATGTGCAGATGGGTGAGGCCTGGGTCGGCACCCGTCTGTTCCCGAACTGATCCGGTTACTCGACGGCGATTTCCTGACGCAGCTTTCCTGTTGTCTTGTCAAAGATCAGGACGCGGTTGTCGTCGGTCACGACCGCATACCAGTTGGACCCGATGGTCAGGGCCTGTGCCCGCGCACCATCGGGTAAGTCGATCTGATCCGGCAAGGTGGGTGTGCGGTCCGATAGGCGGATGACAATCAGGGCGAATGTCACTAGAACCCCGCCAATCATCACCGCGGTCAGCAGCATGACCATCCGCCGCAGCAATCGCAGCTGCGGGGTTTCCTGCGGTTCTTGGGGTTCGGAAGGGACAGTCATGGGCACCCGCCAGATTGAGTTTCAGATCGCGGCCGATCCGCCGCCTCGCCTTGATAAGGCGCTTTCGCGGGATGTGCCAGACGGTGAAAACCTGTCGCGCACGCGGCTGGCGCGCCTGATCGAGGATGGCGCAGTTCGGATCGACGGGAACCGGATGCAGGACCCAAAGACCAAAGTGTCCGAAGGGGCGCAGGTCGTCATAACTGTGGCCGAGGCTGAAGACAGCCACATCGGTGCAGAAGACATCCCGCTTGAGGTTGTTTTCGAAGACGCAGACGTGATCGTCGTCAACAAGCCAGCAGGCATGGTGGTGCACCCCGCGCCAGGCTCGCCCGGGGGTACGCTGGTCAACGCTTTGCTACACCATTGCGGTGAGGCTTTGTCAGGTGTTGGGGGGGTGAAGCGCCCCGGTATCGTTCACCGGATCGATAAGGAAACCAGCGGTCTTCTGGTGGTCGCCAAATCAGACGCCGCACATCACGGGCTGGCCGAACAATTCGCAGCACATAGTGTCGAACGCTATTACCGCGCTGTGTGTTACGGGGTTCCGGATGCAAGTGATCCCCGTCTGCGCGGCGTCAAAGGGGTGAGCTTTGAGCCGGGCAACATCATGCGTGTGACCACCCAGCTTGCGCGGCACAAGACCGACCGTCAAAGGCAGGCGGTGTTGTTTCATGGCGGGCGTCACGCGGTGACACGCACGCGGGTAGTTGAAACATTTGGCACGCCTGCTGGTCTTGCTCTGATCGAATGCTGGCTCGAGACCGGGCGAACGCACCAGATCCGTGTTCATATGACCCATGCCGGGCATGGGCTTGTCGGGGATCCGATCTATGGTGGCAAGCGGAAACTGGCCACCAGGGCGTTTACGCCCGCCGCTGCCGAATGCGTGTACGACTTTCCCCGGCAGGCGCTTCACGCCGCCGTATTAGGGTTCGAGCACCCGGTGACGGGCGAACACCTGCGGTTTGAGGCCGAACTGCCGCAAGACATGGAGAACCTGATTGCCGCGCTTCGCGCGCCGCTGACACAATAAGCAAAGTCCTGTGAGTAAGAGTTTCTTATCTTTCCTTCATGAAAGATTAATTTCAGACTGTTAGCAGCACCTCTTGAACAGGATGGGTTCTTTACCCATATCCTATGTTAAAGACTTAAACATTTGTCGGAGGGACATCATAATGGCAAATTACGCAAATCTCCCCGCGCCGACGCCCGAGGGCGGCCTGAACCGCTATATGCAGGAGATTCGCAAGTTTCCCCTGCTTGAGCCGGAAGAAGAATATATGCTGGCCAAGCGCTGGGTCGAAGAGCAGGACACAGAAGCCGCGCATAAGATGGTGACATCGCACCTGCGGCTGGCGGCCAAGATTGCCATGGGATATCGCGGCTACGGTTTGCCGCAAGCCGAAGTAATTTCCGAAGCCAATGTGGGCCTGATGCAGGCGGTCAAACGTTTTGACCCTGAAAAAGGCTTCCGTCTGGCCACATATGCCATGTGGTGGATTCGCGCCTCGATTCAGGAATATATCCTGCGGTCGTGGTCGCTGGTTAAACTGGGCACAACCTCGGCGCAGAAAAAGCTGTTCTTTAACCTGCGCAAAGCCAAGGCGCGCATCGGCGCCCTGGAAGAGGGCGACTTGCGTCCGGAAAATGTCGCGCAAATCGCCAATGATCTGGGTGTGACCGAAGAGGAAGTGATCAGCATGAACCGCCGCATGTCCGGCGGGGACGCGTCTCTGAACGCCACGGTCGGGTCCGAAGGCGAAGGCACGATGCAATGGCAGGACTGGCTTGAGGATGAAGATGCCGACCAGGCCGGAGATTATGAGGCGCGCGATGAGCTGGAAGCGCGTCGCGAGTTGCTTGCTGCGGCGCTGGACGTGTTGAACGACCGTGAAAAGGATATCCTGACTCAGCGCAGGTTGCTGGATCAGCCGGTGACGCTGGAGGACCTCAGCGCCCAATATAATGTCAGCCGCGAGCGGATCCGACAGATCGAAGTTCGCGCGTTCGAGAAACTGCAAAGGAAAATGCGGGATCTTGCGCGTGAAAAAGGGATGCTGGGTGTCAGCTGACCACGATACCAGCCTGCTGCAATAGCTGCGGGCTGGTTTTTCATTTGTGCGAAGAATCCTCCTCTACGCGCACATGCCCGGCGCATCCTGACGACTCATTGCCAGTTGATCGTCTGAGGCCGCTATCCTGACTGTGAAGCCAAAAGAATGGCCGCAGGGTCAAAGCTATGGTAGGGCAAAGACGCATTTCATTTTGATGACGGTGTGACAGGTCGATCCTGCGGACCTCGCAGGGGAACGAACCCTTTGGGGTTCGAACATCTATGGAGAGCGTTATGCAAAAACCGGTTCAGTTTGGCGTGTTAGGTGCCGCGAAATTCGCGCGTGAATACATGGCACCGGCGATACATGCCTCCAACGGGGCGCGACTAGCTGCGCTGGCGACGTCGGATGCGGTAAAGGCTGAACCTTTTTCGTCTTTCTGTCCCGACCTGAACGTGTTCGCAAGCTATGATGCGCTGTTGGCAGACCCCGGTATCGACGCGGTCTACATTCCACTGCCCAACCACCTTCATGTGGAGTGGAGCCTGAAAGCGCTGGACGCCGGCAAGCATGTGCTCTGCGAAAAGCCGATGACCATGAAAGCCGATGAATTTGACGCATTGATCCAAAAGCGCGACGAAAGCGGCTTGCTTGCCGCTGAGGCTTATATGATCGTGCATCACCCCCAATGGCAATTGGCACGCAAACTGATTGCGGATGGCGCAATCGGAAATCTGGTGCATGTAACCGGGGCGTTCAGCTTCGACAATCGGGCAGATACCCAGAACATTCGAAACCGCGCTGAAACGGGCGGCGGCGGATTGCGTGACATCGGTGTTTACGTGATCGGCGGCGCCCGGTTTGCTACGGGGCAGGAACCTGTGGGGATACAGTCAGCCATCCGTTGGCAGGATGATATCGACATCTTCACCGAAATTCGCGCGCAGTTCCCCGGTTTTACCTACTCAAGCTACGTGTCCATTCGGATGCATCCTCATCAGGAAATGGTGTTTCACGGGGACAATGGCCTGATCCGCCTGACAACTCCGTTTAATGCGCGTGTGTTTGGTGAAGCCCGGGTCGAGTTGCATCGCCCGGGGCTTGAGGTGCTGGTCACCCGGTTCCCTGGAGCAGACCATTACAAGCTTCAGGTCGAGGCCTTCTGCCGCTCGGTCAGGGAAGGAGTAGAGTATCCCTGTCCGCTGGAGTTTTCTCGGGGGACGCAAGAGGTGATTGACCGCGTGTTCGACGGCGCAGTTTCGCTGTAACTTGCCCTTTGCGCGCGGGCTCGGCTATCCTTTTGCTTACGTTTAGCAGGAGATGACCCATGGCCGGAGGCTGGGCGCGCGACGGCGCAGTGAGCGAACAGATCGAAGCGTCGATTTCGGATGAACTGGCGCGGATGCAGGCGCAAAAGCGGCCTGTTGGTGAAAGCCTGACCCATTGCGCCGAATGCGAAGAGCCGATCCCTGAAAAACGCCGCGTTGCTTTGCCGGGCGTGAAGCTGTGCCTTGATTGCCAGCAGGAACGGGATGGTGCGTTCAAGGCACGTGGCGGCGTCAATCGGCGGGGGTCGAAGGACAGCCAGTTGAAGTGATCTCAGGTGCGGCTGCTTTGAGCCCTGATTGACCGGTTGCTAGTTTGAAAAGACTTCTTCAGTTTCCTCAGAAAATCGACCGCGTTCAGAGAAGACAGCTAACGCTTTTTCGGCAAATTCGGACACGCGTACCCATTCCTCGGAATTCTTAAACCAATCAATGTTCCATGTGTTTTCTTCAGTTACGTCAGCTGCAGCGGTGGCAAGCGCCATGAATTTCTCAATGACCACTTTTTCTTTTTCGCTGAATACCTTGGGAGCCTCTGCGTAGTCGAGCGGCAACCAGTCACTGACCATTTCAATCGTCTCGTAGGTGCCGAGAGTAGCGATGCCATCCAAGGAGGAATACATATCGAGCAGTTCGATCACTCGATTTCGAAGCCTCTGGTAAAGCAACTGTTGACTAATTTTTTCCATGAGATGTTTTGGCATCCTAGCGCCACTCGCTCAAGGTCGGCATTGTCCGCTTAGCGGGCATTCAGGAGCCCCTTGGGTGTGACATTGCCAAGCATGGCAGGTTATTTCAGCTAGGCAGATGTCGCCACCCTCTGTCGAGGGTGTCTCAGCCCTCCATCGCCTCCAGCTCGTCAATGAAGCCTGAGATCATCGACAGGCCTTTGTCCCAGAAATTGGGATCGCTGGCGTCCAGGCCGAACGGGGCCAGCAATTCCTTGTGGTGCATTGAACCACCAGCGCGCAGCATGTCGAAATACTTGTCCTCAAACCCATCCGCGCCGCTTTCGTAAACGGAATAGAGCGCGTTCACGAGGCCGTCGCCGAAGGCGTAGGCATAGACGTAGAAGGGCGAGTGGACGAAGTGCGGGATGTAAGCCCAGAAGGTCTCGTACCCGTCCATGAATTCAAATGCGGGGCCAAGGCTTTCGGCCTGAACGCTCATCCACAGGGCGTTGATGTCATCCGGGGTCAGCTCGCCCTCACGTCGGGCGGCGTGCAGCTTGCATTCAAAGTCGTAGAAGGCGATCTGGCGGACCACCGTATTGATCATATCTTCGACCTTGCCGGCCAGCAGTACCTTGCGCTGTTCCGGGGTTTCGGCCTGGTCCAGCATCTTGCGGAATGTCAGCATCTCACCAAAGACCGAGGCGGTTTCCGCCAACGTCAGCGGGGTGGATGACAGCATCTCGCCCTGACCGGCGGCCAACACCTGATGGACGCCGTGACCCAGTTCATGGGCAAGCGTCATCACATCGCGCGGTTTGCCCAGATAGTTGAGCATCACATAGGGGTGGACATCGGTGACCGTCGGATGGGCGAAGGCCCCCGGCGCTTTGCCCGGTTTCACCGCCGCGTCGATCCATCCTTTTGAGAAGAAAGGCGCCGCGATTTCGCCCATGCGGGGATCAAAGGCATCATACGCGTTCATCACCGTCTTTTGGGCCTCTTCCCAATTCACGATACGCGTGTCTTCCATGGGCAGGGGCGCGTTGCGGTCCCAGACCTGCATGACGTCCAGTCCAAGCCACTTGCGCTTCAGCTCATAGTAGCGGTGGCTCAGCTTGGGGTAGGCGGCCACGACCGCCTCGCGCAGGGCCTCGACCACTTCGGGTTCGACGTCGTTCGACAGGTGACGCCCGGTCTGAGCGGTCGGCATCTTGCGCCAGCGATCAACGATTTCTTTCTCTTTGGCCTGCGTGTTGTGAACGCGGGCGAAGGTTTTGATGTTGTCCTGAAAAACCGATGCCAGTTCACGCGCCGCGGCCTCACGTTTCGCGCGGTCCTGTTCCGTCAGCAGATTCAGGGTGCCTTCGATGTTCAGTTCTTCACCGTCGACATGAAATGCCAGTCCGGCAATCGTTTCGTCGAACAGACGTTCCCACGCGTCGCCGACAACCCCCAGATCATGAAGGAACTTTTCCAGTTCATCAGACAGCTGATAGGGCTTCATTGCGCGGATGCGACGGAACACAGGTTCGTAGCGGGCGAGATCCGTGTTCGCCGCAAAATGCGCTTTCAGAACATCGTCTTCGATCCGGTTGATCTCGAGCGTGAAGAACACCAGCGGAGTGGTGAAGATCGTGATCTTTTCCTGCATGTCCGACAGGAATTTGGCGCGCTCTGCATCTGTGGTCAGTTGATAATAGCGCAGACCGGCAAAGGACATGATACGCCCGGCGATGGCGTTGATCTTTTCGTTGCGATGCACACAGGTCAGCAGGTCTGCGGCCTCCAGATCGGCCAGCTTGCCTTCGTAATCAGCAGCAAACGCGGCACATTCACCTTCCAGCCAATCCAGATCGCGCGCTAATTCGGGTGCGTTTTCCGAGGTGTAGAGATCGCTCAGATCCCATTCCGGAAGATTGCCCAGATTGCCGGAGCCACCGATTGCGTTCGCGTCACGGACAGGGAAAGGAAGGTCGCGCATGGATCACCTTTAGTAGACTGCTTTTGCAAACATCTAGGGCTGGCGCGCCCGGATCACAAGCGGCCAATCCCAAAGGTGAAAGGGTTTACGAGGAAACCAGCTCGGGTGCGCCATTGGCCTGATTGGCCAGAAAATGCGCCGCAATCTTGTCCAGCACCGGCCCCCGAACCTCGGGTGCTTCCATTAGTACCTCGTGTTCACCATCCGGAATTTCGATCAGCGTTCCGTTGGGCCAATTGGCCATGCGCGCACGAATGGCTTTGCGGTCCACAATTTGCTCATGGCTGCCCAGAAATGTCAGGCAGGGTGTCTGAGGGGCGGTCTGCTCCATTAACCAAGCACATTCATCCAGCGACTCGCGCAGCCACAGATTTGAAGGGGCACCAAGCGCGAGTTCTGGGTGTGCATTCAACTGATTCTGCATCATCCGGTACATGTCCGGGTCGCGGGTCAGCATGTTTCCCTCGAAAGGTTGCGACAGGACATAGCTTTTGAGTGTTGTGGTGGGGGGCGTTCGTTCGCCCAGGCCAAGCGCTGTGCCCCAATAGGCCGTAACGCGGCTTAGGGGTTTCATAACCGGAGTGAAGAAGATTCCCCACATTGGGCCCGTGAAAGCGCAAGCGGCAAAACATCCTTTCTCGATGACGGCACGCAACCCGATTGCACCGCCCATCGAATGCCCGACCACGTACCATGGTTTTGGCAGATCCAGCGCGCTTGCAAGTTTCAGAGTGACCTGAACGTCCTGCTGGTAATCGGTGAACTGATCGACATGTCCGACCCGAGCATCGTCCAGCAATCGATCTGCAAGACCCTGACCGCGCCAGTCGACGGCCAGCATGGCGAACCCACGCTCGGTGAATTCGCTGGCTGTAGTGCCGTATTTCTCAATGTATTCCGTGCGTCCAGGAAACATCATGACAGTGCTATGTGCTTTTCCGTCCGGAAGCCAGTGAGCAACGCGGATGCGTTTTTGATCCGACGTTATCAACCAGTGGGCCTTTCCACCGGCGGGGCCGCCGGCCACGTCTTCAAACAAAGGGGCCGGCGAGAACTCCATCAGGCCAGTACCGATGCAAGTTTCATGGCAACACCCATGTCGCCATCAATGCTCAGCTTGCCGGACATGAACGCACCTGTCGGGTTCAATTCACCGCTGAGGATTTGTTCGAACGTGTCAGCATCAGCGCTTAGGGTGACATCAGCGTCATCGTCGCTGACCCGCGCGCCGTTGGAATCCAGGACAATGGCACCCAGATCGGCGATATCAAACTTGGCCGAGGCATCAAACGCGCCGCCTTCCAGTTTTTCATTCAAAGCGGCGGCTGCCTTTTCAAGAGTCTCGCTCATGTTTTTCCTCATATTGTTAGTGCGCCGTGAATGGACATCCCCGGTCGCAACGCTACACTGACTATTGTTATGAGCATTGCAATCTACAATCTCAAAGGTATCGTCGCGGCACTTTTTGTCCTAGTCACGATTTCCTCCACTTGCCTCGCGCAACAAGCGGATTTGCGCGATGAGGGCGAATTGCTGCAAAAACTTGGCCAATCGACGCCCGAGCAGGCCATTGCTCTGGATCGGCAGTTGCAAGCTCTGTGGGCCCAGTCCGGTTCAGCATCGGCCGATCTGCTGCTGGAACGTGGCCGTGAAGCGCTGGATGACGGTGACGTAGGTGCGGCACTGGAACATCTGACCGCCCTGACGGACCATGCGCCCGATTTTGCTGAAGGCTGGCACCTGCGCGCTTCGGCCTTTTTCGGGATCGAACGGTTTGGCATGGCCGCTGCCGATCTGGAACATGCCCTGACCCTGAACCCCAACAATTACGAGGCAATCTACGGTCTGGGCCTGATCTTTGAGATTATCGGACAACCCGACAAAGCTTACGAGGCCTATTCACGGGCATTGGCTATACATCCCCACCACGAAGAAGTAACCAATGCGGTGAATCGACTGAAGCCGCAGATTGACGGCGCAGCGCTGTAAGGTCCGGGCAGGGGGCAAAGGTGAGCGGGTCATCCCGAATAGTGGCCGTTTTGGGCCCTACGAACACAGGTAAAACCCACTATGCAATCGAACGGATGCTGGGATACCGAACAGGTGTCATCGGTCTGCCGCTGCGTCTGCTTGCGCGCGAGGTCTACGATAAGATCGTCGCCATCCGCGGGCCGTCGATTGTTGCGCTTGTCACCGGTGAAGAGCGGATCGTACCCCCCCGGACCCAGTATTGGGTCTGCACGGTCGAGGCGATGCCCGAAGATATGGGTGCGGATTTCGTGGCGATTGATGAAATCCAGCTGTGTGCCGACCCCGAGCGCGGCCATGTCTTCACGGATCGCCTGCTTCGGTCGCGTGGAACAAACGAGACACTTTTTCTTGGCTCTGACACCATGCGTGGCCCGATTGCCGCGCTGGTGCCCGAGGCGCAGTTTGTCCGGCGCGAACGGATGTCGCAGCTGGTCTATTCCGGTTCGAAGAAACTCAGCCGGATGCCGCCCCGCAGCGCTATTGTCGGATTTTCGGTCGAAAATGTGTATGCCATCGCGGAGCTTCTGCGCCGCCTGAAAGGTGGCGCGGCGGTTGTCATGGGTGCCCTCAGCCCGCGGACGCGGAATGCTCAGGTGGAGCTTTATCAAAATGGTGAGGTTGATTACCTGGTCGCCACAGATGCTATCGGCATGGGCCTGAACCTGGATGTTAACCACGTTGCCTTTTCATCCCTGACCAAATTCGACGGGCGGCGGATGCGTCCGCTGGCCCCGAATGAGCTTGCCCAGATCGCCGGCCGGGCCGGGCGCGGGATGTCGGACGGCACCTTTGGCGTGACCGGAGAGGCACCGCCGCTGGACGAAGGTGTCGCGCAGGCGGTCATGGACAGCCGGTTCACGCCGATGAAAAAGTTGAACTGGCGGAATGCCGCTCTCCGGTTTGGTTCGATTGAAGCACTGATCAACTCGCTTGAAATCAGTCCAAATGACGAACACCTGATCAAAGCCCGCCCTGCTGATGACCTGAATGTGTTGAAATCGCTGTCACAACAGGCCGAGATTGTCGCCCGCGCAAGTGACGGTCCATCCATTCGATTGCTGTGGGATGTGTGCAGAATCCCTGATTTTCGCGGCATCAGCCATGCAGAGCACGCAAGCCTGTTGGAAGTGATCTATGGCCACCTGCACGAACGCGGCAGTATTCCCGATGATTTCTTGGCCCGGCAGATACGGCGGATTGACCAAACCCATGGGGATATCGATGCGTTATCCAAAAGGTTGGCATATATTCGCACCTGGACATATGTTGCGCAACGAAACGGTTGGGTGCGTGACGAATCACATTGGCGTGACGAAACGCGCACTGTAGAAGACAGACTGTCTGACGCACTTCATGAGCGTCTGACTCAAAGATTTGTGGACCGGCGTACATCGGTTTTGTTGCGGCGGCTCAAACAGAAGGAGGCCCTTTTGGCCGAAGTAAATGACAAGGGTGAAGTGACCGTCGAAGGCGAATTCGTCGGTCGTCTGGAAGGGTTCCGGTTTAGTCCGGACAAAAGCGCGCAAGGAACCGAGGCGAAAGCGCTCAAATCGGCATCCCTGCAAGCACTCGCGCCGCAATTCCATCTGCGTGCCGATCGCTTCTACAATGCGCCCGATACCGAAATTGATTTCACCGATCAGGGCGGCCTGATGTGGGGCGAATATGCCGTTGGTAAACTGGTTGCCGGGGCCGAACCTCTCAAGCCCGTGGTCGAGGTTTTTGTGGACGAGGCCGCAGGTCCGGATGTCGAACAGAAGGTGCGGCGCCGGTTGCAGCATTTCATCGACCGCAAGATCGCTGCACTGTTCGAGCCGCTGCTGAATCTGTCGCGCGACGAGGAGCTCAACGGGCTGGCGAAAGGGTTTGCCTTCCGCATGGTCGAGGCGCTGGGCGTACTGCCGCGCGCGGGCGTCGCGCAAGAGGTCAAGGATCTGGATCAGGACGCGCGTGGCGCCTTGCGCAAGCATGGCATCCGCTTTGGCCAGTTCACCATCTTCATGCCGCTCTTGCTGAAGCCCGCACCGACGCGTCTGCGTCTGGTGCTGTGGGCGCTGTATGGCGGTTTGCAGGAATTCCCCGAAGCACCGCCTCCGGGGTTGGTGACTGTGCCGGTCGCCAAGGATGCACCGCAGGGTTACGACACCATGTGCGGCTACCGCGATGCGGGCGACCGATCGATCCGTATCGACATGCTGGAACGTCTGGCGGACATGCTTCGTGCGGAAGACAGCCGTGGCGGGTTCGAAGCCAAGCCGGATATGCTGTCGATCACTGGTATGACGCTTGAACAGTTTGCTGACCTGATGCAAGGGCTGGGTTACAAAGCCGAACGCGGCGAGCGTGGCAAGGTCAAACCGGCACCGGTTGAGCAGCCTGTGACAGAGGCGGCAGAACAAGCCATTATCGACGAGACGCCAGCACCTGACGCGGCATCAGAAGAGGTCGCCGCGCCCGCCGAGGAGGCGACAGCCGGGGCCACCGAAAGCACCGAGACGGCAGCCGAGGCTGTCGCAGAAGGTCAGGTTGCGGAACCTGCGTCGGATGAACCCGAGGTCGAAGTGTTTTACACCTTCACCTGGGGTCGTCAGCGTCAGCCGAACCGTGGTCCGCGCCGCGAGTCGGGGCAGGGCAAGGGGAAACCAAGGGGCAAACCGCAGGAGGGCCGTGGCAAACCGCACGGCAAGAAGGGCGGAAAGCCGCAAGGGGCCAAGACCTTCTCGTCACGGCCACCGAAAAAAGAAAAGGCCATTGATCCCGACAACCCGTTCGCCGCAGCGCTTATGGGTCTGAAGGACGGTAATTGACGCGAGATGGCCGAGGCCAAACTGCGGATCGATAAATGGTTGTGGCAGGCGCGGTTCTTCAAGACCCGCAGCCTTGCCGCCAAACAGGTCAGTGGCGGCCATGTCCGGCTGAATGGAAACCGGGTGCTGAAACCGGCGCAGGCCGTGGCCCCCGGTGACGTTCTGACCTTCTCGCAGGGTCGCATCGTCCGCGTCATACGTGTGGAAAAACTGGGGGAACGCCGCGGTCCGGCGCCCGAGGCGCAAACTCTGTACTTTGATATGACCGAAAAGCAGGAAGCGCCTCTTGTAAATCCAGGTTTCGAGGGAAAAGGTCGGCCAACCAAGAAAGATCGACGCGCTATTGATCTTTCTCGCCCGGAAGATCACTGATCCTGTCTTGAAGAGCGGGCCAGACTGAATTAGCTAGTCGCTCAAACCGCAAACAGGAATCCGACCATGACCTATGTAGTCACCGAAAACTGTATCGCCTGCAAATACACCGACTGTGTCGAAGTGTGTCCGGTGGACTGTTTCTACGAAGGTGAAAACACGCTGGTCATTCATCCTGACGAATGCATTGACTGCGGAGTGTGCGAGCCCGAGTGCCCCGCCGATGCAATCCGCCCCGATACCGAGCCGGGTATGGAGGAGTGGGTCGAGTTCAATCGCAAGTATTCCGAACAATGGCCGGTGATCGTCACCAAGAAAGACCCGCTGCCCGACGCAGAGGAGCGTGACGGTGAAGAGGGTAAGATGGAGAAGTATTTCTCGGAAGCGCCCGGAGAAGGCGGCTGAGTGATTCGTTCCACACGGCCTGTTTTGACATAAAGATCACGGCACAACCTGTTGAACGCAGGTTGAATATGAAAAATTCCCGTAAGGTAAACTTTCGGGCGTCGTAATTTTGTGATATACTGCACTCCACATGATGACCGAGATTGGGATGCGCTCCGTAAGTATGCTCGCTTTGGAGTATTGAATTTATGACAATATCGCCGCCTGACGGGGCTGAGACAGTCCCCGCATGTGGTGTTTTTGTTGTCCGTGTCCCGTCCGCAAGCAAGGAAAAAACTGAATGACAAAGTCGAAAAAGCTCGAGTTCCGCCCGAACGACTATGTTGTCTACCCCGCCCATGGCGTGGGTCAGATTATTTCGATCGAGGAACAGGATGTCGCGGGATTCACGCTCGAGCTGTTCGTCATCTCATTTGAGAAAGACAAGATGACGTTGCGCGTGCCGACCAACAAGGCGACCGAATCCGGTCTTCGGTCGCTCAGCTCGCCCGATGTGATCAGCCAGGCGATGAAAACGCTGAAGGGCAAAGCCAAGGTTAAACGCGCCATGTGGTCCCGTCGCGCGCAGGAATATGAACAGAAGATCAACTCGGGCGATCTGATCTCGATCGCCGAAGTTGTCCGTGACCTGCACCGCACCGATGATCAGCGCGAGCAGAGCTATTCCGAGCGTCAGCTGTACGAAGCCGCTTTGGAACGTCTTACCCGTGAGGTCGCGGCTGTTTCAGGCGCTGGCGAGGTGTCTGCCGCCAAACAGGTGGACGAAGTTCTGACCTCACGCGCTGCCTGATCGAAGGTACTTTGACAAAACGGGCCGCTCCGAATTTGGGGCGGCCTTTTTCGTGGCTTGGTGATTTGTTCATATGGCGCTAATTTCACTGTGTATGCAGCGGATTACCGGACAGACATGAAGCAGACTGTGAAATACCTGTATATCGGACACGACCCTGTTTCGGTTTGGTTTAGGTATGCGCTGATCCTGTTCGACGTTGCGACAATCATTTTCTTTGTCGCGACGGCCCACATCCCGCATGGGCCAGGTTTGACCGTTGCAAGCCAACTGGTCGGCGTGCTGATTTTTCTGGATTTCTCTGCGCGGCTCTGGATTTCAAAAGACCGCTGGAAGCTGTTGCGCCAGATTTACACGGTGGCGGATATCGTAGTCGTCCTCTCTCTGGTGCTTGATCCGTTTTTGACAGGCAACCTGGCTTTCCTGCGGATATTACGCGCCCTGCGTCTGATCCATTCATATCACCTGCTCTGGGATTTGCGGCGCGACAGCCGTTTTTTCCGCACGCACGAGGACGCTGTTATCGCAGCGATCAACCTGCTGGTCTTTGTCTTTGCCACCTCGACGGCCGTTTTGGTGTTTTTTATACCAGAAGACGCGCAAACGCCCTACGTAGATGCGCTGTATTTTACCATGGCGACGCTCACGACGACCGGGTTTGGCGACATCACTTTGGTCACACCGGGTGGCAAGCTGTTTTCTGTCTTCATTATGGTCGTTGGCGTGGCACTGTTCGTCCGGCTGGCGCAAGCAATTTTCGCGCCACAGAAGGTCCGTCACAAATGCCCCAGCTGCGGGCTGTACCGGCACGACCCAGACGCCGTGCATTGCAAACATTGCGGCGATACGTTGCGAATTGAAACAGGGGGGTCGCCTTAGGTCTGGGCGCTGAGTGTAAGCAGAAACGTGATTTCCGCCAATTGCTGCGACGCTCCCAGAATATCTCCGGTTTGACCGCCGATCTTGGTTTTTGCGACGAGCCCCAAAACGGCAACGACCAAAGTCGCGAAGACTATCGCGTTAAGCGCCAGACTTCCGCACAAGCTGAAAGCGACCAAAATCGCGATGCCCACAGCGATACAGGCTGTTCCTGCGCCGGGGGTACCAACCGAATGGCTCAGGCCCGACGTTCTGGCGTTTGGAAGAAGTACCATCAGTGCTGGCATCAATGCGCGGGAAAATACACAAGCCGCAACCACCATCCAGATCGGACCAGTGACAAGTATGGTAGAAATCGCGGATACTCGTAAAAGCTGCGACATCACCAAAGCGAGCACGCCGTAAGTTCCAATCTGGCTGTCCTTCATGATCTCCAGCCGCCGTTCAGCGGTGAAACCGCCCCAAAGCCCGTCGAACGTATCAGCCAGACCATCCTCGTGCATAGCGCCCGTCATCAAGACCAGTACCGCGACCAGCAACGAGGCTGCGACAAACGGGGGCAGTTGTAGACCCATCGCCAGCCAACCGGTCAGGCATGCCAGCCCGCCAACGACCAGCCCAACCAGTGGAAACGCCCATGCCGATTGTGCCTGCCGGGCAAACACGGCTTTAGGCAAACGGGGCAGGGGCAGGCGGGTCAACAGCACCAGAGCCAGCGGAACATCCCACAGGGAAAACGGTTTGGTGTCGTTTTTTTGCACACCCGTGCCTTTCGGGGTCTTGTTGGTTTCGATCCTTCGGTTAAACACGCAGGACCACTCTGATGCAATGAGGCTTTCATGCTGCCTGAACTGAATGATTTGAACACGTTCCGTGCTGTCCTGGCGGGGGCTCCGGGCCCGGATGCTGCTGCGGTGCAGGGCGCGGCCGAGCGAAATGGACAATTGACCAAACCCCCTGGCGCGCTTGGTCGGCTTGAGGATCTTGCGGTCTGGTATGCAGGATGGCGGGGGGACGCCCGTCCACAGATCAGCGCACCTCAGGTCATTGTTTTTGCCGGAAATCACGGTGTTACCGCGCAGGGTGTTTCGGCCTTTCCGCCGGAAGTGACCGTGCAGATGGTGATGAATTTCGAACATGGCGGGGCGGCGATAAATCAGTTGGCCCGGGCGGCAGGTGCGAAGATGGATGTCCACGCGCTGGATCTGGAGAAGCCGACCGCGGATTTCACCCAAGCCCCCGCCATGACCGAAGATGAATTGTTGACGGCGTTGCGCACTGGCTGGCAGGCCGTTGATCCGCAATCCGATCTTTTGGTGGTCGGCGAAATGGGAATTGGTAACACCACCCCGGCTGCGGCTATTGCCTGCGCGCTGTTTGGTGGCGACGCGTCGGATTGGACGGGGCGCGGAACCGGTGTGGATGACGCCGGTCTGGTCAACAAAACCCGTGTCGTGGCCGAGGGCGTCGCGAAACACACGTCGAATGATGGTCTGGACATCCTGCGCTGTCTGGGTGGGCGCGAGATTGCTGCAATGGCGGGTGCAATTGCTGCCGCGCGGGTGTTGCGCATCCCGGTGATCCTGGACGGGTTCATCTGTTCGGCCGCCGCAGCCTGCTTGTGGAAGCTGTCCGATGGCGCGCTGGATCATGCCGTGGCAGGTCACCAAAGCGCCGAAGCGGCCCATGGTGCCGTGCTGGCGAAATTGGGCAAAGAGCCGTTGCTGAGCCTTGGCCTGCGGTTGGGCGAAGGGTCCGGCGGGGCGCTGGCGATCAACATTCTGAAAAGTGCTGTCGCCTGTCATTCCGGCATGGCAACCTTTGCCGAAGCTGGGGTTTCGGACGGCTAAACCCGCACCTGACCCGGGCAAAGGCTTGGGTCAGGCCAATTTCTTGGCGTGCTCTTCAGCCAGTTCCAGCAGCGCGGTTTCCAGATCCTTTTCCAGCGCCTGCGAACGCTCGATGTATTTCCTGTTTTCGGCGATTGGCATTCCGGGGACCCAAAGCTCGGCCAGATCGCGCACTGCCTTCCTGTCATGGTGGTAAAACGTCTGCTCGGCCTGGGCCGCTTCGTATTCACTCAGTCCGATATTCTCCAGAACATAGCGACCTGCGCGCAGCGAACTGTCGAACATTTCCCGCACGATGTCATTGGCACCCGCCTGATACAACTCGTATACATGGGTCCGGTCGCGGGCGCGTGCGATGATGTGAAGGTCAGGACGCTGCCGTCTGGCATAGCTGACCAGTCGCGTGACTTGCTTGTGATCATCCATAACGGCGACAAGAACGGATGCTTTGTCCAATCCCGCCGCGCGCAACAGTTCCGGCCGAGTGGGATCACCCAGAAAGCCTTTGACACCAAATCGGCGCATCAGCTGAATGGTTTCAATATTGTGGTCCAAAACGACTGTCTTGAAACCGCTGGCCCGTACCAGCCGGTTGACGATCTGACCAAAGCGACCAATGCCGGCGATGATGACCGGGCCCTTTTCGTCGATCACGTCCGGTTCGGGGGTGGTCGCTGAATCGCCAATCTTCTTTGACAAGGCGTCGTAGGCAATGAAAAGAAGAGGTGTGATCAACATCGTCAGAGCAACGATCATCAGCAGCTTCTGCGACAGGTTGGGCGGAATAACATTCTGTTTCGTCGAAAATGCCAGCAGGACAAATCCGAACTCACCAGCCTGCGCTAACCCAAGGGTGAACAACCAGTGATCACGCCCCCGCAGTTTGAAAGCCCTGCCCACCAGATAAAGGATGATCCCCTTGGCAAGTATCACAAGCAGCGCCAGTCCAATCAGGTCCAGCGGGTCGTTGAAGAAATAACCAAAGTCTATTCCGGCCCCGACCGTGATGAAAAACAGCCCCAGAAACAACCCTTTGAACGGTTCAAGGTCACTTTCCATTTCATGTCTGAATTCAGAACTGGCCAAAACAACACCTGCCAGGAACGCGCCCAGGGCAGGTGATAGGCCGACCAGTGTCATCAGAAACGAAATGCCCACGACAATCATCAGTGCCAGTGCGGTGTACATCTCGCGCAGACGGGTTGCGTGGATGAAGCGAAACAACGGTCTTGTCAGGTAGACACCGGCCAGAATGACAAACACCACAACGCCGATTGTGACAAGGGTGACGGCCCAGCCCGGCAGCCCTTCGACCAGCGACAAACTGTGATCGCCTGCGCCATGTGATCCTCCTGCCCCCCGGTCAATCGATCCATCTGCTTGGAAACGTGGCATGGCGGGCAGCGCCAGCAGTGGCAACAAAGCCAGAATTGGGATCACCGCGATGTCCTGCGTCAACAGAACCGAAAATGTCGCGCGGCCGCCGTTTGTCTGCATCAGGCCTTTTTCTGACAGGGTTTGAAGAACGATCGCGGTCGATGAAAGCGAAAGGGTCAACCCTACCGCCAGGGCAACCGACCAGGGATGGTTGGCGTACATGGCCACGGCAGCAATCGCGACTGTTGACAGCAACACCTGCAATCCGCCCAGACCCAATAACTTGTCGCGCATGTCCCACAGGGCGCGTGGCTCCAGTTCCAGACCGATGAGAAACAGCATCATCACCACGCCAAATTCGGCCACATGCTGAAGATTTTCGGTTTCCGCTCCGACAAGTCCCAGTGCGGGTCCGATAATGATCCCGGCGGCAAGATAACCCAGCACGGATCCCAACCCCAGTCTGGCAGACAGGGGAACGGCAATGACTGCCGCTGCCAGATAGATTGAAGCCTGATATAGAAAGTCGTCCATGTGTGTCCTCAGAACCTTTTCAGGTGGGAAGGGGGGCGTCGCGTTTAAGTTGATCCATTACGATCTGGCTTTGTACTCTTGCAACGGCAGGATGCGGCAGGATCACATGATGTAGCAAGCTGTTGAGGGCGGACAGGTCGTCACAGTAGATGTGCAGCAGATAGTCTGCCTCGCCCGTCATCGTCCATGCACTGGTAATCTCGGGTCGGGTGTCGACCATGCGGGCAAAGCTTGCGGATTGCTCGGGGCCATGGGTGCCCAGATGCACCTGAACGAACCCCTGCACCTGTAAGCCCAGTTTCAGCGGGTCCAGCCGGGCAGCATATCCGGTGATGTACCCTTCGACTTCAAGCCGCTGTCGGCGGCGACCCGCTTGACTGGGCGACAGGTTCAGCATTTCACCCAGTTGTTGCGCTGTCAGATGTGCATCTTTTTGCAGCGCGGAAAGCAGTCGCTTGTCGGTTGCATCCAACATGTGCGGAAAAATCCTGATTTTATTAACTGATATGCGCATTTTGCGCGTCATCTTGCAGTTTATACAAAAACAATGCGCAGAAACAGCGTCAGAAAAGTCGTATTTTTGAATCAGCAAAGAAATTCCTGTTTTCGTAGGAGACGCCCATGGGTCCTTTCCCGCACAATGCCCCGAAATCCGTGATCAGCGAAGAAAACCCTGCCGGAACAGATGGGTTTGAATTCGTCGAATTCGCCCATCCAGAACCGCAGGAGCTGCGTGATCTGTTCGCAAAGATGGGGTTTGATCTGGTGGCCCGCCACAAGGAAAAACCTGCTGTCGAGCTTTGGCAGCAAGGGGATGTCACATACATCCTGAATGCCAACCCGGACAGTTTTGCAGCTAAATTCGTAGCCGAACATGGGCCCTGCGCGCCTTCGATGGGCTGGCGGGTCGTGGACGCGCAAAAAGCGTACGAGCATGCCGTGTTAAAGGGTGCGGAAACTTACGACGACGCTGACAAAACCATGAATGTGCCTGCGATCAAGGGCATTGGCGGGTCGCTGATCTATTTCATTGATCAGTACTACGACACTTCGCCCTATAATCAGGAATTCGAATGGATCAAGGAATCCAAACCTCGGGGCGAGGGGTTCTTCTATCTCGATCACCTGACGCACAATGTCTACAAGGGCAACATGGACAAGTGGTTCAAGTTCTATGGCGACCTGTTCAACTTCCGTGAAATCCGTTTCTTTGACATTCAGGGAAAATTCACTGGCCTTTACAGCCGCGCGCTGACGTCACCCTGTGGCCGTATCCGCATTCCGATCAACGAGGACCGCGGAGAGACCGGGCAGATCGTGTCTTACCTGAAGAAATACAAAGGTGAAGGCATTCAGCATATCGCGGTCGGTAGCGATGACATCTATGCCTCGACCGATGCCATTGCTGAAAACGGCCTGAAGTTCATGCCGGGTCCGAATGAAGCATACTACGAGATGTCCAGGACCCGCGTGGTCGGTCATGAAGAGCCGCTGGACCGGATGATGAAACACGGCATCCTGATCGACGGCGAAGGTGTCGTTGACGGGGGCGAGACGCGCATTCTGTTGCAGATCTTCTCGAAAACGGTGATCGGCCCGATCTTCTTCGAGTTCATTCAGCGCAAGGGTGATGATGGTTTCGGCGAAGGGAACTTCCAGGCGCTGTTTGAATCCATCGAGCGCGAACAGATCGAAAGCGGCGAGATTTCCGCGGCTTGATCAAAGTGAACCAACATGTCGGAGGCGGTTCTGCTGCCTCCGACGCGCCTGTTTACAGTTAATGGGTCAAGGCCTTGAGTGCCGATATCAGCCACGCGGCATCGCCAGCGTCACGTTTTGACCCTTTTTCTGATAACGCAGCTCGCTGTCGCTGATGGCAATGACCTTGCCGCCGTCAATACTGTCCCCAACTTTCAGTTTCTTGTAACGTCCACTGGGAAGCCGGACCAAGGCGCGCCGGTTGGCGGGTGTGCCGTAAACACCGATCAGATTCAGGCGACGCAAATTGATCGCGTTATCGAGCGTGGCCTGCCGGGCAACAGACGCAGTTGTGGGAATCTTGGGGGCGACCGATTTCGCCTGAAACGATCCGGATTCGTCAGAGCTCTGGTCCAGCGCGGCCGTTGATCCAAGATTGGAGTTACCAGAAGCGGGTGCCTTTGCAGTGTCCAGACCCGCCGGGCGCACCCTGGGGCGCGGGACACGGACAACGGCCAACGCGGTTGGCGTCTCGTCGATTTCTGTGCGCGCTTGCAGACTGTCCGGGCGTGCTTTTGGGCGCTTGGCCGAAAGCTCTGCCAGCGACCGCCCCCCCAACTGCCCGCGTTCGAAACTCTCGACCAGATCTGAAGGGCGAGGTTTGGGTCGTAGACCGGCCAGCCTTTCGTCGACCTCGTCAAGTACGGGTTCATCTTCGAAACGCACTGGCGTTGCTGGCGGAACCTTTGACGGTCGGCCTTGATAAACGACAATCCCATCCGGGTTCAGCGTTCCTTCCGGTGTAGGTGCCACAAGCCCGCGATCATCGAGATTGAACCGCGCTCCTGCTATGCCATGTTGCACGTCCCGAACGAAGGGTTCGTCGGTATCGAAACTGGAAGCCGGGGGCAGGGCAACCGCATCGCTGGACAGGTCGGATTTGTCGATCGATGTCAGATACAACTCGTCAGGCTCCGGGGCTTCCGGCACGTCCAAAGCGGCCGGGGGCGTTACATTCACACCGGAGGCGGCACTGATATCCTCATCTGCCTCGGGGTCCTGAGCGATGGGGTCAACCAGGGTAGGGGCCACCTTGAGCGCCTCAAGGATTGCCGCGTCGGTAGGGGTGAGCTCTGGTTGTTCTACGGCTTCGGCCTCGGCAGGTTCTGGCGTGGGGGGCACATCCCTGTCCAGAGCAGGCTCAGGCGGCAAGTTTTCCGAAGGCGTAATAGCTGCAACTTCGGGCACTATCGGTGGCAGGGCGTCGATATCCGGCTCGGAAACACCTATCTCGGTTGGAGTTGGGCTCAGTGCGACCTGATCTGTTTCTCCACCGCTGTCCAAGGCCAGCCAAACGCCGAAAGCGCCGCCAAGAAGAACCGCCGCGGCAAATGCCGGGATCGCAATACGCGGTGCCTGCGCTTTTGTATTCGCAAACTTATTGTCAGGTGTTTCCGGGGTCAGAAACACGTTTGGTGCGGCTGTGCCTGCAATGGGATGCGCCGGTTTCCCGGCGGATTTTGCCGGTTCGGGCCGGTCTGTGTTTTTTGCCGACAGCGGTGGCTCTGCTGGTCGGGTTTCCGATGCGCCCGAACGCTCTGCGAACAATGCCTCTCGGGGGAATGCGTCTGCTTCTTCTTCGGCGCAATACAAAACCGGCACGAAACCATGGTCCGAGGCAAAGGCCCGAGCCTCGCTCAGCGTTTCTTGCGCAACAGCCGCAACATAGGTGGTGCCGCCTTCGGTTTGATAGTCGTAGCTGAGTTCGGACAAAGCGTAAGGCGTTGCGTCGGCAAGTGCGCTCTCTATACGTTCGACCGTGTCTTCGGGGGGTAAGTCATCGGTTGCAACCTGAAGGTATCGAACCTGTTCGGAAGGCAAAACAAGCTTGCAGCTCAGGTCGTTTTCCAACGCAAAAGCGTTTTCCCGCAAAACCTGCATCTGACCAGACAAGTCCGGCGAATCCAAGGGAATCGAGCCGATAACGAACCATTCGTCATCCGAGTGATGATGCAATGATATTCCGGTCGCAGAAAAAGACAGCGCAAAGGCAGGTTTCATAATCCGCAGGAACCATAATTATCAACGTCAATGCAAACACCTTGGCGTTCGCAGACCGACATTAAAGCAGGAACTTGCCGAGGGAAAGAAAAAGGCAAACTCTCCTCTTGTAAGGCAATGCATCGCCGACCCATCTTTAACCCAAGCAAATCGGAGTGATAACATTGAAGACATTCGCTTTTCTGGCCGCGATGATGGCCGCAACGACCGCTGGACTTGCCCATGCGGAAGAACGTCGCATCTCCGTTGACGCTACTGGAACCATAGAGGTTGCCCCCGATATGGCGACGATCACATTGGGTGTGACAAATGAAAACGCCGAGGCTTCGGCGGCTATGCAGGCCACCTCGGACGCGGTTGCGAAGGTGCTTGCGCGCCTGACCGGGATGGGGATTGAAGACCGCGATATCCAGACCCGCGATCTGTCGCTTTCCCCTGTTTGGTCCGGGCGGCACGGGCAGAATGGGGAAACACCGGAAATTTCGGGGTTCGCTGCCTCGAACCGCGTGTTTGTGCGTGTGCGTGATCTGTCCAAACTAGGAAGTATCATGGATGCGGTCATTCAGGATGGCGCCAACGATTTCGGGGGCTTGAGCTTTGGGGTGCAGGATACCAAACCAATCGAGGCCCAAGCGCGCGCGCAAGCTGTGGGCGAAGCTATGGCCAAGGCCGAGCAGCTGGCACAGGCGGCGGGTGTAACCCTTGGCGCGGTGCAAACGATTTCGGAACAAACGGGGGGCGTGCGCCCGATGCCCGAGATGCGTATGATGAGCATGGCTGACGCAGGGGGTGTACCTGTGGCAGGTGGTGAGGTTTCGGTGTCTGTCAGCGTCTCGATGGTGTTCGAGATTTCCGAATGAATTCAACCCTTCGCGCGGGCCAACAGCGGTTTTCGTTGTTGGCCCGAAGCGTCGAAATTATCGGGTGACAACCAGGCCTCGAAAGCATCACGGATGCGTGGCCATTCGGTATTTATGATTGAATACCAGGCCGTGTCGCGGTTGCGCCCTTTGTAGTGGGTTGCTTGGCGAAACACGCCTTCGAAGGTGAACCCAAGCCGCTCTGCCGCACTGCGCGACGGACCATTCAGCGCGTCGCATTTCCACTCGTATCGCCGGTAACCCAGTTCATCGAACACGCGCCGCATCATCAGATACATGGCTTCGGTTGATTGCGGCTTGCGCTGAAGCAGGGGTGAAAAGTGGATATGCCCGACCTCAATCGCTCCGGCGGCGGGAGCTATCCTGAGGTAAGAAGCCATGCCCAACGGTACCTCATCACCGTCCAGAACGGTATGGAACATCGGGTCCGCGTCCACGCAGTTGGCGCGCGCCCAGTCTTCGAACTCAGGTTCGCTGTCAAACGGGCCGTAGGGCAGGTAGGTCCAGTTGTGGCCATCCGTGTCCTTGGCAAACGCCCGGAACAGTCCGGGCGCGTGCCTGTTCACATCAAGGGGCACGACAGAACAATACCGGCCCACCATCGGCGTATAGGGTGGTGTCGGGCGTGGAAAGTCACCCGAAACCGGTAAACCGATGGGCTGGCCAAGGTTGTTTGTATCGTGCTGGGTCATGGTCAGGCGGTTGCTTTGGCCAGAGCCTGATCAAGGTCGGCAATCAGATCGTTCACGTCCTCGATCCCGATGGATACGCGCACCACGCTCGGACCTGCGCCCGCGGCTTCCTGCTGTTCCGGGGTCAACTGACGATGTGTGGTCGAAGCCGAATGAATGATCAGCGAACGCGCGTCGCCCAGATTGGCTACGTGGCTGAAAATCTCTAGCGCATTGACCAGTTTGATACAGGCGTCATAGCCACCTTTCACGGCGAATGTGAACAGGGCGCCGGCACCGCGTGGATACTGAGCTTTGACCCGATCCTGATAGGGCGACGAAGGCAGCCCGGCATAGGTGACGTAGTCCACGCGATCATCCGCTTCCAGCCAGGCCGCGATTTTTTGCGCGTTTTCAACATGACGCTCCATCCGCAGCGACAGGGTTTCGATCCCCATCAGCGTGTAGTGGGCCGCCTGCGGGTTCATGGTCATGCCCAGATCGCGCAGACCGATGGCGATGCCGTGGAAGGTAAAGGCCAAAGGTCCGAACGTTTCGTGGAACTTCAGTCCATGATAGGCCGGTTCGGGTTGGCTGAGCGAGGGGAACTTGTCATTTGCCGACCAGTCGAACTTGCCCGAATCCACGATGCAACCGCCAGTGACCGTACCGTTGCCGGTCAGGTACTTGGTGGTTGAATGCACGACCAGGGTCGCTCCATGTTCGATCGGGCGGCACAGATATGGTGTTGCCGAGGTGTTATCGACAATCAGCGGAATGCCCGCCGCATCGGCCACATCTGCCAGTGCACGGATGTCCGTCACATAGCCGCCGGGATTAGCGATAGACTCGCAGAAAATCGCACGGGTATTTTCATCGATTGCGCCCTTCACCGCGTCCAGATCATCGGTGTCGACAAACTTGGCAGACCACCCAAAGCGTTTGATTGTCTGGCTGAACTGGGTGACCGTGCCGCCGTACAGACGGGTTGAGGCGACCACGTTGCAACCCGGACCCATCAGCGGGAACAGCGCCATGATCTGGGCCGCGTGCCCGGACGAACAGCAAACGGCGCCAACACCGCCTTCAAGAGTCGCCACGCGTTCCTGAAGAACAGCCACAGTTGGGTTGGTCAGGCGGGAATAGATAAAGCCCACCTCTTGCAGGTTGAACAGGGCCGCTGCGTGGTCTGCATCGCGAAACACATAGGCTGTAGTTTGATAAATGGGTGTCTGGCGCGCTCCAGTCGCCGGGTCGGGGCGGGCGCCCGCGTGAATTTGCAACGTGTCGAAACCGTAGGTAGGGCCGTCAGACATCTTGAAAATCTCCAGTTGGAATTTGTCTTGCGAAATCTGTAGGCCATTGCCCGCTTGCGCACAACGATCCTGTCAGCGCAGCCAGAGGCCCTTGCTTTTGATCGTGTTGCGGATGGCCTGTTCACGTCGTGGCAGATGATCCCGGTCAAACAAGGCGCGGACTTTAGCGCCTTTCCCCTGCAAAACCATCTTTTTCAGCGGCTCGTATTGCTTGAGAACTTTCTTGACCTTGTTTGGTGTGACGACGGTTTCCAAGACGTCTATCACATGGTCGCTTTCACGGGCGTACAGCAAGGGAAACAGGCGATAGTGGCAACTGACGGATCCGTCCAGCAAACCAGAGGGCAAAACATCACGACCACCGCCGAACGAGTGAATGACAAGGGGCAGGGCGGCCTGATCCAGCCAGGGGTCAAGGCTTTGGCCCGTCAACTCCGGAATGTTTTCGTCGCGGATTGTTCTGGCGTAGTCCAGAAAACGCTCACCAAATTTCCGGGGACATTTGTAGAAGAAATAGCCTGCATTGAAATACAGGTACCGCCGCCAGTGGTCATGGGGTTGATCGGTGTCCAGCGAGCTTTCGAAATCCAACCCGAACCGGGCGTAAAGTGCGCGCCAGATACCGTCAAAACCGGGACCATACAGCGTTGGTTTGGGCCATGTCCCTTCAACTTTCAGTGACGCGCTGGGGCGGTCGAAGTCAAATGGGACGGATGTGATCTCGCCAGTGATCAGCGTGTCGGTGTCAAAGAACACAAAGGGCTCATCTTCCGGCAGGGCCATCAGCGCTTCGATCTTGTTGCCGTAGGGATAGCTTTCACCGAATACATGCGAGTCGAAGGGCAGAATTTCAGCATCCAGTTGTTTCAGGGCTTTCAGAACATCTTCGTCCTGAATGCGGGGATCCTGTTTCCAGCGTGGCCCCGGATTGGGCGTGGCGACAAACAGTTTGCCCCCGAACTGCGGTGAAGAATGGCGCAGTGAAGCCGCAAACAGCAGGGCCTCGTATTGCAGGCGGTTGTTTTGACCGACGACCGCGACGTTGAATTTCTGTGACGTTGCCTGCATCTATGCCCGTTCCCGACAGGTGTTTGACCATGCACCTTGAAGTTCGGATTACAGCAAGCAGGCCAAGGCGTCAAAAGCGGATAATTTGAAATTTCATCACGCGATCCCATTTCTTTCAGGGGTCGCTTCAGAAAGGGATACACATGCGGATCAATGCGGATTTCACCAAACGGGTCTCAGTACACTTTGACGAAAGTGAATGGGTCGCTTCTCCCGCCGCAGGGGTCGAGCGCAAAATGCTGGACCGGATTGGTGATGAGGTGGCCCGCGCAACAACCATTGTCCGCTTTGCGCCCGGCAGCACCTTTTCCGCCCATACCCATGACGGCGGCGAGGAATATCTGGTGCTGGACGGTGTATTTCAGGACGAGACCGGAGATTTTCCCGTCGGCAGCTATGTTCGCAACCCTCCAACTTCCTCGCACACTCCGTCCGCTGCCGAGGGCGCAACCATTCTGGTCAAGTTGCACCAGTTTGACCCGCAGGACCGGACCGAGGTTCGCCGCTCGATAAATGGCGATTCTGACGTACAGCTGTTCAAAGATGATCATGAGGACGTTTTTGTGCGGACATGGGCTGCTGGGGGCGTGGTCGAACTGGACGCGTGCGACGGCATGGAAGTGTTTGTCATAAGGGGCAGTTTCTCTGAATCGGGGGAAGAATTTTCGAAATGGGACTGGTTGCGCCTGCCTCCCGGAACGCACTCACGGGCTGTTGCAGGGCCTGATGGGGCCCGAGTCTGGATCAAGTCCTGCCACCTTGGTGAAATGGTCTGAAAGCTTTTCGGCCCTGAAATCAGCTAAAATGCCAATAAATCCGGGTTTAACGGCCCGGATTTTCGATTTTTTGACCATTTGGCAAATTTTACCAATTGATAAAAAATTTATTTGTGGCAAGCTGAGGTCATAACAAACATATCTACAGGGAGTAGAGTGATGGCACAGGGCCAGATGGCACCCGGCATCGTCGCGGGGCGGCTTTCAAGCGATGAGCTGACCTCGAATTTCACCGATCTGCATCCGCCATTGGCCCCGCATGAGGCCGCAGTTGCAGCAGACCGTTGTTATTTCTGCTATGACGCACCTTGCGTGACAGCGTGTCCGACAGACATCGATATTCCGCTATTCATCCGGCAGATTCAGGCCGGACAGCCCCAGGCTGCCGGGCGAACGATCTTTCAGCAAAACATTCTGGGCGGAATGTGCGCCCGTGTCTGTCCGACGGAAACACTGTGTGAGGAGGCCTGTGTTCGTGAGGCGGCCGAGGGCAAACCGGTCGAGATCGGACGGCTACAGCGCTTTGCGACAGATGATCTTATGTCCTCGGGCGCGCATCCGTTTGAACGTGCGGCATCGACCGGGAAAACGGTTGCTGTCGTGGGGGCAGGGCCTGCTGGTCTGGCCTGTGCGCATCGTCTTGCCATGCTGGGCCATGACGTGGTGATCCACGAAGGCAAGCCCAAACCGGGCGGTCTGAACGAATATGGGATTGCCGCCTATAAATCGACCAACAACTTTGCGCAGGCCGAGGTCGACTGGCTGCTGAAAATCGGTGGTATCACGATTGAAACCGGGTCGGTTCTGGGTGAAGGCATCTCACTGGATGGTCTGGTCGAAAACTACGACGCGGTGTTCCTGTCCATCGGGCTTGCTGGGGTCAATGCCCTGCGCGCGGATGGTGTTGACAAGGACGGCGTGCGGGATGCCGTCGATTTCATCGCGGACGTGCGGCAAGCTGGTGATCTTGCAAAGCTTCCTGTCGGGCGGAACGTCGTCGTTATTGGCGGAGGCATGACTGCTGTGGACGCGGCGGTAAAGTCCAAATTGTTAGGTGCCGAAAACGTCACCATTGCCTATCGCCGGGGACGCGACGCCATGGGTGCCAGCCGGTACGAGCAGGATCTGGCAGCCTCGCACGGGGTTCAGATTTTGACCAATGTGCAGCCGGTGGCAGTACACGGCAATGGAGCCGCTACCGAGATTGAGCTGGAATATACCTCGAGCCAGAACGGTCAGCTTACCGGAACCGGAGAGACGGTCCGGCTGCGGGCAGATCAGGTTCTCAAAGCCATCGGTCAGACGCTGGAAGGTGCGCCGGAAGGGCTGAAGCTGGACGGCAACAAGATCGCTGTCAGCGGTGCAGGCCGCACTTCCGTGGCTGGTGTCTGGGCAGGTGGAGATTGCGCGGCGGGCGGCGAAGACCTCACCGTTACGGCTGTTGCTGAAGGCCGGGATGCTGCGATGGACATCCACGCGACGCTGGTTTCGTGATAGGATGGGGTATTCGCCCCATTCCTTTCGCTGCTGAGGTATTCCCATGTCCCAGATCGAACAAGCCGTAGCGCAACACTACACCACCGGAGCACTGGCCGACCGCGTTCGCGCGGCGCTTGAGGCCAGCGGTATCGATCCGGATGCGGCCACGGTCGCAGACCTGAAAGCGGGGGACGAGTTCCACACGGGCGGCGTTCTGGCGACCAACAACCTGTTTGCGCAGTTGTCGCCGACCCATGCGACCCGTGTTCTGGATGTCGGATGCGGTATCGGCGGAACCTCTCGCTATGTCGTGGATCGCTATGATTCGACAGTAACAGGCGTCGATCTGACACCGGAATTCGTTGAAACCGCCAGGGTTCTCAGCGATATGGTCGGGCATTCCTCGAAAACCAGCTTTCATTTGGGCAGCGCTTTGGAGATGCCGGTGCCGGATGCTGGTTTCGACCTGGCCGTCATGATGCATGTGGGCATGAACATTATGGACAAGGCCGGACTGTTCGCCGAAGTGTCGCGGGCGCTGGCCAAAGGCGGTACTTTTGCCCTGTTCGATGTGATGGCCGGAGACGTGGACGAGCCGCTGGCTTTCCCTCTGCCGTGGTCCACTGTTGCCGAGACCTCGTTCGTGGATGCGCCGGATGTTTATAAGTCTGCGGCAAGCGCCGCGGGTTTTGAACTGGTGACAGAAACGGATCGCACCGAATTCGCGATACAGTTCTTCGAGGACGTCTTTGCAAAGATTGCCGAATCCGGCCCGGCACCGCTGGGCATTCATCTGATGATGGGCGAGACGGCGCCTGAAAAGTTCCAGAACTACGTCAAAAACCTCAAGGCCGGGCGCATACGCCCGACCGAAATGATATTCAAAAAATCCGGCTGAGCCGGGAAGGGAGAAGCCATGGCCGATCTGACGACTAACTTTCTGGGCATTTCCAGCCCAAACCCTTACTGGCTGGCCTCTGCGCCGCCGACGGACAAGGAATACAATGTTCGTCGCGCGTTTGAGGCCGGTTGGGGCGGTGTTGTGTGGAAGACACTGGGGTCCGAGGGACCGCCGGTCGTAAATGTGAACGGCCCGCGGTATGGCGCGATTTACGGTGCCGACCGCCGTTTGCTGGGACTGAACAATATCGAACTGATCACCGACCGCCCGCTTGAGGTGAACCTCGAGGAAATGGCGCGGGTCAAGTCCGACTATCCGGATCGCGCCCTGATCGCTTCGATCATGGTGCCCTGCGAGGAAGAGGCCTGGAAAGCCATACTGCCGCGCGTGGCCGAAACCGGCGCGGACGGAATCGAATTGAACTTCGGTTGCCCGCACGGGATGAGTGAGCGCGGCATGGGGTCCGCCGTGGGGCAGGTGCCGGAATATATCGAGATGGTCACGCGTTGGTGCAAGCAATACTATGACCGTCCGGTCATCGTGAAACTGACACCGAATATCACCGACATCCGGAAACCCGCGGCGGCGGCCAGAAATGGTGGCGCGGACGCGGTGTCGCTGATCAACACGATCAATTCGATCACCAGCGTCAATCTTGACACGTTCAGCCCCGAACCCTCGATTGATGGAAAGGGCAGCCACGGAGGGTATTGTGGCCCTGCCGTGAAACCGATCGCCCTGTCGATGGTGTCCGAAATCGCACGGGCCGAGGCGACGCATGGCATGCCGATCTCGGGCATCGGGGGTGTCACCACATGGCGTGATGCGGCCGAGTTTATTTCGCTGGGATGTGGCACGGTGCAGGTCTGTACCGCTGCGATGACCTATGGGTTCAAGATCATCGATGAATTGACAGCAGGTCTGTCGGAATGGATGGATGAAAAGGGGTATACCAGCATTGATGAGGTGATCGGACGCGCGGTGCCCAATGTCACCGATTGGCAATACCTGAACCTGAACTACATCGCCAAAGCCAAGATCGATCAGGACCAGTGCATCAAGTGCGGCCGGTGCTATGCCGCCTGTGAAGATACCAGCCATCAAGCGATTTCAATGTCGGATGACCGTGTGTTCGAGGTAAAGGATGACGAATGCGTCGCCTGTAACCTCTGCGTTGATGTCTGCCCGGTCGAAGGCTGCATTTCGATGGTGCCGATGGCGGCGGGTGAAATCGATCCGCGCACCGGGAAAGAGGTTCAGCCGACCTACGCGAACTGGACCACGCACCCGAACAATCCGATGGCCAAAGCAGCGGAATGATCGAGACAGGGAATATCCCTGAGGGGCCGCTGACGCGGCCCCTGAGTTCATGGTGTCAGGAGCTTTCGGTACAGCGTATCGACAAAGGGTTCTGCACCCTCAAACGGGTTTTCGTCGCCCAGAATAGCCCGCACCTGAACGTCGAAATCGGCATAATGCTGCGTCAACGCCCAGATCGAAAACATCAGATGATAAGGGTGCAGCCGCGTGATTTTGCCCTGATCCATCCAGTTAGTGAGAATGGTGACCTTTTCGTCAACCAGTTGTTTGAGATCATTGGACAAAGCATCGTGAATGCGGGGCGCACCTTGCACAAGCTCATTGGCAAAAAGGCGGCTTTCCCGTGGTAGCTCCTGACTCATTTGCAGTTTCCGGCGAATATAGGACAGCATTTCCTCCATCGGATCACCGGTCTCATCCAGATCGTGCAAGGGCGCCAGCCAGGTTTCCAGCAAGCCCGAAAGCAATTCGGTGTGGATCGCCTCTTTCGACGCGAAATAGTAGAGGAGATTGGGTTTGCTCAACCCCGCCTCGGCGGCAATCTGATCGACGGTCGCCCCACGAAACCCGTGTGCGGAAAACACATTCAGGGCAGCCTCGAGAATCGCGGCTCGGTTCTTCTTCTGGATACGAGTCGGTGCGCGGTCTTTCGGCATGATTTCAGTGTGTCTCTTTTTTCGTCGGATAGGCACGGATTACACTGAAATTTCAGGCTTTGCCGCGCAATTTCTTGACTGATACCGAACCCGTGATAGCGTGAGTTTGACCAGTTGGTCAAATCAAGACACCAATAGCGAGCAAAATCGCAAGCAAACAGGGAATAAGACAATGGCAGCTCCGGCGCAGAATCTCAGGATCAATGGCGACAGGTTGTGGGACAGCCTGATGGAGATGGCTAAGATCGGTCCCGGTGTTGCGGGGGGGAATAACCGGCAAACTCTGACTGACGAAGATGCCGAAGGCCGCGCCTTGTTCCAGAAGTGGTGTGAAGAGGCTGGATGCACCATGGGTCTGGACCAGATGGGCAACATGTTTGCGCATCGTGAGGGCACCGATCCGGACGCTTTGCCGGTCTATGTGGGATCGCATCTGGATACGCAGCCGACCGGTGGAAAATATGACGGTGTGCTGGGCGTTCTGGGCGGGTTGGAAATTATCCGAACGCTCAACGATCTCGGGATCAAGACAAGACATCCCATCGTGGCGACCAACTGGACCAACGAGGAAGGGACGCGATATGCGCCTGCCATGCTGTCGTCCGGTGTCTTTGCAGGAATGCACACGCAGGACTGGGCGTATGACCGTGAAGATGCCGAGGGTAAGAAATTCGGGGATGAACTGAACCGGATCGGTTGGCGCGGCGAAGAAGAAGTCGGCGCGCGCAAGATGCGCGCTTTCTTTGAGTTGCATATCGAACAGGGCCCGATCCTTGAAGCCGAAGGCAAGGATATCGGCGTCGTTACCCACGGTCAGGGTCTGAGCTGGACACAGATCACGGTGACCGGCAAGGATGCCCATACAGGTTCGACTCCGATGCCGATGCGCAAGAATGCCGGACTTGCCATGGCGCGCATTCTTGAGAAAGTGGACGAAATCGCCTGGTCTCATGCACCGCATGCGGTTGGTGCTGCGGGGCATATTGACGTTTTCCCGAACTCGCGAAATGTGATCCCCGGAAAAGTCGTTTTCACGGTCGATTTCCGCTCGCCCGAGCTGGAGGTGATCACCGACATGGAAAACCGCCTGCGGGTGGCGGCGGAAGATATTGTCGAAGAAATGGGCCTGCAGATCGAATTCGAGAAAGTCGGCGGTTTTGATCCGGTTAAATTCGACGACGATTGCGTGTCCGCCGTGCGCGATGCGGCTGAAAGGTTGGGCTATTCGCATACCAACATCATCTCGGGCGCGGGGCATGATGCCTGCTGGATCAACCGTGTGGCCCCGACCGCCATGGTCATGTGCCCCTGTGTTGATGGGTTGAGCCATAATGAGGCTGAAGAGATCAGCAAGGATTGGGCGGCAGCCGGGGCAGATGTCCTGCTGCATGCCGTGGTCGAGACTGCCGAAATCGTGGAATAGGGGGCGCCGCCCCCGTCGCCCATTGGGCGACTCCCCCGGGATATTTTTGGCCAGATGAAGCAAGCGGCGCAGACCGCATCAGGGAGTTCAAAATGAGTACTGTTATCAAAAACGGAACCGTTGTCACCGCGGATTTGTCTTACAAGGCGGATGTATTGGTCGAAGGCGGCGTCATCACCGGGATCGGGATGGGTCTGAAAGGGGATAGCGAGTTGGACGCGACCGGCTGTTATGTGATGCCCGGCGGGATTGATCCGCATACCCATCTGGAAATGCCGTTCATGGGCACCTATTCCAGCGACGATTTCGAAAGCGGTACGCGGGCGGCCCTGGCCGGGGGCACGACGATGGTTGTTGACTTCGCGCTGCCCAATCCGGGTGAAAGCCTGCTGGATGCCCTGAAGCGCTGGGACAACAAATCAACGCGGGCGAATTGCGACTACTCGTTCCACATGGCAGTGACATGGTGGGGTGAACAGGTATTTGACGACCTCAAGACCGTGATCGAGACGCGCGGCATCAACACGTTCAAGCATTTCATGGCCTATAAAGGCGCATTGATGGTGAATGACGATGAGCTTTATGCTTCGTTCAGGCGTTTGGCCGAACTGGGCGGCATCGCAATGGTGCATGCCGAGAACGGAGACGTCGTTGCCGAACTGAGTGCCAAGCTTCTGGCCGAGGGGAACTCTGGCCCGGAAGCGCACGCCTATTCCCGACCGCCGCAAGTAGAGGGTGAGGCCACAAACCGGGCCATTATGATCGCAGATATGGCGGGCGTGCCGCTGTATGTTGTTCATACATCCTGCGAAGAGTCTCATGAGGCCATTCGCCGAGCCCGAATGCAGGGCAAGAGGGTGTGGGGAGAGCCGCTGATTCAGCATCTGACCCTCGATGAAAGCGAATATTTTAATCAGGATTGGGACCACGCCGCGCGGCGGGTCATGAGCCCCCCGTTCCGCAATAAGCAGCACCAGGACAGCCTGTGGAATGGCCTGCAATCAGGATCGCTGAGTGTTGTGGCAACCGACCATTGCGCCTTTACGACCGAACAGAAACGCTTTGGAGTTGGGGATTTTACCAAGATCCCGAACGGGACCGGTGGTCTGGAAGATCGGATGCCGATGCTGTGGACGCATGGTGTGAATACCGGACGCCTGACGCCCAATGAATTTGTTGCGGTGACTTCAACAAACATCGCCAAGATACTGAATTGCTATCCGAAAAAAGGCGCGATCCTTGTTGGAGCGGATGCAGATATCGTCGTGTGGGATCCTGAAAAAACGAAAACGATCAGAGCCAGTACGCAGCAATCTTCGATTGACTATAACGTGTTTGAGGGCAAAGAGGTCAAAGGCCTGCCGCGCTTTACGCTGACCCGCGGACAGGTTGCGGTACATGATGGTGAAATCCGCACGCAGGAAGGCCATGGCGAGTTCGTTGCGCGCGAGGCAAATACGACCGTCAACAAGGCTTTGAGCGCGTGGAAAGAACTAACCACCCCTCGGCCAGTTGAGCGGACAGGTATCCCGGCGACGGGGGTTTGATCCGTTGGGCCGCTGTCTGGGCGGCCCCGGCACCACTCTTTTCAAGGCAGTAGAATGACCACTGAAAGCACGACCCAGCACGTCATCGAAGCAAGGCAGCTTGACCTCACCTTTCAAACCAATGACGGGCCTGTTCACGCGTTGAAAGACGTGAACCTGACGATCGACAAGGGTGAATTTGTTAGTTTCATTGGCCCCTCGGGCTGTGGGAAAACCACTTTCCTGCGCTGTATTGCGGCCTTGGAGACACCGACCGGCGGGTCGCTGACTGTCAACGGAATGACAGCGGACGAAGCACGGCGGAACAGGGCCTATGGGTATGTCTTTCAGGCAGCGGGCCTTTATCCCTGGCGCACCATAGCAAAGAACATCAAGTTGCCGCTTGAGATCATGGGCTATTCCGCATCCGAGCAGGAGGAAAGGGTGAGAAAAGTCCTGGAACTGGTTGATCTTGAAGGATTTGGAGGAAAGTTTCCCTGGCAGTTATCCGGTGGGATGCAGCAGCGCGCCAGCATCGCCCGGGCTTTGGCCTTTGATGCTGATATCTTGTTGATGGATGAGCCGTTCGGCGCTTTGGATGAGATTGTGCGAGACCACTTGAACGAGCAGCTTCTGGCGCTTTGGGCCAGAACAGAAAAGACCATCGGCTTCGTGACGCATTCGATTCCCGAAGCCGTATATCTGAGCACCAAAATTGTCGTGATGAGCCCGCGGCCGGGGCGGATTACGGATGTGATCGACAGCCCGCTGCCAAAGGAACGGCCGTTGGACATTCGTGACACTCCGGAATTCATCGAAGTGGCCCATCGTGTTCGCGACGGGTTGCGGGCGGGGCATTCTTATGACGACTGATCCGGGGGCAGAAACCATCAGACGGGCCGTGGTAAGTGACGTGCCGGCTTGTGCTCGTGTGATTTGCAACTGGGCCTGGCAGACGGACTGGATGCCTGATGAATTGCCGGTGGAGGAATTGTCGATCCTGATCCATGAAGCGTTCGACAGTCGCGAGATCTGGGTCGCGGGTGATCCGGTTGATTGCTACATGTCCATAGATCCGGCGCAGTGTAAAATCGGTGCGTTGTATTGCAGCCGGACGGGGCAGGGAATTGGCAAGCGTTTCGTTGCCAAGGCGAAGCAGGGTCGGACCCATCTTTGGCTGACAACACACAAACCCAATCAGGCGGCGCAGAGGTTTTACCGCCGTGAAGGGTTCGAGGTAACTGCCGAAGAACCACCCGTACCGCCGAATACAGTGCCCGTCTATCGAATGGAGTGGCACGCATGAAGCAGATCATTGCCGTTTTCACCGTCGTCGCCGTGATCGTTCTGTTTTGGTATGTCGCTTGCGTTCCGATGAACATCAAAGGGGTTTTGACCGAGCTTGAACGTGGCGGTGCCGAGGTTCAGCCACCCACCGCAAGTGCGCGCCGGGATCTGGGAGAGTTCGGTCTGGTTCTGAATAATTCGTTCGCGATTCCAGCAACTTGGGAGCAAGGCAAGCCCCGTTTGCCATCACCTCATCAGGTGGCGATTGAACTGTGGGATACAACTGTTCTGAAGAAAATCAACTCGAAGAGATCGCTGATCTTTCATGGGTGGGTGACACTCAGCGCTACGATGCTGGGCTTTGTCATCGGGACCGGGCTGGGAGTCTTGTTGGCCGTTGGGATCGTGCATAGCCGCGTGATGGATTTGTCAGTCATGCCATGGGCTATCGTGAGCCAGACGATCCCGATTATCGCTCTGGCACCGATGATTATCGTGGTCCTGTACTCGGTTGGGGTTCAGGGGATCATTCCCAAGGCGATCATCTCGGCTTATCTGAGCTTTTTTCCGGTTGTTGTAGGCATGGTCAAAGGGTTGCGCAGCCCTGACGCGATGCAACTTGACCTGTTGCGGACCTATAATGCCAGCCAATCGCAGGGGTTCTGGAAACTGCGCTTGCCTGCGTCGATGCCATACCTGTTCACCTCGTTGAAAATCGGTATTGCGGCATCGCTGGTCGGCGCAATCGTGGGCGAGCTGCCGACAGGCGCTGTCGCAGGATTGGGCGCTCGGTTGCTGGCAGGCAGTTACTATGGTCAAACCGTGCAGATATGGTCAGCGCTGTTTGCAGCAGCCATTCTGGCCGCGTGCCTGGTCGGTTTGCTGGGATTGATTGAACGGTCGGTTCTGAGGCGAATGGGGATGGCGCAATGATGTTGGTTGTCTTTGCTTTGCTGCTGTGGGCCTTCGGCTGGTGGTTGAACAGCCGATTGGCCAGTGGCCCGCAAGCCGACAGCCAGATGGTACGCTTCCTGGCGCCGGTGATTTTTGGTCTGACCATCGTCGGAGCCTGGGAGCTGGTGGTCCGCGGGCTTGAAGTGCCGCTGGTCATTCTGCCTGCACCCTCCGCCATAGCGGTGCGATTTGCAGGTAGCCTTGACATTCTTTGGGCCGACTTTGTTCAGACGATCCTGAAAGGCGCGCTCAGCGGATATGTCATCGGCTGTGGATCGGCCTTCCTTATAGCGATTGCTGTTGATCGGTGGGATTTCCTGCGTTTGGGGCTATTGCCAGTCGGGAATTTCGTCGCGGCTTTGCCTATTGTGGGGACGGCACCCATTCTGGTCATGTGGTTCGGGTTTGATTGGCATTCCAAAGCGGCGGTGGTCGTTGTGATGGTGTTCTTTCCGATGCTGGTCAACACCGTGGCCGGTCTGCGCGAGGCCACAGCGATGCAGCGTGACTTGATGGAAACCTATGCTGCAAGTTATTGGCAGAGCTTTCTGAAGTTGCGGCTGCCTGCGGCGATGCCTTTCATTTTCAACGGGTTGAAGATTTCGACAACTTTGGCTTTGATTGGCGCCATCGTGGCTGAATTCTTCGGATCGCCAACACTCGGTATGGGATTTCGGATATCCACCAGCGTCGGTCAATTGTCGTTGGACATGGTCTGGGCCGAAATCGTTGTTGCCGCTATCGCAGGTACGGCCTTTTATGGCCTGGTGGCGGGAATCGAAAAAGTGGTGACGTTCTGGCACCCCTCACAACGCGGATAAGACGAAGAAAATCAACAGACCCTGAAAATCGGGGCGCAACAAGCAACTAGGAGAAATGAAGATGAACAAGCTATTCAGCGGGGCGGTTGCCGCCTTTGGTCTGGCAGCCAGTACGGCGCTGGCGGCGGATGAAGTGACACTGCAACTGAAATGGGTCACGCAAGCACAATTCGCGGGCTACTACGTTGCCAAGGACAAGGGCTTTTACGAGGAAGAAGGGCTGGACGTTACCATTCTGCCCGGCGGGCCTGACATTGCTCCGACACAGGTGATTGCGGGCGGCGGTGCTGATGTGACCGTTGAATGGATGCCTGCCGCTCTGGCCGCACGTGAAAAAGGGTTGCCGTTGGTGAACATCGCCCAGCCGTTCAAAAGCTCGGGCATGATGCTGACCTGCTGGAAAGATGCCGGTATTTCGTCGCCCGAGGACCTGAAGAACCGCACGCTGGGCGTCTGGTTCTTTGGCAATGAATTCCCGTTCATGAGCTGGATGAGCCAGTTGGGCATCAGCACTGATGGGAAAGGCGACAACGGTGTGGAAGTTCTGAAACAGGGCTTCAACGTCGACCCGCTGCTGCAACGTCAGGCGGATTGCATCAGCACCATGACCTACAATGAATACTGGCAGGTCATCGATGCCGGTGTCAGCCCGGATGAATTGGTAACTTTCAAATACGAAGACCAGGGTGTCGCGACGCTGGAAGACGGTCTTTACGTTCTGGAAGAAAATCTCAGCGATGCGGCGTTCACCGACAAGATGCAGCGATTTGTGCGCGCTTCGATGAAAGGTTGGAAATACGCCGAGGAAAACCCCGATGAAGCGGCAGATATCGTGCTGGAGAACGATGCAACGGGTGCGCAGACAGAAGAGCATCAGAAACGCATGATGGGTGAGATCGCCAAGTTGACCGCAGGTTCGAACGGCGCGCTGGACCCGGCGGATTTTGATCGCACCGTTGGTACCCTGCTGGCCGGAGGTTCTGATCCGGTGATCACCAAAACACCCGAAGGGGCCTGGACGCATCAGATCACGGACGCTGCTCTGAACTGACGCCAACGGTTCATCTGAGTGAAAAAAAACGCGGTCCCAATCGGGGCCGCGTTTCGTATTCGGGATGTCGGAATTGTGTCTGTACTTGGCACCGAAAAGAAGTAGTATTTCCCTGTAATCTAGCGCGTTCTGTACGAAGCGTAGATAACTGGGAAGAAAATGCAGGAATTTTCATCAGAATTCAGCGCTGCGATCGCCTTGATCCTCGGGGGAGATTCTGAGCTGTGGGCAATTGTGTTGTTGTCTCTGAAAGTGTCCGTGTTTGCGGTGCTGGTTTCTGCTCTGATCGGAATGCCCGTGGGGGCTGCGTTGGCCGTCGCCCGGTTCCCCGGCCGCAGGATGCTGATCGTCCTGATGAATGCACTGATGGGGTTTCCGCCGGTTGTCGTGGGCCTGCTGGTCTATCTGATGCTGTCCCGTTCCGGTCCCCTTGGGGTGCTTGAGCTTTTGTACACTCCGACTGCCATGATCATTGCGCAGGTCGTTTTGGTCACCCCCATTGTCGCGGCTTTGACGCGACAGGTTGTTGAGATGCTGGCTGAGGAATATTCCGAACAGCTGCGCTCCTTGGGTGTGTCACGGCTGGCCTCGGTGCCGGTTTTGTTGTGGGATGCGCGACTGGCACTTGTCACGGCTTTGCTTGCAGGTTTTGGACGCGCCATCGCCGAGGTGGGCGCGGTTATCATCGTTGGCGGAAACATCAATCATGTGACCCGCGTGATGACGACGACCATTGCGCTTGAAACGTCGAAGGGAAATCTGTCTCTGGCACTGGCGCTGGGGGCGATCCTGATCGGAATTGCAATTGCCGTAAACGCGATGGTCAGCGCGGTCAGTTTGCGGGCCGAACAGGAGGGGTTGCGCCATGCGTGACGTGACCTGTGACATGTCGAACTGTCTGACAGTTGAAAACTTGCAAATTCGCAGCAACGGCAAGGTTTTGCTGGATGTTCCTTCATTGGTTCTGGATGGTCTGGGGCCGACGTTGCTTCTTGGCCCCAACGGTGCGGGCAAAAGCCTGTTGCTGCGGTGCTTGCATGGCCTGATCTCGCCGGATCGCGGGCGGGTGGTGCAGGATGGAAGCCCTCTGAGCGCCGCGCAGAAAGCGCGCCAAGCCATGGTGTTTCAGAGACCGGTTCTGTTGCGACGGTCTGTTGCTGCAAACCTGGGCTTTGTCCTTAAGCGACAGGGCATTGGGCGAACAGCAAGAAAGGCACGTATCACCGAGTTGCTGGCCGAAGGCGGGCTGGATGGTAAGGCCCGGCAATCCGCCCGATCACTATCGGGCGGCGAGGCCCAGAGGCTGGCCATATTGCGTGCCTTGGCGCTGGAGCCCGAAACACTGTTTCTGGACGAACCGACCAGCGCCCTTGATCCCGGCGCGACACAGATGATCGAACGTATGGTTCTGCGCGCCTCTGCGCGGGGTGTACGGATCGTGATAGTGACACATGATATTGGTCAGGCCCGTCGTTTGGCCTCGGATGTGGTCATGATGCAGGGCGGTCATGTGGTTGAACACGGCCCCGCAAAACAGGTTTTGGATACCCCTGTAAGCGAAGCATCGCGCCGCTACCTCGCGGGTGGATTGGTTACTTAAAAGATAAAACGGAGAGTATGATGTTCCGCGCAATATTTCGGGCAGCAGTGATAGCCCTTGGTCTGTCGGCAAGTGCGGCCAGGGCAGAGACTCCGTTCATTGTCGTTCAATCTACGACATCCACCCAGAACTCGGGGCTGTTGGACTATATTCTGCCGTGGTTCGAGGCCGAGTCGGGCATTGACGTGCGCGTCGTGGCCGTAGGAACAGGTCAGGCAATTCGCAACGCAGTGAATGGTGACGGTGACGTCCTGCTGGTTCACGCCAAGTCCGCCGAAGAGAAATTCGTCGCTGATGGATATGGCGTGGAGCGGAAGGACCTGATGTATAACGATTTTGTATTGGTGGGCCCCAAGGCAGATCCTGCCGGAATTCGCGGTGGTGCCGAAATTCTGAACGCTCTTGCTGCGATCGCAAGCGCTGAAGCCCCGTTTGCGTCGCGCGGAGATGACAGTGGAACGCATAAGGCCGAGCTGCGGCATTGGTCTGCCGCGGGGCTGGATCCAACCGGCGCGTCCGGAAGTTGGTATCGGGAAACCGGGTCGGGTATGGGGGCAACGTTGAATGTGGCCAGCGGCATGGACGCGTATACTCTGACAGATCGGGCGACGTGGCTATCCTTTGGTAACAGAGGCAATCTTGAGATCCTGGTCGAAGGTGATCCGCGTCTGTTCAACCAATATGGTGTGATCCTCGTAAATCCCGAAAAGCATCCCCATGTGCGCGCTGCCTCTGGACAGCGGTTCATCGATTGGTTGACCGGGCCGGACGGGCAGGAGGCGATCGCCTCTTTCCGACTGGACGGTCAGCAGGTGTTTTTCCCCAATGCGCAATAAGCTGGCCTGCGGCCAGCCCCTGCGGGGCGAGTATTTTTGAAAAGATGAAGGCGCGGGTGGAAGCTCACCCGCTGGCCCCATTGTGGTGGATCGTGCCAAGACCAGACAGGTCATAGCCGCCGAATTCGCTTGCCCGCTGGGCGAATTGACCCGAGCGCAACAGGGTCAGCAGTTTCTGTATTGGCGGATCGAAGAAGGCCCGGCGCCAGATCGCGAGGTCCAGCCGCTCGGAATGAGTGGGGACAAAACCCAAGTTGTAGAGACCGGCTAGGGCGCCAAGCCCAAAACCGGCCTCGGCCTTCCGGTCATGCAGGGCGATGGCCAGCTCTTCTTCTGTGCGTGCGCAGCCTGGTCGAATGTCCAGATCATCCCGGCTCAGGCCGTGGGCTTTCAGTTGAGTGTCGAACAGGCGCTGGCTTGCTGCACTGTCCTGACGCAGAATGACGGTGCGTGACTTGAGGTCGTCAAAAGAATTGATGTCGGATATGCCCGGGGCAAGAAGCAATCCACGCTCACGTCGGGCGATTTCAAACAGGATCACCGGGGCTTCGCCCAAAGTGTCTAGCAGGGATTCTTTGTTGAATCCGCCATTTTCGTGGATGTGCAGCACAGCGGCCTGCGCGCTGCGTTTGCTGAGCCTGATCAGCCCGTCAAAAGAACCGTCGTAATAGGTGGCCAGCCCCGATCCACTTTCACGCAGCGCCCAGTCCAGCAAGGGATCGTGGCTGCCTGCTATGATCGGGGGCAGGGGCGGTTCTGCGACCTGAGGACCGGATCGCGACGCGTTGAGCCAGGCAATGATCTCGGCCCGCGGAAACAACAGCTTACCCATGGCGCGCACGCACGGTATTTCGCCTGACGAGGCAAGGTCATAGGCCTTCCGCTCGCCAATGCGCAGCAGATCGGCCAGTTCACGGGTGGTCAGATATTGCGGCATTCAGTCGAGGCGCACGGCGGTGCCGGATGTTGTGTCAGCGGTACTGAATCCGATTTGTTCCAGCACAAACGGGGCTGCGCCTGCAATAACGACCATCGCGGCGACGGCGGCGAGAAAGGCTTTCATGGGCTCCTCCGGTTTAGTTCCGGTCAGTTGTTGCGCGACGCAGAAAAGCGATAAGATCCTGGCGATCCTGTGCTTTGGCAATCCGCTGCATCGGCATTTTCGACCCCGGAATGTAGTGGTCTGGCCCTTCGTCGAAAAGGGCATTTATTGTCTCGTCATTCCAAATGATATCAGAGCCTTGCAATGTATCCGAGTACAAATATCCGCGAACTGTGCCGGCCTGACGTCCAAATACACCGTGCAAGGTGGGGCCTGCACGTCGTGCATTATCGGAGGACAGGCTGTGACAGATCGAACATTTGCGCGCAAACTGGCGTTCTCCGTTGTCCATCTCATCAGGATTTTTCAGGAAACTCGGTTCTGCCGAGGCCATCTGGTGTTGGTCGGACAACGCGTCCACAGGCCAGCTGTACATCGCCTCGTCAAGTCCGCCCGCATGGATGCTTTTACCGTCTGCGGAAAATGCCAAAGCCCAGACCGGACCGCGCAACGTGGCGCGAAAATCCTGTGCAATGCGCCAATCGACGGTGTCGATGACCATAATATACCCTTCGCCATCGCCTACGGCCAAGAGTCTCCGATCCGGGCTGAGTGCAAGGGCAAGGATCGGGCGGCGGTCCAGTGTGAAGTCGCGCTCTTCCCCGGTGGCAAGGTCAAGAATACGCGTAACACCGTCAACCGCACCATAGGCGATCCAGTTATCCTGTGCATTCAGGGCCAGTTCATTGATGCCGAACCCGTGCTCGACCAGACGCCTTGTTTCCTGCCTGCTGGATACATCCCATAGCCGCAAAGCGCCGTCGACGCCCGCCGTATAAAGCTGCGTGCCGTCAGGTGAGAATGCGACCGCGTTTACGCCACTGCCAGTCGGTCCAAGCCGCGCGGGTTCTGTGCCATCGACAGACCACAGGCCGATTGTTCCATCCCAGCTGGCCGTGGCAATAAGGGTTTCTGACGTGGCAAGGCCGACAATCTTGCCCTTGTGTCGGCCAATGACTTCACCGCTGGGCCATTTGCGCAGGGTGAAATCGTCCCCAGCAGAATAGAAAGCGGAGCCGTTGAACGCGACTGCGTTCACCGCCGCTTCGTGCCCTTCGAACCAATCTGGCTTTTGCCCGGTCCAAAGGCCCACAGAGTTGTCGAAACTGGCTGTTGCGATGCGACCGTCAGGCGCGGCGGCGATGCCCATGATGGGGCCGCCATGCCCTTTCAGCGTGAAGAATTCTGCCACGGCGGGCAGGGGCACCAGCACCAGCGCCAGAACCAGCCCACGCATCTAATCAGCGGGTGAGGCGGCTGCTGTGTCAGCCTCTTTTTTCTGCACCTCTTCCAGCCAGAGTGAGTGATGCTCGCGCGCCCATTGTTCCTCGACCTCTCCGGTTCCCATGGCGTCAAACGCGCCCTCCATCCCGACCGAGCCGAGATAGATATGAGCGACGATGATCGCGATGAACACATAGGCAATCATGACATGCCAGACTTGGGCGAATTGCATCTCTTCCTGCGGTGACATCTGCACCGGCAAGGTCAGACCCAGCGCCTGCGGAATGCCCGTGGCGTTTGCGACAGAGAAGGTTTTGGCGAACAGGGGCATCTCGAACGGGAACAACAGTGACAAGCCGGACAGGCTGATTGACACGCCCAGAAGGATGCAGGCCCAGAAGATGATCTTCTGCCCCGCATTGAATTTCCGGGCGGGCGGGTGGTTGCCCTTGGTGAACAGGCCCCCGCCAGCGGCCAGCCATTTCAGGTCAGTGCGGTTGGGGATGTTATGAGCAATCCAGTTCACCGTGACGATGATCAGACCCAGCATAAAGGCCCAGGCCAGATTGTTATGCAGCCACTTACAGCCCAGTGCGATGGTAGCGAAACCTTCCTTGCCGAAGATCGGAATCAGGAAGTCGCGGCCATAGAGCGTGAGCAAACCAGTAATGCCGAGGATTAGGAACGATCCTGCAAACAGCCAATGACCGAAACGTTCAATCCCGTTGAAGCGGGTAACCGTGCGGCCCGTTTTCTCTCCATCGATGCGGATTTTCCCACGGATCAGGAAGAACAGCAGAATGATGCCCAGCATCCCGGCGATGATATAGGTGCCATATTCGCGCAGCGGTCCGCTGCGGAAGTTCAGCCACCACATGCCGCCATCCTGTATCAGCACACTTGCCGCCGGGCCATTTGACGATACGGTCACATTGGCCGAGCCATAGCGCAACGCACGGTAAACATCACTATCCGACGCGACTCCACGGGTGCCAAGCTGACCCATCAGGCCCTCGACATTGCTCTGGCCGGTATTGCCGGAGCGATATCCGTTATCAACCTGCTCACCACGTTGTCGGGCGAGAATGTCTTCGAGGGTCGTCGCTCCGCCGGTTCCCGCCCTTTCAGGCGTGGCGTTGCTGTCATCGGTCGTTTGGGCGGCTGCCGAAAGGGTCAGCCCAAGGGTCAACAGAAAAGCGATGAGAAAGCGGAGCATCTGAACCTCGGTCAAATTCCAAGATCGGACAACCCGCGCCGAGCGGGTTGTCCATTGCTTTGTGCAGACAGCGGCTTAGCCGTCTTTCTGGTCGTAGGCAGTACCCCAACCCCAGGCGCCCGAGCCGAAACCGCGCGCCACGACGCGTTCACGGTAAACAGCCGACACCACGTCGCCGTCACCGGCAAGCAGGGCCTTGGTGGAGCACATTTCGGCGCAGATGGGCAGTTTGCCCTCGGCGATCCGGTTGCGACCATATTTGGCGAACTCTGCGGTCGAGTGGTTTTCTTCGGGACCACCGGCGCAGAAGGTGCATTTGTCCATCTTGCCGCGTGAACCGAAATTGCCCGCCTGCGGGTATTGCGGCGCGCCAAATGGGCACGCGTAGAAGCAATAGCCGCAACCGATGCACAGGTCCTTGGAGTGCAGGACAACACCTTCTTCGTTCTGATAGAAGCAGTCGACCGGGCACACCGCCATGCAGGGCGCATCCGAACAATGCATACAGGCCACCGAGATCGAGCGTTCGCCCGGATTGCCGTCATTGATCGTCACCACCCTGCGGCGGTTGATACCCCAGGGTACCTCATGCTCGTTCTTGCACGCGGTTACGCAGGCGTTGCATTCGATGCAGCGTTCAGCGTCGCAGAGAAACTTTGCTCTAGCCATTAATCGTCCTCCTTACGCTGCCGAGATCTTGCAGAGAGTACACTTGGTCTCCTGCATCTGGGTCACTGAATCATAGCCATAAGTCTGGGCGGTGTTGGAACTTTCGCCCAGAACATAGGGGTCAGCACCGGCGGGGTATTTGTGCCGCAAGTCCTCGCCCTGGAAATGGCCGCCAAAGTGGAAAGGCATGAAGGCGACACCGGCACCAACCCGATTGGTCAGCATTGCCATCACCTTGACCTTACCGCCTTCCGGACCTTCGACCCAGACCTGTTGCCCGTCCCGAATGCCAAGGTTGTTGGCATCGCGCGGGTTGATCTCGACGAACATATCCTGCTGAAGTTCAGCAAGCCATGGATTAGACCGGCTTTCCTCGCCGCCGCCTTCATATTCGACCAGACGACCTGACGTCAGGATTATCGGGTAATCCTTTGAAAAGTCGTTCTTTTGGATCGAAGCATAAAGGGTGGGCAGGCGATATGCGTGCCGGTCCTCGTAGGTTGGATAGTCCACCACCAGATCACGCCGGTTCGTATAAAGCGGCTCGCGATGCAGTGGGATCGGATCCGGGAAGGTCCAGACGACCGCGCGGGCCTTGGCGTTCCCGAAGGGCGCGCAGCCATGCTTGATCGCCACCCGCTGGATACCACCTGAAAGGTCGGTTTTCCAATTGGTCTCGGGGCCTGCAACGGCATCGATTGCAGCGCGTTCTTCAGCCGTCAGGTCACCGTCCCAGCCAAGATCCATCAGCATCTGCATCGTGAATTCAGGGTATCCGTCCTGAATTTCTGATCCAACGCTATAGACCCCTTCGGCCAGCAGGTTGTCGCCATCGCGTTCCACACCGAACCGGGCGCGGAAGGTCAGGCCACCTTCGGCCACCGGTTTGGACATGTCATAGAGGTTCGGTGTCCCCGTATGACCCATCTCAGCGGTTCCCCAGCAGGGCCACGGCAGACCATAGTATTCGCCGTCGTTTGGTCCACCAATGGCCTGCAGCGTGGTTCTGTCGAACGTGTGCTGATTGGCCATATGGCTTTTCAGACGTTCCGGCGACTGCCCGGTATAGCCGATGGTCCAGAGGCCCGAGTTGAACTCACGCGTGATGCTTTCAACATTCGGGGTCTCGGGGTCTTCCATCTCGATATTGCGGAACAGGCGATCCGCCCAACCGAACTTATTGGCGAACTTGGCCATGATGACCTCGTCCGGCAGGCTTTCGAACAGCGGTTCTACGACCTTGTCACGCCACTGCAACGAGCGGTTTGACGCGGTGACCGAACCTCGGGTTTCGAACTGCGTACAGGCGGGCAAAAGATAGACGCCATCGGTACGGTCATGCAGAACAGCGGAAACGGTGGGATACGGGTCGACCACGACCAGCATGTCCAGCTTTTCCATTGCCGTTTTCATTTCCGGACCCCGCGTTTGCGAGTTCGGCGCGTGACCCCACAGAACCATGGCACGGACATTGTTGTCCTGATCCATGTTCGCAGGGTCTTCCAGAACACCGTCGATCCAGCGGGATACCGGGATACCGCTTTCATTCATCAGCGGTTTGTCCTTGCCGTCTTTGCCCTTGATCGTGGCGAACTGGCCCTTCAACCAATCCAGGTCTTCACCCCAGACGCGGCTCCAGTGGCCCCATGCGCCCGCGGACAGGCCGTAATAGCCGGGCAGGGTATGGGACAATACACCAAGGTCTGTCGCGCCCTGCACGTTGTCGTGGCCGCGGAAGATATTGGTGCCACCACCCGAGGTACCCATATTGCCCAATGCAAGCTGAAGCACGCAATAGGCGCGGGTGTTGTTGTTGCCGTTGGTGTGCTGTGTGCCGCCCATGCACCAGATGACCGTGCCGGGGCGGTTGTTCGCCATAGTTCGGGCAACGCGTTTCAGTTGCGAGCCAGGCACGCCGGTGACGCGTTCTGTTTCTTCAGGCGTCCATTTGGCCACCTCATCCTGAATCTGGTCCATGCCCCAGACCCGGGTGCGGATGAATTCTTTATCCTCCCAACCGTTGTCGAAGATGTGCCACAGGATGCCCCAGATCAGCGCAACGTCTGTGCCCGGGCGGAAACGGACATATTCATCCGCATGGGCCGCGGTGCGCGTAAATCGCGGGTCGCAGACGATCAGCGGTGCGTTATTCTGCTCTTTTGCGCGCAGAACGTGCAGCAGAGAGACAGGGTGCGCTTCAGCCGGGTTGCCGCCGATGATGAAGATGGCGCGCGAGTTGTGGATGTCGTTATACGAATTGGTCATGGCGCCGTAGCCCCATGTATTCGCAACACCCGCAACCGTGGTCGAGTGGCAGATACGGGCCTGATGGTCCACGTTGTTCGTGCCCCAGTAGGCGGCGAATTTGCGGAACAGATAGGCCTGTTCGTTATTGTGCTTTGCAGAGCCCAGCCAATACACGCTGTCGGGCCCGGATTCTTCGCGGATCGACATCATGCCATCGCCGATCTCGTTGATCGCCTCTTCCCAGCTAATGCGCTTCCACTCGCCGCCTTCCTTTTTCATCGGATATTTCAGTCGGCGTTCACCATGGGCGTGCTCGCGAACCGAGGCCCCCTTGGCACAGTGTGCACCCAGGTTGAACGGGCTATCCCAGCCGGGTTCCTGCCCGACCCAGACACCGTTCTGCACTTCGGCAACGACAGTACAGCCGACCGAACAGTGGGTGCATACGGATTTGATGTTTTCAACGGCCTGTTTGGCCGCCGTCTGGGCACTGGCTGGCGTCACGGTTCCACCTGTGGCGCTGATCGCGGCAAGGCCGCCGATCGTCAGGCCCGAGCCACGCAGGAATGCGCGGCGATCGACGGTTTTCTCGCCGACCTGGGACAGGATACTTGTCCGCTGGGGGCGTCTCGCAACCCCGTTGGTCTTTTTCCTAAGCATGTCTTTCCTCCCTTGCGCGCCGTGTAAGCCACGGCTGGCTTGGTACTGCTGAAGCCGACGTCAGGGCCAATCGCAACCGTCTGTCGGGTGTGAGAGCGTCCGATCCTAGAACCGGGTGCTCTCGATGTAGGCGCGTGTATGCGCAGTATCCTGAATGCGGGTTTCGTCGGCCGGCAGCGCGGCGGCTTCGGCCTTCCCGGTCAGGCTGGCGGCGGCAACGGCAGCGGGTGCTGCGGTTCCGGCCAGTTTGAGGAAGTCACGGCGGGTGGCGCCTTCTTCCTTGGTCTTGCTCATGGGAACCTCCTTTCCCAATTGCGGTTTGGCGCCCATAGGACACCGGCGATGTGCGGGTTACCCCGCCGTCATCCGGAACGCTTCGCGCTCGATCTCCATGAACACCCGACCGGCAGTGCCGACGGATGCATAAAGAACCGAGTTCTCGGCTGCTTCCAAATCCGAATAGAAATGCGTGGCCCAGGGGCCGATATGCTTGCTCCAGAATGCCTTTTGGTCATCCAGGGATGCCGGGCTGCCAAAACGCCCGACGATCATTCCGGCCATCATCTCCATCAATGAGGCGATGTTATCTTCGGGCTCGAACACGTTTTGGGCACGTGTGATCCCGCGAACCGCCATGTCATTGCGCAGCTGAGCCAAGGGTTTCTCGTTCAGGAAGCCCGTCAGGTAGAAACTGGCGTAAGGCAGCAACTCACCCCGGCCCAATCCGATGAATAACGCATTGAATTCCCGTTCGGCAGCGGCTGGCTTGGTGACCTTGGCAACCCGCGCCATGGATTGAATGGCCTTGCCGAGATCCGTGTCATCTCCGACCAGACCAGCCATTTGGTTCAGCAACATCTGGTCCGGAGGACCTGCCAGTAACAGACCCAGAAAGTTGTAGAAATCCGCGCGCAGGCGATCCTCGGCTGAAACATCCAGAGTGTGCGCGTCACTTGCGGTCATTCGGTCATCCTTCAAATTCAAATGTCATTCGACGTGGAGACGGGGGACGGTCGACTTCTTCCGGCTCTTCCACCTTAACCACTGAAACCGGCTGTGGCACGGGATCGGGGTCAACTGACACGACCTCTGGTTCAGAGAGCGTATCAGTTTCGATTTCGTTTTCTTCCGTTTCTTGCGCGTCGGCGGCCAGCGCTTCGACATGCGCCAGCATGCCTTTTCCAACTTGATAGGCGGTTTGGATGTTTTCGATCACGCAGGCCGCATCGGTATAGTCCTCGCCGTAATCGACCAGCCCGTCGACATTGGCTAGAACAGGGTTCAACCGCCACAGCCGACGCAGGGCGCGGCGCCGCAGGCGATCAGGCACTGCCTTGGACATAAAGCCCGAAACATCATCGCCGGGTCCGAGGGTATCCGGATCGGGAAGGTTGAATTCGGCCAAAATCTCGGCGTCACTCTTTTCTTCAAGTTCGGTGTGATGTGCTGCGATCACCCGTTCTTCGAGGGTCATCGCCTCGGCTTCAGCTTCGGCCTGAACGGCTGCCTTCCGGCGCGACCAGAAATCACGCCGCTCTGTCATTGCAGCACCCGTCTCGGCGAGCGGTACACGTCCGATGCCTGCCGGATACGTGCATCACCTTTGCCGTCTTCAACCAGATCCGTCCGCTTCTTGTCGCGACGGCGCTTGACGAACACTTCGTGCTGGTGATGTTTCAGGGTGAAATCCCGCACCCAGGCGATCAGCCCTTCGGTCATTGGGATTTTCTCGACAATTTCTTCGCCGGTATCTGCGTAATCCTGCCCCTGGAACGGAGAAGCGGTGATCAGAACTGCATTCAGCGGCGTGTCGCCCTTCAGCTCATTCCGCAGTACAAGATAGATCGAGGGCTGCCCGTCCGACAGGTTGACCAGGTAGGCTTCGGTCTCGTCCGCCCAAAGGGTCAGAGGAAGGGTGGCAGCGTGGTATTCGACCGCCTCGCCTTCGCGGCGCAGTTCCTGCCAATCGGCTGGCCCTGCACCAGGCAACACGGCGACCGCGCGCCAGTTCCAGCGGGCCCAACGCGTGACCCCGGGTGTTTTGCGCACAATGACGCCAACCGGCATGTCGATCTGGCTTGCGGCCTTGGCCACTGGATCCTCCCCGAAAGGCTCTCCCCTGCCTTTCCACGTCCACTATGGTACACAAAATAGCCACGTGCCAAGCCCGTGCGTTAATACTTTGGTCGTATTCCCGGTAGCGTCTTCGTGATCAAAGCCTGAGAATGCTTTTGTTTTATGGGATTTTGCCGCGCAATTCTGCCCGGCGCCCTGCACGCTGCACAGGGTTGAAGTTGCTTCATCGGGAATGCAGCCTAAAGTGCAGAGGATCGGGACTGCTTCCCGAGGGAGGGGACATGGGCACGAAACTTTTGCTCTGCGATTGCGCGGGAACTCAGGCGCTGGATACCGACAGGATCGAAAGCGCCTGCGGAATTTCCTGTTCAAAGGTGCATACCGCGCTTTGTACAAAAGAACTGCAATCCGCTGCGGCCTCGATGCAAGAGGGCGATATCGTCATCGCCTGTCTGCAAGAACAAGAGGTGTTCCGGTCGCTTGCCGAAGATATGAATATCGAGACCCCCGGCTTTGTCGACCTGCGGGATCGCGCTGGGTGGTCCGATCAGGGCGCGGATGCGACGGCCAAAATGGCTGCCTTAGCCGCCGAAGCGTTCCTGCCGCAACCCGTGACGCCCAGCGTTGATGTCATCAGCGAAGGCACGTGTTTCATCATAGGTCCGGGCACCGTTGCCTTTGGACTGGCGGAAAGGTTGGCCCGGACACTGGCTGTAACCGTTCTGGTCACAGATCAGGCTGAGCCGGACTCTCGGGCCTTCGACGTTATTCGGGGACAGTTGCGGTCTGTTTCGGGTGCTCTGGGTCGGTTTTCTTTGCGTCTGGACAATGTGCAGCAAGTGGTTCCCGCAGGCAGGGGTGCTTTCAATTGGACGGAACCAAGAGATGGGGCGCAATCGGCCTGCGATATCATTGTTGATCTGACGGGGGGCACGCCCTTTGTGCAGGCCCCGGCCAAGCGCGAGGGGTACCTGAAGGCTGATCCCAAGGATGCGGTTTCTGTAGAACGTCTGGCTTTTGACGCCGCCCAACTGGTTGGAACATTCGAAAAACCCCTGTACGTGCGACTGGAAGAAACACTTTGCGCCCATTCGCGGGCGGAACAGGTCGGGTGCTCAAACTGTCTGGATATCTGCCCAACCGGTGCAATCACGCCCTCGGGCGAGCATGTAGCGATTGATCCGATGGTCTGCGCCGGGTGTGGTGAATGCGCGGCGGTCTGTCCGTCGACGGCGATAACCTATGAAGATCCACCTGTTTCGGCCTTGTTATCACGGATGCACACTCTGGCGCGCACGTACCGAAGGGCAGGCGGTATCGCACCCCGGTTGCTTGTGCACGACGCCCACGGGGCCGAAATGATAAGGCTTGCAGCAAGGTTCGGGCGGGGATTGCCTTCGGATGTTATCCCGCTGGAATTGAAAGTGATATCCGGGTTCGGTCATTCGGAAATGCTGGCCTCACTGGCACATGGATTTGCGCGTGTGGATGTGCTGCTGGCCCCGACGACCGAGCGGGATGCGCTGGATCGCGAACTTGAACTGGCACGTGCCATAGCCAGTTCGGATGGGATCGGGCTGATTGAGGAGGTGGACCCTGATGCGATGGCAGACTTGCTGTATGCGCAAAATGTCCCCGAACCGTTGGCAGATCCGGTCTTGCCACTTGGCAACCGCCGACAAATCGCGCGACTGGCAGCACAGGCCCTGAATCCGCAGGCCAAAGCCCCGCTGCCATTGCCTGAAGGTGCGCCTTACGGTGCCGTTGCAGTGAATACTGACAGTTGCACACTCTGTCTTAGTTGTGTGTCTCTGTGCCCGTCCGGGGCTTTGATGGATAACCCTGACAAGCCCCAGCTGAACTTTCAGCAGGATGCGTGCCTGCAATGCGGAATGTGCAAGACGATCTGCCCCGAAGATGCGATCACCTTGGTACCACAACTGGACCTGAGCGATGCTGCCTTGTCTCAGCAGGTCCTGAACGAGGAGGAACCATTTGCCTGCGTCGAATGCGGGGCTTTGTTTGGGGTGAAATCAACCGTTGAGCGGATAATGGAAAAGCTTTCGGGCACGCACCCGATGTTTGCCTCAACGGAACAGGCGCGGATGATCCAGATGTGTGACAATTGCCGGGTGAATGCTCATTTCCAGCAGCAGGACAATCCGTTCCAGTCAAAACCAAAGCCTCGGGTCGTTACCACCGAGGATTACTATTCGGATAGAAAGGATCACTGAAGCTTTAGCGGCGAGCCCAGATCTGCGGCGTCAATGCGCGAAACAAATGCCAGGATGGCTTCAAGATCGTCCAACGTCATCTTGACCGGGTGAATTGGGGATGGTCGCTCGGGATCAAAGGGGGGTGTCAACCCGTCGATCTGCGTGAATGCGGGGTGGGGATTGAGGGCAAAGAACGCCTCGAACCGTTCCGACCAATCCGGCATCGCGCGCAGAACCGCGAATGAGGGGGTTGAGCCAAGCCCGCTCATCCGGTTTCGGGGGCCAATCACATGACATCGACCACAATGGGTCATAGATAGTTCTTCGCCCAGCACGGTGTTGCCATCCAGGGTATCGTCCGACTGGGTGAATGTGGGATCAAAGCCGGTGCTGAACTGCTCACCCACCGCAGGAAGAAAACCTTCGACAGTGCGCTTGCCGATATCTGAATGCAGCCAGTCGCGAAACCGGATTTGACGATTATCACCTTCGATCCTCAGGTGATAGACCACTCCACCACGGGTAAAGACAGGATCACCGGGCGGCGCGGTTTCCAGCACCATGGCACCGGCATCATCTGCGACAACGCGTATCCCGGTCTTGAGAGAGAAGCGAGGAAGGATATGTTGCAACAGACCGGAGTCGTTAACCTCTGCCGGGGCCGCAAGGCCAATCGCCTCCTGCGACAAGGAGGGGGTGGCGGTGAGCGTCAGGCTCAGGCACAACAAGACAAGGCGCATGGTTTAGCCTAACTATGAAGGCTGTTACGCGTCAAATGAACAGAAAGAGACGGAGACACATGCAATGAGCGGCGACCAATACATGTCGACACGCACGCCCCTGTCGGCGGGGCATACCAAGGAGAGAACAGCGTGAGTGTTCGTGACGCGGTTCTGGCGAACCTGAAAAAGATCACCGATCCGGTTTCAGGTCAGGACATTGTCAGTGCGGGCATCGTGCGTGCGCTGAATGTCGAGGGCGATACGGTTCGCTTTGTCCTTGAGATCGACCCGAAGCATGCCGAAAAGATGGAACCTGTGCGCGCAACAGCTGAAAAGGCCGCACAGATGGTTGAGGGCGTCGTAAATGTTTCGGCCCTGATGACTGCGCATTCCGATAAGGCGCCGCCGGACCTGAAGCCGAAACCCAAGCCCTCGCAAACTGGACCGCAGGCCGTTCCCGGTGTCGACCGGATCATTGCGGTTGCTTCTGGCAAAGGGGGTGTGGGCAAATCCACCGTGTCGGCCAATCTGGCCTGTGCGCTGGCCGCAGAAGGGCGGCGCGTGGGTTTGCTGGACGCGGATGTTTACGGGCCGTCGCAGCCTCGGATGTTGGGTGTCTCGGGCCGTCCGGCCAGCCCCGATGGCAAGACCATCCTGCCTCTGCGCAACCACGGCGTCACCATGATGTCGATGGGGTTGATGACCAATGAAGGGCAGGCCGTTGTCTGGCGCGGGCCGATGCTGATGGGGGCGCTGCAACAGATGATGAGCCAGGTGCAATGGGGTGCCCTGGACGTGCTGATCGTCGACCTGCCGCCCGGTACCGGCGACGTGCAACTGACGCTGAGCCAGAAATTCAAGGTGGACGGCGCTATTGTCGTCTCGACGCCGCAGGATGTGGCGCTGATTGATGCCCGCAAGGGAATCGACATGTTCAATCAGCTCAAGACGCCTATCGTTGGGATGATCGAAAACATGTCCACGCATATCTGTTCGAACTGTGGGCATGAAGAACACGTCTTTGGTCATGGTGGTGTCAAGTCCGAGGCCGAGGCGATGGGCGTGCCGCTGCTGGGTGAAATCCCGTTGCATCTGGACATTCGTATCGCCGCAGACGGGGGTGCGCCTATTGTGGTCAGCAAACCAGACAGCCCTCAGGCCGAGGCTTTCCGCAAGATCGCCCGCGACATGATCGCCAAAGGCACCGCATGAGCCAACCGGTCTTTCCCCCTTTGTTGACGGGTCACCCGGTTCAGGGTGGGGAAGACCCGTTTGAACGCGCCCAGGCTATGGCGGCTTTGGGCTGCGATGCGGGGGCGGTTGTTTATAACATTCAGGCCGATTACCTGCGTGTCGCGATCGTTTTCGCGCCCGAGGTGCCGCTTCGGGACGCGATGGCGATGCTGCCGCTTTGTGCCGTTGGGTTTCAGAATGCGCTGGGCGCTCTGGCCCCACCCGAAGTGGCGGTGCATCTGGGGTGGGATGGTCTGATTTGTGTGAATGGTGCGAAATGCGGTGTGTTCCGCGTTTCGGCCTCCGGGGAAAACGCGGAAGAAGAACCGGATTGGCTGATTGTCGGCTGGGAGCTCGCATTGATGCAAACCAGCACCGCGCCCGGCGAAACGCCGGATGTCACAGCCCTTTATGATGAAGGTTGTGCCGAGGTTTCGGCCACGCAACTGGTCGAAAGCTGGTCACGCCATATGCTGACCTGGCTCAACCGCTGGCAGGAGGATGGCAACGCGCCCCTGCATGCCGAATGGATGGGCCTGCTGCGTGGCGTAGGTGAGCCACTGGTTGATGGCGGTGTATTCCTTGGCACGGATGAGAGGTTTGGAATGCTGATCCGCGACGGGGTCAACACCCGCCTGCGCCCGCTGACGGAACTATTGGAGAACGGACGATGAAACTGGCCCGCGCGATCCATTTCGATGAAAGCGACATGAACGTGTTCCATTCTCCGGCACGTACGGGCGAATGGTGCGTTTCGGGCGGGTTCGAGTTTTCGAACTGGAGCGGCGCGGATCTGGAAGGTAAGGCGCGTCAGGCTTTTGCGAATGGCTGGCTGGGGTTGGAAACCTTTGGCCGGGTGACATTTGTGGCGGTAACCCAGATCGAAGCGGCTGAAAGGGATCAGATCACCCGCAATCTGGCAGAACATTTCGTGCAGTATTACGGAGCGCCCTCGGTCGAAGCGGCATTGAGCGTGGCACAGAACGAAATCGATCACATGTCAGAGCTGTGTGAAGACCATGCGGCCAACACGCTGCTGACCGTCGCCAGAGAATTGTCTGAGACAGGAGTGCACGAAGCCTTTCGTGTGATCACTCCGCAAGACGCACAGCTAGAGGTTCTGGCGGTGCATGGGTCGCTGGACGACTAGAAAGGGTCGACAAACCCGCCGAACTGACCGCGCTTGAAGATCAGACCCTTGCCGGTGCGGTACATGACCTGATCCACATGACCCACAATGATCAGATGATCTCCAGCCTCGTGCCGGGCATGCAACCGGCAGTCAAACCGTGCCAGACAATTGGCCAGCTGCGGGCGATCAGCCTCGTCCGTCGTCCACTCGGCATGGGTGAAATCCACACCGTCGCGGGCAAATCTAAGCGCCTGGTCCTGTTGATCCTGAGCCATCACATGGATCGAGTAATGCGTGCAGGTGCTGAAAGTGTCGAAGCGGTTTGACTCTTTGGCCAGGCACCACAACACCAGCGGCGGATTTAGGGACACTGACGCGAACGAGTTTACAGTGATTGCACGCGGGCCGTCTTCGGTTTGCGCAGTGATCACGGTGACGCCTGTTCCGAAACATCCCAGCGCCTCACGAAAGGCGTGGCTTTGATCCGGGGTCGGTGTGAAATTCTTTTCCGTCATATCGCGCGCGTGTTCCTTGGCCGCGCATCAGGTGCCATGCGTGGCCCGGATTGTCCACGAAAAGCTGAACGGTATTTGCAAATTTCGGTGTTAATTCAGGTCTTCCAGAAGACGTCCGTGTTTGCGGGTCTGGACGATGACTTCGCCAAAGGTGTTCAGCCCGCGCGCTTGCAGAATGGGCAGCATCTTGACCAGCGCCTCGGCCGTTGCCACCGCGTCGCCCAATGCCGTATGGCGCAGCGCCTCGGGGATAGTGATGTCCAGCCGTTCGCACACTGCGTCCAGTGTATGTGTATCGCTTGCGCCGAACAAAACAGCCGACAGCAGCACAGTGTCGAGTATCGGATGATCCCATTCGACTTCCATACGCTTGGCATGGCGGCGCAGGAACGCCATGTCGAACGGGGCGTTATGGGCTACGATCACCGCATCGCGTGAGAATTGGTGAAACACACGCCCGGCTTTGACGATATCCGGCGCGCCCTGAACCATGCGATCACTGATCTTGTGCACGCGGGTCGAGGCAGCAGGGATCGGAATGCCCGGATCAACAAGCATGTCCAGATGCTCGCCCGCAACGATCTTGCCTTTCACAACGCGGACCGCGCCGATTTGAACGATCTCATCCTTGTGCGGCAGCAAACCGGTTGTTTCCGTGTCAAAGACCACAAAACACAGATCCAGCAAAGAGCGGTTTTCGAACGCACCGTCACCCGGCGTGTCCAGCAACTCGAAATCATAGACCAGTGGGCGGGCCTCATCTGGCGACATACGGGCAACGCTGTCTTCGAACACCAGCATGTAACCGGGTGCGTCCCCCAGTGGCTTCATTCGGGCCGAATAGGTTTGTCGGCCGTCCACGCTGGTCAGGGTGCAGAAAACATCCTTACCTGATTTGCACAACTTTCCATACGCGTCCGTCAGCCCCGTCGATTCGATGTATTCGAAGAGCGAGGCGTTCAGGCGGGGATGCGCGATCTGGGCCAGCACCTCGGCTGCCTGACCATCATACAAAACGATCTGGTGTTTCGGACTGGCCAGCAACATGGCGACCGGGATTTCGGTCAGAAGGGCAGTAAGGCGCTGTTTTTCCGCCGCCAGATGAGCGGTTTCAGCGGCCACCGCCTCGGCCGTGTGCATGGCATTTGCGGCAAGTTGCTCGGCCAGGCCAGCTGCAGCAGGGGCCAGATCTCCCAAATACCGCGCGGCTTGCATGTCCAGGTCGGTGCTGACACCGGCATGAGCGCGGGCCCGCAGTTGCGCTGAAAGCCGTTCGATCGGCTTGGCGACATTGTCGTCAAACAACAGCCAGACACCGGCGATCAAAGCCAGCAATCCAAACCCGATCAGAACCTCGGCAAAGATGAAGTCATCAAACAGGTCAGGTTGTGCGGCCCGGGCATAGGTGATCCACAGGGCGGCGGAACTGATTGATATCCCGCCGAGCGCGAGCAGGCAGAAAAACAGAAATATCCTGAGCCGCAGGCTTAACCCTGTGAGCATTGTCAAACCCCGCAGGTGGCGTCGATGATGGGGTCGGCAGGCCCGGCAGATATCCAGTCTGCATTCAGCAGACGTCCGTCATCGGAAAACTCAGCACCGTCCGCAAGGTTGGCGCGACGATTCTCGGCACAGTTTACGGCCACGGGCAGTTTTGAAACCGGAGCCCAGCGACCGAAGAAATAAAGATCGACAAGTCGTTGGTCGGGAACGTTTTCGTTTGTTCGCACCGACACGGTGTCGATAGCGGCAAAGCGGTCGACGAAGGGCACGGCATAGGTCCACGGGCGGTAGAGGGCGCGGCTTTCAACCTCTTGCACGATTGCCATTTCCTCGGGAAGCTGTTCGCGCGTACGGTCGTACCAGGAATACTCGCTGGATATGGTCACAGCGATCATCCCCAAACCCGCCGCGACCGGAGTAACCCATTTCGGCAACCGCCCTCCGGTCAGCTTGTTCAGCACAAGAACGATACCCGCAAAAGCGAAGCCCGCAAAAACAGTGCCGATCAATTCCAGAAACATCGTGTCTCTCCGTTCTTCAGATGCATGTCAGCCCAGCATTCCCTTGCCGTGGCCGACCGCTGATTGCATGGTTTTTACCACAACGAAGGCGTCACGAAGATGACTTCGCTCAAAGTCCGAAAGATCGGAAGGTGGCAGATAATTGTCTGGTTTCTTGCCCGATTTGACCAGCTGGACCTGATGTTCAAGCCGGGTTTCGGCGATCAGATCATAGGCGTCCAGCAAATCGCGTGCGCCTGACGCGCTGAGAACGCCATTGGCCTCGCCAGCCTTCAGACGGGCGCGCGTATTGGCCTCGGGCAGTTCGCCTTGCAGGGCGTAGATTCGCGCCAGATCCACGACCGGAACAACACCATTGTGTTTCATATCCAGCGTGTTGCGGTGCTCGCCCGACCGGATGGTCGCAAAACCACGCAGCAATCCCAGCGGCGGCGTGTGTTTCAACGAGTTCGAGATCATATGTGCGACGAAGATCGAATTGGACCTTGCCGCCGCCAATGTGTCGGCCTGCAGGTCGGCGAACAGGTCGAACGCGCCGCCAATCGGACGCAAGTCAAACATGACCGAGGCCAGCATCTGCGCTTCGGGGTTCGGTTTGGCGATCCATCCCTTGAAATAGTCGCGCCAGACACGCACCGGCTGACACCAGCGCGGATTGGTCGCCATCATGTCGCCGGGACAATAGAAATAGCCACAGGTATCCAGCCCGTCCGACACGAACCCGGCCAGCATTGCAAAGTATTCCATATCCGCATCGGTCACGCTGTCATCCAGCATCAGGCAGTTGTCCTGATCCGACACGCCTGTCTGCTCCTGCCGCCCTTGCGAGCCGCATGCCAGCCACAGATACGGCACAGGGGGCGGGCCCAGTTTCTGTTCAGCAAGGGCCAGAAGGCGCCGGGTAACCGTGTCAGCAACGTCGGTGATCAGGCGCGTGACGATTTCGTGCCGGTTCCCTCCTGCAACCAGTTGTACCAGCAGCTGTGGGATTTCCGCCGTTACCCGCGCCATATCTTCGGCGGTATTTGCCTGGGCAATGCGTCGCACCAGTTCGGCCGAGTTCACGGCCTGGTAATGTGTCAGGTCGGTTTGTGTGACGATACCGACCAGCCGACCGCCCTCGGAAATCGGGACGTGGCCGATGCCGCGTTCCATCATGATGTGCAACACGTCTGAGCCGATGTCACCGGGTGACAGGGTGACGGGGTTCGCGGTCATGATCTCGGAAACCGGTGTGGACGGAGGCAGGCCGTCCGCAACATATTTGCCTGAGATATCCCGGAGCGTCGCGATGCCCTGCAACGTGTCGCCGTCTGTGATGCATAGTGACGAGATGTGTTTGTCGCGCATGATCTGCGCCGCTTTCTGAACAGGCGTATCCGCGGGGCAGGTAGCCGGGTTATGCGCCATCAGAATATCAATGGAACTGGTCGCAAGGCTTTGCGGGCCGCTTCTGTCGCCGCGTGTGCGGTTGAAGAACTTGGCGACCACATCGTGACCGTCGATCAACTCGCGCACCAGATCCGGTGGCAAAACAATCAGGACCGACGGAGTGTGCGCACGCGCCTTGGTGGCTGCCTTGCCGTCTTTCAGCAGTCCGCGCTCTCCAAAAGAATTACGCAAGCCTAGTTGAGAGACAACGGCACCATTCTCATCGGTGATTTCAACCTGTCCTTCATAGATCACGAATACGCCGGGAAGCGCATGACCCAGTTCATAGACCGAGGTGTCTTCCTCGACTTCCCAGACCTCGATCTGTTTTACGATCTGATCCAGGGCTTCAGCCGGTAACGCGTCATAGGGATGAACGGATTTCAGAAACCGGGCGATTTCATCGTGGGACAGGGGCATCTGATGTCTCCGGTGTTCTGGTGAAAAAATCCCGCCCAGTGGTATGCCGGGCGGGAGTAGTGGATCGAAAGACGCGGTCGAAGGCAAGAGCCAACGACCGCATCATGCTCACTTGTTCTGAGCTGCACCCGCACCACGGGGAATGCGAACGCTTTCGACCAGTTCCTTGATCTCCGGCGGAGTTTCCTTGGTCATGCCAGCCACAACATAGGCGACAGCAAAGTTGACCATGGCACCGACAGCGCCGAACGAGGTCGACTGGATCGGACCCAGCAACGGATCGGCATCGGTGAACGAGTTGGTGTCCGGAATAAACATCCAACCCTTGTGCAGGAAGATGTAGACCAGGGTAACGACCAGACCTGCCAGCATACCTGCAACAGCACCGGTGTTGTTGATGCGGGTCGAGAAGATCCCCATCATCAGTGCCGGGAAGATCGAGGCTGCCGCCAGACCAAAGGCCAGAGCAACAGTCTGTGCTGCAAAGCCCGGAGGATTCAGACCCAACCAGGTCGCTACAGCAATCGCCACAGCCATTGCAATCCGTGCCGACAGAAGCTCGCCTTTTTCCGAGATCTGCGGGTTGATTGCGCCCTTGATCAGGTCGTGGGACACGGCCGACGAAATCGCCAGCAGCAAGCCCGCAGCAGTCGACAGAGCAGCCGCAAGACCACCGGCAGCGACCAGACCGATTACCCAACCGGGCAGGTTGGCAATCTCGGGGTTGGCCAGAACCAGGATATCGCGGTTGAACTTGGTCAGCTCGTTACCGACCCAGCCTTTTTGTTCCGCAATCGCCTGCATCGATTCAGATTTGTCATTGTAGTACTGAATCTTGCCGTCGCCGTTCTTGTCCTCCCAATCCAGCAGGCCGGTTTTCTGCCATGTGGCCATCCAGTCGTACCGTGCATCATTGTCGATCTGTTCGACTGTAACGGCACCACCTTCGATGCCACCATTGGGCCACATCATGTCGGTGATGTTCAGACGGGCCATTGCGCCAACAGCCGGAGCGGTAAGATACAGCAGAGCGATGAAAACCAACGCCCAGCCAGCCGACCAACGTGCGTCAGACACTTTGGGGACGGTAAAGAAGCGCATGATAACGTGCGGCAGACCGGCGGTACCGATCATCAGCGACAGGGTGAACAGCACCATATTCAGCGTGTTGGAGTGATGGGCCGTGTATTCGTTGAAGCCCAGCTCTGTTACGATGCCGTCCAGTTTGGTCAGCAGCGGTACACCGCTTGCAGTGTCGCCAAACAGACCCAGCGCCGGAATCGGAGTGCCGGTCAGCTGTAGCGAGATAAAGATGGCAGGGATGGTGTAGGCGGTGATCAGCACGCAGTACTGAGCGACCTGTGTATAGGTCACGCCCTTCATCCCTCCGAACACCGCGTAGGCAAACACAACGCCTGCACCGATCAACAGCCCGGTGGTGTTCGACACTTCCAAGAAGCGGCCAAAGGCAACCCCAACACCGGTCATCTGACCGATAACGTAGGTCACCGATGCGACAATCAGACAGATCACCGCAACGATGCGCGCTGTCTGGCTGTAGAAACGGTCGCCGATGAATTCCGATACGGTGAACTTGCCGAATTTGCGCAGGTACGGCGCAAGCAGCAGGGCCAACAGCACGTAGCCACCCGTCCACCCCATCAGGAAGGTCGAGTTGTCATAGCCGGTAAAGGCAATCAGGCCCGCCATCGAGATGAACGAGGCCGCAGACATCCAGTCCGCCGCTGTTGCCATACCGTTGGTGACCGGGTGTACGCCGCGACCGGCGGCGTAGAACTCTGATGTGGAACCCGCGCGGGCCCAAATCGCAATGCCGATGTACAGCGCGAAGGATGCGCCGACAAACAGCAGGTTGATGGTAAACTGATCCATTATCCCCGCTCTCCCTTACTCTTCATCCACGCCGTGTTCGGCGTCTAGCTTGTTCATGCGCCAGGCGTAGTTGAAGATCAGCACCAGAAAGACCAGGATCGATCCTTGCTGAGCGAACCAAAAGCCCAGATCAGTACCACCGACGGCGATGCCCGACAGCAGCGGACGCAGCAGGATGCCGAATCCAAATGACACCAGCGCCCAGATCACGAGGCTGATGTAGATGAGGCGCAGGTTGGCCTGCCAATAGCCCTTGTCGGCTTCGGCTGCCTGCGCGGAGTTTGTAGATTGATCCGCCATTGCGGGTTCCTCCTTCGCTTCCTCGTTTGGCGGCCCGGTGCTCAACTCCTCCAGTGCGTCGGTCCGCTTCTCGACAATGCCCAACACCGTATGGTGCCAGGTAAAACTTCACCAGTCCGCCGAAGCGGTCTTTTGAAGTATTCTTTTTAAGATCAAAGCCTTGTGGCTTATCTCCTCCCCTTAACTCATGGTGTCGCTCACGATCCCTTCGAGATCGCCAGCGATATCTTCGATCCTGCCCATGGCATTGATGCGTTTCAGAACACCGTGACCGTCGTAATAGGTGATCAGCGGCGCGGTCTGTGCATGATAAGCCGCTAGGCGCGAAGCCACGGTTTCAGCGTTGTCATCCGCGCGGCGCTTGAATTCGGTGCTGCCGCACTTGTCGCACTTTCCGTCTTCGGCTGGCTTCTTGAACTGGTCGTGGTACCCTTCGCCGCAGCCCGCGCAGGTGTAGCGGCCCGAAATGCGGATCACCATTTCGGCATCTTCCACTTCCAGGCTGATTGCTGCGTTGATCTTCTGGTCATTGGACGCCAGCAGACCATCCAGCGCCTCTGCCTGAACCGTTGTGCGGGGGAACCCATCCAGAATGACGCCCTTGGCGCAATCTGATTGCGCCATACGGTCGCGCAGGATCGCAATGACGATCTCGTCACTGACCAGATCACCGGCTTCCATCACGGCTTTGGCGGCTTTGCCTGCGTCCGTGCCTGCTGCAACGGCTTCGCGCAGCAGGTCACCCGTGCTGAGTTGAACAAGCCCGAATTTCTCTTCCAGCATCCGGGCCTGCGTGCCCTTCCCGGCGCCCGGAGGGCCGAGAAGGATGAGTACTGCGGGAGTGGTGATCGTGGCGGCGTCCATCACATCCTCACTTGCTTGCGCGGTTTTCGATCAGGTCTTCGACCACCGACGGATCGGCCAGTGTCGAGGTGTCACCCAGCGAACCAAAATCATTTTCGGCGATCTTGCGCAGGATGCGGCGCATGATCTTACCGGAACGTGTTTTGGGCAGGCCCGGGGCCCATTGGATCACATCGGGGCTGGCAATCGGTCCGATTTCGGTCCGGACCCAGGTGCGCAACTCCTTACGGAGCTCTTCGCTTGGTTCACGGTCATTCATCAAAGTGACATAGCAATAGATGCCTTGCCCCTTGATTTCATGGGGATACCCAACAACCGCAGCTTCTGCTACGGCGGCGTGTGCAACTAGAGCGCTTTCCACCTCGGCCGTTCCCATGCGGTGGCCAGACACGTTGATCACATCGTCCACGCGGCCGGTGATCCAGTAGTCGCCATCTTCATCGCGACGACAGCCATCACCAGTGAAGTAGTAGCCTTTGTAATCCGAAAAATAGGTCTTTTCGAACCGCTCATGATCGCCCCAGACAGTGCGCATCTGGCCGGGCCAGCTGTCTTTGATGCAGAGCACACCCTCGACACCATTACCTTCGATCTCGACGCCGGACTGCGGGTCCAACACCACCGGTTCGATGCCAAAGAACGGTTTCATTGCCGATCCGGGCTTCATTGCATGGGCGCCGGGCAGGGGGGTCATCAGGTGACCGCCGGTTTCAGTTTGCCACCAAGTATCCACGATGGGACATTTGCCCTTGCCGACGACTTCGTTGTACCAATTCCAGGCTTCGGGGTTGATCGGTTCACCCACGGTTCCCAGAGTGCGCAGATCGCTGAGGTCGCATTTCTCGACAAACTCTTTGCCCTGACCCATCAGGGCGCGGATCGCTGTGGGCGCGGTGTAAAACTGGTTCACCTTGTGTTTTTCGCAGACCTGCCAGAAACGCGACGCGTCGGGGAAGGTTGGAACGCCTTCGAACATCAGCGTTGTCGCACCATTGGCCAGCGGGCCATAGACAATATAGCTGTGGCCGGTCACCCAGCCCACATCTGCCGTACACCAGTACACGTCGCCTTCGTGGTAATCGAAGGTGATCTCATGCGTCATTGCGGCGTAAACAAGATAGCCGCCGGTTGTGTGAACAACGCCTTTTGGCTGACCTGTCGAGCCGGAGGTGTAGAGGATGAACAGCGGATCTTCGGCGCTCATTTCGGCTGGTGCGCAGTAGTCGTCCGCCTCAAGGGCCATTTCGTTGTAGTCAAAGTCACGACCGTCAATCCAGGTAGTCTGGCCACCGGTGCGTTTGACGACAAGGCACTTGACCGTATCCTTGCAGTGTAGCAGTGCCGCGTCAGCATTGGATTTCAGCGGCGTCTTACGACCACCGCGCGGAGCCTCGTCCGCGGTGATGACAACCTTGGCGTCACAGCCGTTGATCCGGGCTGCCAGAGCGTCCGGCGAGAAGCCTGCAAAAACAATAGAGTGAATTGCGCCGATCCGCGCGCAGGCCAGCATGGCATAAGCGGCCTCGGGGATCATAGGCAGATAAATGACGACGCGGTCGCCTTTGCGCACACCCATAGATTCAAGGATGTTGGCCATGCGGCAGGTGCGGCGGTGCAGTTCTGCGTAAGAGATATGCTGAGCCGGATCATTTGGATCGTCCGGTTCCCAGATGATTGCCGTTTGATCTCCGCGGGTTTTCAGGTGGCGATCCAAACAGTTGGCCGAGACATTCAAGGTGCCATCGGCATACCAGTTTATTTTAACCGAACCGAAATCGTAGTTAACGTCTTTGACCTGGGTGAAGGGTTTGATCCAGTCAACGCGCTTGCCTTGCTCGCCCCAGAATGCGTCGGGGTCACTGATCGAAGCGGCGTACATGCCGGCATATTTTTCGGCATCAACATGCGCACGGGCGACGGTTTCTGCGGATGGCGGATAGGTCTTGGCATCTGCCTGGGCAGCGGTGGTCATTTTTGAGGCTCCTCCCTCTGGACTGGATTACGTTGGGACATTTTTTGCCACTTGGTCTGGCAATGTCGATCCCGTTCCTCCCCAAGGTCGAATATTACCGAGTTCTGAAAATAAATAAATAAATTGCCGGAATCCCTGAATTTATTTGTAAAGAAATTTCTAACTACGGCCACCTCTAGTAAAGAAAACGCGTAAATTTCGTAAAAATCTTTTTAAAGTAAATGGATAGGTGTAACACATGTCCTGCTTGCATTGCTTGACACAAGCGAGGGTCAGTCCACGAACACCTGGTTTTCCTGCATGCGCAATCCAAGCGGGAACTTCTTCTGATACCAGCGGAAAGCCAAGGCAGGGTTGGCACAGTAGAATGTTGGCGCTAGCTTGATCCTCAAGCGCCTCGGGAGGAGGCGCAGCAATGGGAGATCAAATGATGAAAAAGATGTTGAGCGGTGCGGCCGTCGCCGCCCTGAGCTTTGCTTTTGTCGGTGAAGCCTTTGCAACTGAATGGAACGCATCAGTCTGGGGCAAACGTCGTGCCTTCACCGAGCATGTTGAAAAACTGGCCGAGCTTGTCAGCGAAAAAACCGGCGGTGAATTCACCATCAATGTCAGCTATGGCGGACTATCCAAGCCGCGCGAGAACTTGGACGGTATTGAAATCGGCGCCTTCGAGATGGCTCAGTTCTGTGCAGGCTACCACCGCGACAAAAACCGCGCGATTACTGTTCTGGAGCTGCCCTTCCTTGGCGTAAACAACCTGAAGGAGGAGGTGGCGGTCAGCCATGCGGTTTATGATCATCCCGCAGTCAAAGATGAGATGGCCCAATGGAACGCCCGCATCATCATGACCTCACCGATGCCGCAGTATAACCTGGTCGGTACCGGCGAGCCACGCGATGAACTGTCTGATTTTGACGGAATGCGGGTCCGTGCAACTGGTGGTTTGGGGCAAGCCTTTGAGGCGGTCGGAGGTGTTCCGACATCGGTCCCCGCAACCGAAGCGTTCAATGCCATGGAATCAGGTGTCGTTGACACCGTGGCCTTTGCCCAGCACGCACATCTGTCTTTCGGGACGATCAACGAAGCCGACTGGTGGACGGCAAACCTGAACCCAGGAACGGTAAACTGCCCAGTCGTGGTCAACATTGACGCCTATGAGGCCCTGCCAGCCGCGCATCGCGAGGCGCTGGACAGCTCGATTGATGAGGCGATTGACCATTACCTGACAAATTACGACGGATTGCTCGAGCAATGGGACAGTGTTCTGCAAGAAAAGGGTGTCCAGAAAGTCATGATCGATGATGCCGTGATCGCAGAATTCCGCACCAAGGCAGCCGACCCGATCCGTGAGAAGTGGATCGCGGAAATGACGGAACAGGGACTGCCAGCGCAGGATCTTTATGATCTCGTTCAGGCGACGCTGACCCAACAGCGCGGCGGCAACTGATCCTGAACCCGGGTGCCCAACGGGCACCCGGTACACTAATATTGGGGAACACCGGAATGGCAGGACAGGCCACAGTGCTGGTGGACGGAAGCCGTCTGAGCCAGCTGGATCAGAAGTTGTTGAAACTGGAGCGCTTTCTGGCGCTCATCAGCGGATTCGCAGTATTTGGCTTGATGGTGCTCGCCGTTATTTCGGTCAGTGGGCGCAATGCCCTGAATGCCCCATTGCCAGGGTATGTTGACTGGATCGAACAGGCGATGCCACTGATCGCATTTCTGGGCATTTCATATGTTCAGCGCGATGGCGGCCACATCCGCATGGACATCGTTCTATCGCGCCTTCACGGCAGGGGGTTGTGGCTGTTCGAACTGGTCTCGGTGGTTTTGATCCTGCTTCTGATGCTTGCACTGGTTTGGGGCAGTTGGTCTCACTTCGACCGCTCCTTTGACTTGGGCGCACCATTGTGGAGCCGCGACAGTTCCATTGATATCGGAATTCCATTGTGGCCGGCGAAACTACTGGCCCCCATCGCGTTTTCCGTACTGTGCCTGCGGCTTGCTTTGCAGGCTTGGGGCTATGGCCGCGCATTATGGCTGGGACTGGAAGCTCCGGTGGCCGTTCCGTTGATACAGGACGCGGCAGCACAAGCAGCGGCTGAGGCCGAACAGTTCGAAGGGCAGGACTGATTTATGGACACGATTGAAATTGGCCTCTGGGTCACGGGCGGGCTTCTGGTCTTTGTCGTGGTCGGCATGCGCGTGGCGTTCGCTGCGGGCTTGGCCGGGCTTATCGGGCTGGTTTGGATTTTTTGGGCCAAGTTTGGGTATGATCCAGCGCGGTTTGGAAAGGCGCTGACAGTTGCGGTCAAAACCGCCGGGCAAGTGCCGCATTCCAAAGTTGCCTCTCACACCCTCAGCCTGATCCCGACCTTTATCCTGATCGGGTATCTGGCCTATTACGCAGGGCTCACGCGGGCGTTGTTTGAAGCTGCCAAACGCTGGGTCGCCTGGGTTCCTGGAGGGTTGGCGGTTTCAACTGTTTTTGCCACCGCCGGTTTCGCCGCGGTTTCGGGTGCCTCGGTCGCCACCTCTGCCGTCTTTGCCCGCATCGCGATCCCGGAAATGCTAAAGGTCGGCTACAACAAACGCTTTGCTGCTGGTGTGGTGGCCGCCGGAGGAACGCTGGCCTCGTTGATCCCACCATCGGCCATACTGGTGATCTACGCGATCATCGTCGAGCAGGATGTCGGGAAGCTACTTCTGGCGGGGTTCATTCCGGGTGCTTTTTCAGCGATCATCTATGCCGTGCTGATTGTCGGGATCGCTGTGATCTTTAAGTCCGTCGGTCCTCCGGTCACAGGCTTTACATGGAAACAGCGCTTTTCGGCCCTTCCCGGAGCCATTCCTATTGTCGCCGTCATCCTGATCATCATCTGCTTTGTCTATAACCCGTTTGGTGAAAAAGCGTGGGGCACACCGACGGAAGGCGGTGCAATCGGCGCCTTCATCGTCTTCTGCTTCGCCCTGTTCCACGGGATGCGGTGGAGTGAATTCAAATCCGCGCTGCTGGAAACGGCCAAGCTTACCGCGATGATCTTTTCGATCATCTGGGGCGTTCTGATCTATGTGCGGTTTCTAGGATTTGCAGACCTTCCCGGCGCCTTTTCTGACTGGATAACCGAGCTCGAGATGTCGCCCATGTTGATCCTGATCTGTATTCTTCTTGCCTACGCCGTGTTGGGCATGTTCATGGATGCGATTGGAATGCTGCTCTTGACCTTACCTGTTGTTTATCCGGCGGTTATGGCGCTGAACGGTGGTGAATCTGTCAGTGCCGCAGACAGTGCGTTTGGCATGTCCGGCCCGATGTGCGCGATCTGGTTCGGAATTCTGGTAGTCAAAATGGCCGAATTCTGCCTGATTACACCGCCAATTGGATTGAATTGCTTTGTCGTCGCCGGGGTGCGTCCGGATTTGAGTGTTCAGGATGTCTTCAGAGGTGTGACGCCGTTTTTCGTGGCCGACGCCCTGACCATAGCAATGCTTGTGGCGTTCCCTGGTATTGTACTCTACCTGCCATCGCTTGCGGGTTAGGTGGGATGCGAGGCTCTGCCTCGCGCTCCGGGATATTTAAAGCCAGATGAAGAACGGATCCCCTGCTTCATCTGGCCAATAAATATCCCGGGGGAGGCGCCCGGCACGGGCGACGGGGGCAGAGCCCCCTTAGGTGCGCCTAACCGGCCCGCATCAGCATTCCGAACAGGTCGCGCGGATCGTCCGGGTCTGCCAGCATGTCCAGAGGTTCAAAGAATGCGGTGCCTTCGATCGCCTGCTTGACATAACGCAGGGCTGAGAAATCTTCAATCGCGAAGCCAACGCTGTCGAACAGGGTGATTTGGCGGTTGTCTGTGCGCCCTTTGGCAGCACCGGTCATGACCTGCCACATCTCGGTCACGGGATGATCAGCATCCAGCGCCTGAATCTCGCCCTCGATCCGGGTTTGCTCGGGATATTCTACGAAAATGTCTGAGCGCAGCAAGATGTCGCGATGCAATTCTGTCTTGCCGGGGCAATCGCCACCGATGGCGTTGATGTGGACGCCGGGACCGACCATGTTGTCGGTGAGGATGGTGGCGTTTTTCTTGTCTGCCGTGCAGGTGGTGATGATCTGAGCGCCTTCAATAGCATCTTCCGGCGTCTTGCATGGGACGACCGTCAGGCCCTTGCCTTGTAGGTTTGCGGCGCATTTCGCTGTTGCACCGGGATCGATATCGTAAAGCCGCACAGTGTCGATCCCGCACATTGCCTTGAAAGCGAGGCATTGGAACTCGGACTGCGCCCCATTGCCGATCATGGCCATGGTTGTGGCATTCTTCGGGGCAAGATAGCGTCCGACCAGAGCCGACGTTGCCGCCGTGCGCAACGCCGTCAGCATCGTCATTTCGGTCAGCAGAGTGGGATATCCGGTGTAAACATCCGCCAGCAATCCGAATGCGGTCACAGTTTGCAGACCCTCGGAGGTGTTTTTGGGATGACCGTTCACGTATTTGAACCCATATGCCTCACCATCCGAGGTGGGCATCAGTTCAATCACACCGTGCGGAGAATGCGCCGGGATACGCGGGGTCTTGTCAAAGCTTTCCCACCGTTTGAAATCGGATTCGATTTGATCGGCGATCTGAACGATCATCTGTTCGACGCCAATGTGGTGGATCAAACGCATCATGTTGTCGACGGACACAAAAGGCACGAGTGCCTTGTCAGAAGGTTGCATCGTACTCTCCTATCGGCGGGCAAGGTGGACGCCTGCAATCATGCAGCGTACTGACCCACCAGCAGTTTCGATTGTTGGGACGGACAGTGGCAAAGGCGTTGCACTGGCTTGGATTATTTTGATTTGATCAGGGGTGAGGGCGCCTAACGCTCGGCTCGACAATGCCAGCACCAATCCATTGCGTCCCTTCAACTCAATTGCATTCCCCGCAAATTCGGCGATTTGGTCATGAGTCAGATCAATTACGGTTCGACCGGATTCCTCTAACCGATTGCGAATGGTCAAGCGACGGTCGGGGTCCGATATCATGTCGAGGCAGATTAACGCGTAATGAGTGCCGATCCCCATCAATACGTTGGTATGATAAACGTCCCTGCCTTTTGCGTCGCGGGCCTGAAAGGCAATTGGTTCATAGTTGAAATGAGTGCAGAACCGCTCCAGCAAGACCGGGTCGGCGCGATTGGAGGTGACTGTATACGCGATGCGGGCAATGTGGTCCAACACCATCGCACCTGTCCCTTCCAGCGCAAGGTTGTCTTGTTCCAGCCCGGAATAGTCTATGACATCCTGCACGCGATACTCATGTTTGAGCAGTTCGATGACATCGGTTCGCCGCTCGCGTCGGCGAGACGGCACGAACATCGGGTAAACTGCTATGTGACCACCAGGATGTGTGGAAAACCAATTGTTTGGAAAAACGCTGTCGGGTGTGTCGAGATCGCCAAAATCATCAAAAACGTGAACAGTGATTCCTGTGTCGCGCAGGCGTTGAACTGCCTGGTCATGTTCATCTCTCGCAGCTTCCGACGTAGCTGCGGCCGACGTGATACTCAGCGTTTGAAACGCATTGTCATCGCGTGTTTCCGGGTTGGAGGCAAAGGCATGTGGCCGGATCATTACTGCTGCAGACGGTGCTTGTAGCGATAGCATCAGAAACTCCGGGTGGGGCGGTCAAAGACGCGACGGCCCATAAGTGAGGCGGCCAGATCGACCATCAGTTTTGCAGTGCGGCCACGTTCATCCAGAAACGGGTTCAGTTCGACAAGATCCAGCGAACTGACCAGTCCGCTTTCATGCAGCAGTTCCATGACCAGATGAGCCTCGCGCTCGGTCGCACCGCCAGGAACAGTGGTGCCGACGGCAGGGGCGATGGCCGGGTCCAGGAAATCAACATCCAACGAAACGTGGAGAAGGGCGTTTTCAACTTTGACGCGGTCCAGAAACGCCAGCAACGGGGCCTTGATCCCATGTTCGTCAATGCTGCGCATGTCGGCCAGCATGGCCCGGTTTTGTTCCAGCGCCGAACGTTCTGCCGGGTCGACAGAGCGTAGGCCGATCATGCCGACGCGGTCCGTTGGCACGATGGCAGGTAAGGAAGGAAATGCCTCGAACCCCGGCCTTCCTGTAAAATAGGCGACGGGTGTGCCATGCAGGTTGCCGCTGTCTGTGCTGTCGGGGGTGTGAAAGTCACTATGGGCATCCAGCCACAGAACGAACAGCGGGCGGTCAATCTTTGCAGCATAAGCGGCCATCCCGGTCACGGTTCCCATGGACAACGCGTGATCGCCGCCCATGAAGATCGGAATGCCCCGATCAGCCGCTTTTAGCGCGACCTTGCTCAGCGCTTGCGTCCAACCGATGCATTCGGGCAGCGCGAACAGGTGCGGATGTTCGGGCAAGCCGGTTTCTTCAGGTTGCACGTCGCCCCAATCGCAAACGGAGTGACCAAGATCGGTCAAGGCCTGATCCAGCCCGGCCACGCGATATGCGTCAGGACCCATTCGGCAACCCTGACGCCGTTTTCCGGCGTCCATCGGCGCGCCGACTAAAATGATGTTATTGCGTTCCATGTGGTCCATTTAGGCCGTCACTGTGTCTTGCGTGAAGAGCGCAAAATGCTCAAAATGGTTCAGGAAACTCCTTAATGAGAAAGTGATATGGACGAATTGGATAGTCGTCTGCTGGGCGCATTGCAGCGTGACGCGCGCGCCAGCCTGTCAGAGCTGTCGGAAACGCTGGGCGTAACCCGCACTACGGTGCGCAGCCGTTTGCAACGGCTCAAGCAATCTGGTGAGATCGTCGGTTTTACTGTGTTGACGCGTCGGGATCTGGCACAAAGCCCTGTGCGTGGGCTGATGATGCTAGAAATCGAGGGGCGCGGTACCGAGCGCGTGATGTCCCGGATCGGGGCTATGCGGCAGGTCACGGCGGTCCATTCGACCAACGGCAGTTGGGATTTGATTGCCGAAATCAGTACGGAAACTCTGGCCGAGCTGGACGAGGTTCTGTTTCATATTCGCAGGATCGACGGCGTTACACGTTCGGAAACGAACCTGCTGCTGTCAACGCGCAAGGGGCGGCTCTAGTGCTTTGAGATAAATGCGAATTGTGCCAGAGTTCGTGAGTAGACAGGGTGCGGCTTACCCTTAGGTAGGCCGCTTGCTGATTAAGGGTTCAGTATTTCCGGAAGGCTTGCGGCATGACCACATCTGATAATGGTGACGAACCTTTGGCCGAAAAGTGGGCCGAACGTCTTGCTGGTCTACTGGAGAAACCCTGGCTGCGCATCGCGATACCGGTCGTTATTACCGGGATTGCCCTTTCGGTTTTGCACGATCTGTCGGCCCATGTGAAATGGTCGGATGTCCAGACAGATATTTCAGCGACATCATGGAAATTGATGTTTTTTGCGATGTGCTGGACAGCGTTCAGCTTTTTGTCGCTGTCGCTCTATGATGTGTTCGCGGTACAAAGCGTGGCGGATGGCAAGGTGCCGTTACCTGTGGCGGGGATGGCCGGAGCCAGTGGATACGCGGTGTCGAACTGCCTTGGATTTTCCTACATCACCGGAACCGCAATCCGGTATCGGATATACGCGTCGCTTGGCTTGGATCTTGGCCGGGTGGCTGGTGTAATCGCAACCTCATGGGTGGCGTTCTGGATGGGTCTGATCCTGATTTTGGGCCTGTTGCTGACCCTGCACCCGGATGGAATATCCAAGGTGATGCCCGTCAGCGAAACGGTCGAAACCACCATAGGATTGTGCTTGCTGGTTGCATTTGTCGCGATGTTCATTTGGCTGTCCAGCGGTGGCCGACGGTTGGCTGTTGCAGGTGTCGGTTTCGATTTGCCCGGAGGCAAGCTGGCGGGCCTGCTGACGTTGGCTGCCATCGGCGACCTGTTTGGCGCATCCATGGCGCTTTACGTACTGATGCCGGATGATTTGGGGGTTGGGTACCCGTATTTCTTCACCATCTATATCGCTGCCATTGCCGTTGGAATCCTGAGCCATGCGCCGGGCGGGATCGGCGTGTTTGAGGCGACATTGATTGCCGGTCTGGGGGCGTCGGGTCGTTCGGATGTGATTGCTGCGTTGCTGCTTTACCGGGTGGTTTACACTTTTTTGCCATTTGCAGTCGCCAGCCTTTCCATTGCCGTTGCATCGGTCTTGACCCAAAGACACATGATCGGCGCTGCCGCGGTTTGGGTCTATCGTGTGATCCGCCCCATGGTTCCAATGGTCGCGGCCGGGGTTGCCGCAGTGGCCGGGGTGATCTTGCTGGTGTCGGGCGCGCTGCCAGCGGGGGCGCAAAAGCTCGGCACGCTGAAAGATCTGCTGCCCCTGTCATTTGTCGAGGCTTCGCATCTTGCAGGCAGCGTCGTAGGCGTATTGCTGTTGCTGGTCTCGCGCGGGTTGTTCCGCAAGCTCTACAGGGCATGGGTCGTTGCGATGGTGTTGATGGGGGCGGGATTCTTTGCTTCGCTTGCAAAGGGGCTCGACATCCACGAGGCGTTTTCGATGCTGGGAACGATCGGTCTGCTGGCCATGTTTCGCGGTGCGTTCTACCGGGTCAGTGGCGCGTCGATTTTTCGGCTGAACATCCCATGGCTGATCAGTGTCGTGGTTCTGCTGGCGGTGATTTTCTGGATCGGGCTGTTTGCATATTCGCATGTCGAATACCAAAATGATCTGTGGTGGCAGTTTGCTTGGAACGGTGACGCCTCGCGCTTTCTGCGGTCCAGCCTTGTCGTGGCCGTGATCGTGGGCATTGTTGCCATGAACTCTCTGTTCGGGCGTGAGATTCCGACACCACAGCGGGTTGAAATCCCAGAGGTTGTCGAGCGGCTAGTGATGGAGAGTGAGGATACGGAATCCCAAATCTCGCTTACCGGTGACAAGCAATTCCTGATCTCACCGGATGAGACCGCGTTTATTGCCTACGCCGACACAGGCAATGCGCTGATTTCGAAAGGAGAACCGGTTGGAGACGAGGGTGCCGGGCAGCAACTGATTTGGCAGCTTCGGGAAATGGCGGATCGCGAAGGTAAACTTTGCGCGTTCTACAGTGTCTCGACCAAATATCTACCGACTTTTCTGGATCTTGGACTGTCGATCCTGAAAATTGGCGAGGTTGCGCGGGTTTCTTTGCACGATTTCTCGCTGGACGGAAAGTCGCGCAAGCGGTTCCGGCAAGCCAAGAACCGTGCTGAACGCGAAGGATATGTGTTCGAGATCGTTCCGAAGGAAGAACTGGCGCCTCTGTTGTCAGACTTGCGTGGGATTTCAGACCGCTGGCTTGCGCAAAAGGCCGGTGCAGAAAAGGGCTTTGCGCTGGGGGGACTTGATGATCAATACCTGTCCTATTTCGATCATGCTATCCTGCGTGATGGCAACACCGGCAAGATCATGGCCTTTGCCAACCTGTTCCAAGGGGGGAACAAGTCGGAGCTGTCGCTGGATCTTATGCGCTATGAACCCGATAGCCCAAGTTTCGTTATGGACGCTCTTTTCGCCGACATGATGGATTGGGGCGCACAGCAGGGGTTTCACTGGTTTTCACTGGGTGCCGCACCGTTTTCAGGGATCGAAAACCGTCAGCTTGCTTCGCTTTGGAACCGCATCGGTGGGTTCGTTTACGAACATGGCGAGCAATTCTACCATTTTGAAGGCCTGCGCGCGTTCAAGCAGAAGTTCGATCCGGAATGGAGCCCGAATTATCTGGCCAGCCCCGGCGGGCTGGCCGCGCCCCGCATTCTGTATGAGGTCAATATCCTGATCTCGGGCGGATTGCGCGGGTTAACCAAGTAGCACTTAATTCAGGCTTGCGCGGGTTGGGGTTTTCTGCAGCAGATCGCCCCAGTCCGTGCGATAGGCCATCTCGGCCAGAACGGTTTCGGGCAGGAATTCCTGGTTTTGCCGGATCTGCCATCCGCCGCCCAGGCCCTTGTAAACCGCCACCAGATTGCTGGATACCTGCTGCCGTGCCTCGATCAGATTGGCCTGCGACCGCAATAGCGCGGTCTGGGTGTTCAGCACGCGCGAATAATCGGCAATGCCGTCTGTATACTGGCTGACGGCGATTTCGGCAGCTTTGCGTGAGGCCTCGACACTTTGTTGATAGAACCCGACCTGCTTACGTGCCTGCGCATAAGCGACCATGGCACTTTCAACTTCGGAATAAGCGGTCAGCACAGTGTTCTGATAATTCGCAATCAGCGCCTGATAAGCGGCGTCCTGCGCGCGAACATTGTTCTTGATGCGACCATAGTTCAGCACATTCCAGACCACACCGGCACTGGCCAGACCGGTTGTGCTGCCACCGCTGAACAGATCGCGCCCGCCGGATGCCTGCAGCCCGATCGCGCCAGACAGGATGAATTGGGGATACAGGTCCGCCATCGCGATGCCCACTTGTGCCGATTGCGTGGCTGCCGCCAGTTCAGCCGCGCGCACATCCGGGCGGCGGCGTAGCAATTCAGCGGGAACGCCCACTGCCACATTTGCTCGGGCCGATGGAATGTGGCCGGAATTGCCCAACAGACCGGTCATGCGTGAAGGTGTCGTGCCCAACAACACCGCAAGCGCGTTCTTGGTCTGTTGCAAGTCGCTTTCCAGTTCGGGTACCAGCGCCTTAGTGTTGTTCAGCAGGGCGGTGGATTCCTGCACGTCCAGTTCCGTGGTGACGCCATTGTTAAACCGCAGCTGAGTCAGGTCTGCCGAATCCTGCTGCAATTTGATGTTCTCACGCGCAATTGCCAGCGTCTCTTGCAACGCCCGGATATTGACGTAAAGCGCGGCGACATCCCCGGTCAGCGTCACCAACGCGTCGTCGTAATTCGCCACTTGCAGGGCCAGGTTGGATCGCGCCGCCTGAACGCCGCGTCGTTGCGCGCCCCAGACGTCCAACTCCCATTGGGCATCGAAGCCGACTTGCGAGGTCGAGAACTCGGTATCCAGCGGGATGACGCGATTGACATCCGAAATTGGCCCCAGATTGTCACTGATCTGACGCCGTTCAAGCGAGCCGCCAACGGCCTGCGACTGCGGGTAAAGCTCGCCAAAGGCGATACCCAGTTGTGCACGGGCCTGCAAAACCCGCGCTCCAGCGACCTGAAGTGTCAGGTTCTGGGCGTATGCCTCGGCAATCAGTTTGTTGAGGGTCGGATCATTGAATGTCTGCCACCATTTCACGACAGGCGCACTGCGCGACGTCAGCCCACTTTGACCGGCGCTGGGGTTGTTGACCTCGATCCACTGTTTCACGACAGGTGAGTTGGGGCGCACGAAATCTGGTCCAACGGGTGTGCAGGCCGCGAGAGTGGCGGCACAAATGGCGGTTCCCAACAACCTGCGGAGTGTCATGGCGCGCATCCTCAGATATCCAGAGGTCGGATGAAGTTGGCGAAGGAATAGAGACGGATGTTGATACGCCTCAGAAACTCAAAACTTTTGCCTTGGCCTGTATAGATCGCCACTGCGGCATGACCACCTGCTGGGAAAATGTGGTCTTCCGGAACATCGACGGTGATCTGGACCGCAATCCGACCGGGCAGTTTGGGCAGCTCGAAACCGGGCAGGCGGCCCGACGGGATGAGTTGCCCCTGCCGGGTGGCCCACCAGATCGCTTCGACCTTGCCCGTCAGGATTTCACCGGGATAAAGATCAAGTGCAACTTCGACCTCTTGCCCCGGCTCGACAAATTTCAGGTTCTGCTGGCGGAACGTGGCAAGGATATAAGGGCTTTCATCAGTCACAAAGCTGGCAATCGCACCCAATCGGACGTCACCGACTACCAATCCGGGGCGAGCCTGCTGTGAGACGATCATGCCATTTTCAGGCGCATAGATTGTTGTGTTTTCCAGAAAATACTCGGCTTCGGCCAATTGCGCCTGCGCCTGAAGGATGCCCGTGTTCACGCCGTCAATCTGCGATTCCAGCGCCAGTTGAGCCTTGGTCAGGTTGGCCCCAGCCTGTTTGACGGCGGCCTGATCTTCCGTCACCTGTTCGTTCCATCGATCCAGATCGTCCTGACGGGCGCCTCCGGCCGGAACAAGATTCTCATACCGCGCCTGTTGGGTTTGCGCATAGGCCAATTGCGCATTGGCCCGTTCGACAGCTTCGGTCGACGCAATGACATCCTGTTCAAGGATTTTGGCGTTCTGCTGTGCCGCCACCAACTGGGCCTGCGCATTATCGACCGCCAGCGAAAACACCGTATCATCGAACCGATACAGCGGATCGCCCTTTGCGACCGGTGTATTCGGTTCAACAAGAACCTCGGACAGGATCGTCGGCTGTGTCAGCTTGGGGATGATCTGTATGGTCGAACGTACCACGTGGCTGTCTGCTGAAAACGGCTGAAAGAAGCGCAATGCCACAAGGAAGATCAACAGCAGGTGTGCACCCACCCAGAACGAAACAATGCCCCAGGCAATGTTGAACTTCAGCCATTCCAGCTTGAAAAAAATGAGCCAGACGAAAATGATGTAGAACAGCGTGATGCCGAGGGCGACGAACATAGGAATTAGGGTCCTTCGGTCTTAACTGGGTTGTGTGTCATCTGTGTCCAGACGATCCTGGTATTCGGGTTTGACCTTGCCGCCAAGGCGTTTGATTTCATCGCGAATGGCATCTTTTTCCTCGTCCGGGCCCCGGCGAATATCGACCGTGACGCCATCGTGGAAAGCCCACATGAAGGCGTGAACCCAAGGCACGACAGCCAAAAACCCCATCCATCCCATGATCTTTACGGCTTCGGCATGGGGATGATTACGTTTGATCGCGATCCGCCCCGGAAGGCCCATAATGAACAGGAACAGCGCCATAACTGCTGCAAGCAGCAGGATCAGCGCGACCAATGTCAGATAGTCATAATAGCCCAGCGGCTGGCCCAATAGTCCCATGTGTGTGCCTCCATCAGGGGAAGGTTAGGGTATCCTCAGTCATTCGTTTTCAGTTCGTCAATCAACTTGTAGTCCGTTGGCGGGTCATCACAAATGCCCGGTCCGCATTCCAGCAGAGTTGAACCGGCGTTCAGTACGGCAAGTGCCAGCATGACAAAGAAGGCGGTTTTGGCCAGCTTGTTTCCCCCAAAATGTACCTCGCTGGCCGCGCCCGAGTCATATTGGCGATCAAACAGCAGCATGAACGACGTACCCAGCAGGACAAGGAAAAAGGCGATGCCCGCCCAAGTGTAATAATGCAGCCCCAGAACGGGCGATCCGTAATGGCCGGTTCCTGGCACAATGTGCAACAGGATTTGCCGGATCGAAACACTGCCGCCATACAAAGCGGCAATCAGCATGATGGCATAGTGCTGCGGTCGCGCGCCATACAGCAGGTTCAAGCCCAGCCCGACGCCGACAGCAACAAAGCCGACACGCTGCAACAGGCAAAGCGGGCAGGGCAGTTCGTAAAGGACAAGTTGATAGAAAAACGCCAGCGCCAGAACAAGACAGACAGCCAGCATTCCGATCGCGTTAAATGTTCGTGACAGTTCAGGTGTCATGACGAGGCCCTCAAAGCTGAATTGTCAGCTGACTGGTGGCGTGGAATTTCAACCAGTAGATACTCAGGGCAATCGTAAGGAAGAACAGCGCATTGCCTGCCTTTGTCATGTTGAAATAGTTGAGCCCCATCGTGGCAGTAAGTAATGCAAATAAAAGCGCAATCATGGCCCGGTGCTCCCCTCCCGTGCACATATCTTTATGCAAACGATAGTGTCAGGCCGGGTGGCATCTGGCAAGCGGCGCGGTAAATTGGAGACTATTCTTAATGTCCGCTAGCTACACAGGACGATGTCCGTTTGCCATTCCTGACTGCGCAGGTGCAGATCGCCTGGTAACGGCGCATCCGTGTAAATTGCGTCGATTTCTGCCAAAGAAGTGATGCGCGCCGGAGCCGAGCGGTAAAACTTTGAATGGTCGGCAACCAGAAATGTGCGGCGTGCCTGCGCAATGATGGTCTGGCTGACTTGTACCTCCTGAAAGTCGAAGTCCAGAAGATCTCCGTCAGTGTCCAAAGCTGAACAGCCGATTACGGCAAGGTCAAATTTAAATTGCCGAATGGTCGATACGGTCAGATTTCCGATCAACCCGCCGTCGGTGCGCCGCAGAACGCCACCGGCCATGACGACCTCACAATCCGGGTTCTCAATCAGAATGTTTGCGACATTCATGTTGTTGGTCACAACCATCAGATTCTTGTGGTTCAGCAATTGCCGCGCCACGGCCTCGGTCGAGGTTCCGATGTTCATGAAGATCGATGCGCCGTCGGGGATATCGATGGCGCAAGCCTGTGCAATACGGGTCTTGGCGTCGGCGTTCAGGGCACGGCGGTCTTCATATCCGATGTTGGAAACGCCCGAGCGCAGCACCGCGCCGCCATGCACCCGATCCAGTTTACCTGCCTCGGCCAACTCGGTCAGGTCGCGCCGGATCGTCTGGACCGTGACACCAAATCTTTCGGCCAACCCGTCAACGGTGACGCGGCCTTCGGCCCCGGCAATGTCCAGAATGTCAGATTGGCGAAAAGACAGGGACATGGTGTTTCCAAACTTGAAGTGTTTCTTTCGTTTTTGTTCTTTTTGGCCGATTTAGCAAGGAAGGTGTTAGAAAATTTCAGGTTAGTGTTGCAAAGCGAAAAAATTCGAACATAAACATTGACCATACGAAGGATGTTCTGGCAAATGCCTATCATCCATCCTGACAAGGAATCATTGGCATGCAGTCAGCGGACGTTCAGACAACGGACCTTTTTATCATCGGTGGTGGGATCAATGGTTGCGGCATCGCTCGGGATGCTGCTGGTCGCGGGCTGTCAGTTGCTTTGGCAGAGATGAATGATCTGGCCTCGGCCACGTCATCAGCCTCGACGAAATTGTTTCATGGCGGTTTGCGCTATCTGGAGTATTTCGAAATCCGTCTGGTACGCGAGGCCCTGATCGAGCGTGAAACCCTGTTGCGCGCGATGCCGCATATCAGCTGGCCGATGCGCTTTGTACTGCCATACCACAAGGACATGCGATTTGACTCGGAAACGCCGACCTCCCGGCTGCTCAGCACGGTCATGCCGTGGATGCGCGGGCGGCGTCCGGCCTGGCTGATCCGGTTGGGTTTGTTCATGTATGACAATCTGGGTGGTCGCAAAATTCTGCCGGGCACCACGTCGCTGAACTTGCGATCGGCACCGGAAGGCGTCCCGCTACAGGACAAGTTCGAAACGGCATACGAATATTCTGATTGCTGGATCGAAGACTCGCGGTTGGTGGTTCTGAATGCGCGCGACGCCGAGGCGCGCGGTGCGCAGATCATGGTGCGAACCGAGGTGATTTCCGCCGAGCGGGTGGACGACCTTTGGCAGGTATCGATTCGTGATCGCAGCAGCGGCGAAACCCGTCTTGTCCGGGCCAGAATGCTGATCAATGCGGGTGGCCCTTGGGTCGGGGACATCATCCAGACCAAGATCCGTGTGAACTCACGCGAGGGTGTTCGACTTGTTCGGGGCAGCCATATTGTGACATCCCGGCTCTATGACCACGACAAGTGCTATTTCTTTCAGGGCGAAGACGGCCGCATCATTTTCGCCATTCCGTATGAGCAGGACTTTACCCTGATCGGCACAACGGATCAGGATCACCCGGACCCTGACACGAAACCCGTCTGTACTGAGGCCGAGCAGGAGTATCTGTGCACTTTCGCATCGAAGTATTTCAAGCGCACTGTGACCCGCGAAGATGTTGTGTGGACCTATTCCGGTGTGCGGCCGCTTTATGACGACGGTGCCAGCAGTGCCACCGCTGCAACGCGGGACTACACGCTGAAAGTCGATGCGCAGGGTGGGGCGCCTGTATTGAACGTGTTTGGCGGCAAGATCACCACCTATCGACGGCTCGCGGAAAGTGCTCTGGAGAAGATTGGTGAATTCTTTCCGAATATGCCGGGCCCCTGGACCGCCGGTGTTGCGCTGCCGGGCGGTGACTTTCCGGTTGACGCTGTTGAAGCCCTGACTGATCAGCTTTTGGCCGCGTATCCGTTTCTGGGTGCCGCCTGGGCTACACGCCTAATCAGGGCCTATGGAACTGAAGCAGCAGATGTCCTTGGGGATGCGCAGCAGTTGTCTGATCTGGGCGAGGATTTTGGCGCAACACTGACTGCGCGGGAAGTCGCGTGGCTGATCGACAAGGAATATGCCAGAACCGCCGAAGATGTCGTCTGGCGGCGCAACAAGCTGGGCCTGCGACTGAGTGCCGAGCAGATCGCGCGGATCGACGGTTGGATGGCTGAACGGCGGATCAGCAGCACGGCCTGATCCATCTTTCTATCCTCTTGGCGGGTGATCCGTGTTGTGCTAGCCGTTGGTTACGGTCGGCAGACACCGAGGCGTCGCTGCTCTTACCCAGAGTGCTAAACCTGCCAGTGAATTTGAAACTATCGCAACCATCCGGGCGTTGTTTCGTCAAGTCAGCGACCAACGATCGCGAAAAACGCCCGATATGGATTTGTGATGAGCAAAACACCTGTACCGTTGCACGCCGATGATCTGACCGGATTCGTGCGCACCTTGTCCCAACAACTTGGCGACTCCAGCCCGTCGCACCTGACCCTGATGAATATGGTCGCCCGTTCCGCCGGGTTTCAGAACGTGCAACATATGCGCGCCACCAGTGCCGCTGCCAGGCGGATCGAGGCCCGCCCGAAACAACCGGCTGCTGACATGCGTACGGTTGAGCGTACATTGCACCTGTTCGATGAGCAGGGCAGGCTTCGGCAGTGGTCGTCAAAAAGATCTGTGCAGACTTTGTCCTTGTGGGGGCTCTGGTCTGCGGTACCGGCTGCTGCGGTGCTGCAAGAGGGTGACGTCAACGCGTGCCTCAATGCCGAACATTGTTTTGATGACCCTGCAACCCTGCGCCGGACCATGATCTCCTGTGGGCTGCTGACACGGAACCGGGATGGATCGGATTATCGCCGGGTCGAGCAGGCACCGACACCAGAGGCAAAGGTGGTGATCCGCGAAATCTCTGAACGGCGGCGGGGAAGATCAGACTAACGCCAGAAAAAGCCCCGCTGATGGGCGGGGCTTTGATTGGATCAGGCCGCTTCATTTGACGGGCCGGGATCGTTTTTGCTGCCTTTCAGCCACTCGCGCATGCTTTGCATCAGGGCGTAGAGGACAGGCACCACGATTACGCCAACCAGCGTCGCGGCCAACATGCCACCGAACACGGCGACACCGATGGCTTTCTGGCTGGCCGCGCCCGCACCATTGGCGGCCAGCAGCGGTACGACCCCCAGCAGGAAAGACAGGGCGGTCATCATGACAGCGCGGAACCGCTGATGAGCGGCCTCGACGGCTGCTTCCTTGATCGATAGACCCTTGGCGCGCTGTTCCATTGCGAACTCAACGATCAGAATGCCGTTCTTCGAAGCCAGACCCACCAGCATGATCATACCGATCTGCGTATAGAGGTTTATGTCACTGCCAACGATGGCAACCGCAGCCACCGCCCCGAACAAGGCCACGACCACAGACAGCAGGATCGAGACCGGCATAGTCCAGCTTTCATACTGTCCCACCAGAAACAGGTAACCGAATAGGATGGCCAGCCCCAGAATGATGATCACCAGGCTGCCGGACGCCAACTGTTGTTGTGCCGTTCCCGTCCATTCGAACGAGTATCCCGGCGGCAGGGCCGAAGCAGAAACCTCTGTCATCGCGGTGATCGCATCGCCGCTGGACAGGCCCGGTGCCGGTACCGCTGTTACCGTTGCCGATCGGAACAGGTTATGCCGCTTCAGCAGAACCGGCCCCAATACGTTTTCCACGTCGATCAGGGTACCCAGTGGCACCATGTCGCCCTTCTGTGAACGCACATAGAGGCTGGCAATGTCATCGACATTATCGCGATAGCTGCCTTCCGCCTGGATCATTACGCGATAGACGCGACCAAACAGGTTGAAGTCGTTGACATAATATGACCCCAGTTGGGCCTGCATGGTCTGGAAAATCTCAGCCACCGAGACGTCCAGCGTCTTGGCTTTCTCACGGTCCAGATCCACGAACAGCTGCGGAACATTGGCACGGAATGTGGTATAGGCCTGTCCGATCTCGGGTCGCTGGTTGGCCGAATAAACAAACGATCCCACAGCCGATGCCAGATCCTGCGGTGAACCGCCGCCGGTTTGCTGCACCTCCATCTCGACCCCGGCCGACATGCCGAGACCCTGAATTGGTGGCGGGTTGAAGGCAACGGTCGAGGCTGCGGTCTCATTATTCGCGATGGCCAGCACCTTAGCCAAAATGGCTTCGGCGCTCAGGTCTTCCTCCTGCCGTTCGCTCCAGTTGTCGAGGTTCACGAAGATCGCAGCGCCGTTGGTGATTGTGCCGTTCAGCAATGAGAAGCCATTGATCAGAACGGTGCTGGACACACCCGGAATCTCGCGTATCTGGTCATCAAGGCGCTTTGTCACGGCCTCGGTCCGTTCCAGCGTCGCGGCGTCAGGCAGTTGCACGTCAACAAAGAGATAACCATTGTCTTCCAGCGGGATAAACCCAGCTGACGTGTTCGACATGATTGCCCCTGTTCCCATGCCGAGCCCAACCACGATGGCCAGCGCGATAGCCGGAAAGACAAGCAGTTTGCGAACAATGGCGACATAGCCATTGCGAAGGCCACCAATGAGATTTTCGAACAGCGCAAGCAGCCCCTTGGGTGGCCCCGAGCGGGCCTTAAGGACCAGCCCACACAGAGCGGGCGACAGTGTCAGCGCGTTGATGGATGAGATTACAACAGCGGTCGAGATCGTAACAGCGAACTGAGAATACAGCCGCCCTGAGATACCCGGCATGAAGGTCACCGGTACGAACACCGCCAACAGAACCAGTGTGGTCGCGATGACGGGGCCGGTGATCTGCCCCATAGCCTTACGGGTGGCTTCGGCTGGGGGCAGCCCCTCATCAGCGATGATGCGCTCGACGTTTTCGACCACGACAATGGCGTCATCGACCACGATGCCGATGGCCAAAACCAGCGCAAACAGCGAGATCGTGTTCAACGACATGCCGAAGGCCAGCAAGAAAGCAAACGTGCCGATCAGTGAGACCGGGATGGCAACCGCCGGAATGATCGTCGCGCGCCAACTTCCCAGGAACACAAAAACGACCGAGATCACGAGGGTAAAGGTCAGGATCAGCGTGGAAACAACGTCATTCAAAGAAGCTTCGACAAAGTCTGTCGTGTTAAAGGGGACATCATATTCGACATCCGTGGGGAATGCGCGGGACAGCCGCTCCAGTTCCGCCTGCACGCGCTCTGAAACGGCCAGGGCGTTTGCGCCGGGGGCCTGATAAATGCCGATCACGGTGGCGGGCACGGACTGAAAATAACCGGATGCCGAGTAAAACTGTGCACCAAGCTCAACCCGGGCGATGTCCCTTACGCGGACAATTGCGCCGGCATCTCCAGTACGGATCACGATGTTGCCAAATTCTTCGGCTGACGTCAGTCGCCCTTTGGATTTGATCGTGTATTGAAAGGTCTGGCCTTCGGGAACAGGCGGTGCACCAATTGAGCCTGCGGACACTTCGATATTCTGTTCGCGGATCGCGTTGATCACATCGCCTGGTGTGATGGACAGGGCTGCCATCTTGTCCGGGTCCATCCAGACCCGCATGGCGTATTCCAGGTTGGTCAGAACATCAGCCTTGCCCACGCCCTGCACACGCGCCAGCGCATCGCGCAGGTTGATCGAGGCATAGTTGGAAAGAAACACGCTGTCATAGGTGCCGTTGGGCGAGGTCAGCGTGACCAGCATCAGCATGTTGGTCGACGATTTTTGTGTGACAACGCCCGAAGATGTCACTTCGGCGGGCAACGACGACATTGCCTGTGCCACCCGGTTCTGCACGTTGACCGAGGCGATATCGGGGTCGGTGCCGACCTCAAAGGTCACATCCAGCGAATAGGAACCGTTGTCAGACGATCTGGATGTCATGTAGATCATATCGTCCACGCCGTTGACCTGCGCCTCGATCGGTGCCGCAACAGTGTTTTCCACTGTTTCCGCATTTGCGCCGGTATATTTGGTGGATACGTTGACGACGGGCGGGGTAATGTCAGGGAACTGCGCGACCGGCAGCACCAGATAGCCGATGCCACCCATGATGGTCAGTACCAGCGAGATGACAAACGCCAGCTTTGGCCGGCTGATGAACAGGGCTGAGAACATCGATTATTCTCCCGGCTGTTCAGAAGCGACGACCGCGTCAACAGCCACGCCGGGGCGGACCCGTTGCAGGCCCTCGACAATCACGCTTTCGCCCTCACGCAAGCCTTCCGTAACGATGATGGCAGTACCTTCCGTGTTGCCTGTGGTGATGTATCGCTGCTCCACCATCTGTTTGTCGTTTACTACAAGAACAAAGTCACCACGCTGGTCGCGTTGCAGTGCAGCTTGCGGCACCAGAACTTGCAGGGTTGGTTGCAGCGCTTCAATCTGCACATTCACGAATGCACCATCCAGGATCAAACGGTCGGCATTTTCGAACTGGGCGCGCATTGTGATCGCACCGGTCAACGGGTCGATACGATTGTCAACGAATACGATCCTACCCGTTTCATCCAACTTGGTTCCATTTGGCAGCGTGATATGCACATTGGGGCTTTGCGGGCTGTCAGCAAGAGAAGCGGAATTTGCACCAACGGTCTGAAGAACCGAAGTGAAGATTTTTTCGTTGAGCGAGAAATTCACATAGATCGGCGTCTCGCTGACAATGTTCACCAGCGGGGGGTTGGTCGGGCCTACCACATCGCCGACACTGGTGGTGATGCTGCCGATACGCCCATCAAAAGGCGCGTGGATCTGTGTATAGCTGAGGTCCAGTTCGGCCTGCTGGATCGCTGCATTTGCGGCCTTGACCTGAGCCTCGGCGACCAGTTCGTTTGCCCGCGCGATGTCACGTTCGGATTCAGGTGTCGCGTCGCGCTTGTAAAGCTCTTCCTTACGCGCCAGGTCAACCTTGGCCAACTCAAGATTTGCCTCGGCCCGGTTCAGATCAGCTTTTCGGGCCTCCAATGTTGCTTCGTAAAGGTCCGGTTCGATGGTGAACAACAGGTCGCCTTCTTTGACCGTTGCCCCATCCTCGACATTTCGGCTGTTGAGAAAACCGTTCACGCGGGCGACGATGTCGACCTTATTGATCGCCTGAGCGCGCCCTATGAAGGAAGCCTCGTCGGTGATTTCTTCGGTGTAGGCGGCCGCAATCGTAACTTTCGGTGCCGCTCCTTCGTCCTGTGCAGTTGCAGGTTGGGCCAGTCCCAGGGATATCAGCAATAATGCGGTGGCAATTGGATTGCTGGCCTGAGTTGGAAAAGGGAAAACTTGGGACATGGCGAAAGCCTCGTGCATTTCAGAAACAATTGGTGCCCATCCCGGCGGTCACAATCGCGCGAGTCGACAAAACTTGTTTGCAGGATGGCTTGTTTACCACGATTTCTCAAGCGCGATGAATCCCGAGGTGGTTCGCGATGACGCCAAAAATTTGTGCAACTAAGCTGGTTTAGGTGTCGGCCCGTTCCGAGGTGCCGAACGAAAACAGGGGCCAACGGCCCCCGTTTGAGCTTCCGAATATCTGGGTGGTCAGCCGCGTTTACCGGCGAATTTTGCCTGCCATTCTTCGCGCTGTTCGTCTGTGATCTTGGCGAACAGAACGTCTGGCACGGTAAAGTCGTGACCCGCGGGTAGCGCGTTCAACGCTGCGGCTACGTCTTCCGGCCAGCTGGTATCAAGCGTGTTCATGGCGCTTAGCATCTTGGCCGCAGCATCAGGGATGAACGGCGCGCTGAGCACGGCATAGAACCGGATCAGGTTCAGACCCAGACGCACCTGTGCAGCGGCTTGTTCGGGGTCTTCCTTGAAGGTTGACCACGGCGCCGCAGCTTGCAGGAATTCATTGCCAGCCACCCAGATGGCCCGCAGCTCCTGAGCCGATTTGCGGACGTCCATTGCTTCCATATGCGCCTCATAGGCGCGGACACGTTTGGTAAGTTCATCGATCAGAGCGTTCTCACGCTCGCCAAACTCACCGCCTTCGGGCACCACCTCACCGAATTTCGAGCGGCAGAACTTAGTGATGCGGCTGACGAAGTTGCCCAGAACATCGGCCAGATCCTTGTTCACGGATTGTTGGAAGTTCTCCCACGTGAACTCGCTGTCGCTGCTTTCCGGTGCATGGCTCAGCAGCCACCACCGCCAGTAGTCAGCTGGAAGAATCTCGAGCGCCTGATCCATGAAAACGCCACGACCCTGCGAGGTCGAGAACTGGCCGCCGTCGTAGTTTAGATAGTTGAAGGATTTCAGGTGGTCGACCATTTTCCACGGCTCGCCCGACCCGAGAATGGTGGCGGGGAAAGAAAGCGTGTGAAACGGCACGTTGTCCTTGCCCATGAACTGGACATAGCGCACATCGTTCGCGCCCTTGTCGGTGCGCCACCAGCGTTCCCACTCGGAATCGGGTTTCCCAGTGGAATCCGCCCATTCCTTGGCACAGGCGATGTATTCAATCGGCGCGTCGAACCAGACATAGAAGACCTTGCCTTCCATACCGGGCCAGTCCTGATCGCCTTTCTTGACCGGAACACCCCAGTCCAGATCGCGGGTGATCCCCCGGTCTTGCAACCCGTCGCCATCATGCAGCCACTTCTTGGCAATGGATGTGGTCAGGATCGGCCAGTCGGTTTTGCTGTCAATCCAGGCATCCAACTGATCCTTCATTGCCGATTGGCGCAGATAGAGGTGCTTGGTCTCACGCACTTCCAGATCGGTCGAGCCCGAAATGGCCGAGCGCGGTTCAATCAGGTCGGTTGGATCCAACTGCTTGGTGCAGTTTTCACACTGGTCGCCACGTGCGTTCTCATACCCGCAATTGGGGCAGGTGCCCTCGATATAGCGGTCGGGAAGAAAACGACCATCCGCGTTGGAATAGATTTGCTTTTCCGTGACTTCACGGATCAACCCGGCCTCATCCAGTTTCCCGGCGAAATGTTGGGTCAGCTTTTTGTTCTGCTCGCTGGATGAACGGCCAAAGTGATCAAAGCTCATCCCAAAACGCTTGGCGATGTCGGCCTGAATTTCGTACATGTCCGCGCAATACTCGGCCACAGGCTTTCCAGCTTTAGCAGCGGCCAGTTCGGCCGGGGTGCCGTGTTCGTCGGTGGCACACAGGAACATGACCTCGTTCCCCCGGCCACGCTGATAGCGTGCATACAAGTCGGCAGGCAGTTGCGAGCCGATCAGGTTGCCGAGGTGCTTGATCCCATTGATGTATGGGATTGCCGAGGTGATGAGAATCCGAGCCATATTCCGTTTCCGCATATCTAACTGCGCGTTCGTCTAACCTATGTCACCGCTCAGCAAAAGCCCGGTTTCGTAGATGACTGGAATAACTCTGATTTGTGACGCGCCCCTGATGGGACGACCAAGTCGCCGATTGCCGTTTTAAAGCGATCTGATTGTAGTCAGCCAATTCGCAGACTCTGCGCAATGCAGGGCCGCGGGTCTGCTTTTCATTCCTCGCGGGCGCGTTTCAGCAACCTTCCGACCGTAAAGGATGTACGCGGTGCGTAGACGTAATTGGTTCTTTCCGCGGGTGTTGGACGCGACCGCATTCGGGCCAGGCCGAAGCCGATCAGGAATACGTGGCCGACCGCGACAAATGCAAACAGCGCGCTGGGTCCAAAATCCTGGATCAGTGTTGATGTGATATAGGGTGACGCAATTGCCCCCAGCGCGTACCAGAACATCAGGGCGGCAGACAGCTCGACCCTCTGCTCGGTTGTTGCAAAATCGTTGGCATGTGCGGATGACACCGAAAAGATCGGGAATGTCGTAAACCCAAAAAGCCCTGCTGCCAGCATGACACCGACAGTTCCCGTGTCGCTTGCCGCCATTGTGACCCCGCAGCTTAGTACCGCCGCGACCGAAAGCCAGATCAAGACCCAGCGCCGGTCATACTTGTCAGCGAGCCACCCCATCGGATACTGTGCCAGTGCCCCGCCCAGAACGAAAGAAGCTAGGAAGAAGGCGATTTGGTCCACTCCCAGCCCGACTTCCTGACCGTAGACGGGCCCGACCATTCGGAAAGATGCTGAGCTGAGTGCCGAAACAATGACGCCCGCTACGGCCAACGGCGAACTGTGCCACGCCAGTTTCGGGCGCAGGCGGGGGGCGTCAGGCGTCTTCGGTTGACTTGCGCGTGTCAGCGTCAGCGGCAGCAACGAGGCGCAGCAAAGGATCGCCAAGAGGTTGTAGGATACATACGAGGCGGGTGGCAGGACGGCGATGATCAACTGAGCACTCAGCGAGGCACCCATATCAACGATGCGATAGGTGCCCATGGCTCGTCCACGTGTCTCATTGGTTACTTTTGCATTCAGCCAGGCTTCGATGACGGTATAACAGCCTGCCACACATGTGCCCGAGGCGATGCGCAGCGCCGCCCATACATAAGGATTGTCTGTCAGGGTGTGGCCGATCAAACCCATCGCGCCCAGCGCTGTGCATACGGCAAATGCGCGGGAATGCCCGACGCTGCCCATCAGTCGCGGCGCCCACCAGCAACCTATGAAAAAGCCAAGAAAATGCGCCGAACCCAGCATACCGATCTGTTCGGTCGAAAAGCTTAACGTAATCCCGGAAATGGCATCCAGTGGCCCGACGCCGCCTGTTGAAAGCTGAAGCAGAATGACCGACAGAAACAGGGCGGCAAATGAAATGATCGTGCGCATGGTTTTCTCAGATAGGCGGCGTCACCGGACAATGCGCGCAACTATTCGACTTTATCCAGTCGTTTTTTGCTTTTTGTCAGTCAGGTTGCTCGAATGATCTCGGCACGAATGTCCAGCCCAACATGTTGTCCTACCAGATCGGGATAACCCGAGGCACCGAAATCGTGCCGGTTCAAAGTCCCGGTCAAACTTATGGACAGGCGGTTCAAGTCGTTCGCGGCTGTTCCGGGCTGGCGATATAGGTTGGCCTCCAAGGTGACCGGGCGCGTGATACCGCGAACTGTCAGTTCACCTGTGATGCGGGCACCATCCGATATGCGCCCATCCGCCCCCAATTGAATGTCAGTCGATACGAACTGAATTGTCGGATAGGTTTCGGCGTCCAATACACTGGGGCCGAGCATCGGCATGCGGGCAAAGGGCAAGCGGGTTCTGGCCTTGGTAACGTCCAGCACCACTGTGACCCGGTTGTTTTGCAGGCGTTGCGTGTCAATTTCCACGTTCGCGTCCCGGATCGGCATTGATCCGGTCTGGGGAATGCCGGAGAGGTCAAAGGTAAAACCGACCCGGGTGCCGTTCGGTGACAAATTGTATGGCTTCAAGGCGGCCTGCACCGTATTCGCCAAAGGCAGAGCCGCCATCCCCGTAAGTACGAAGCGGCGGGTCAGGTGTGTCATGCCATGACCGTGTCCCGTCTGGGGCGGGATCTTTTGATCAACATCAGAACGATGGCAATGTTCAAACCGTTCCAAAGAATGCCGTTGACGAAAGCCAGTTGGTAACTTCCGGTGACATCGTAAATCCAGCCTGACATCCAGCCACCAAGCGCCATGCCAAGAATTGTCATCATCATGACGAATCCGACTCGCGCACCGGCTTCTTGCGGCGGCATGTATTCGCGGACAACCAAAGCGTAGCTGGGCACGATGCCACCCTGCGCCAGACCGAATAGCAAGCTGATCACATAAAGTGAGACCATCCCGTCATACGGCAGGAACAGGAACAGCGCGATGCACTGCAATACAGAGCCGATCAGAAGTGTCATGACGCCACCGAGACGGTCGGCCAACAGGCCCGAGACGATACGGCTGGCGACGCCGCCCAGTAGCATCAGCGATAGCATCTCAGCCCCCACTGCGGGGCCGTATCCCAGCCCGACGCAATACGACACGATATGGACCTGTGGCATGGACATCGCTACGCAACATCCAATGCCGGCCAGACCAAGAATGTACTGTAACACGCGTGGTGAAACACCGACACTGCGTGCGTTGATCCGGGCTGTGGCCGCGGCTGTGTTGTGCGCTTCGATTGGGACCTTGCGGCGCAACAACAAGGACAGGGGGATGACAACCAGCAACGTCAGAGCCGCCAATGTCAGATAGACCTGTTGCCAGCCGTCGCGTGCCAGAATACCGGACAGCAGAGTAGGCCAGATTGCCCCAGACAGGTAATTCCCGCTGGCCACCAGTGCGACGGCGATTCCACGCCGTTTCATGAACCAGTGCGAGATATCGGCGATCAAGGGCCCAAATCCGATCGATGTTCCCAGCCCGACCAGCAGATGCGCCGCGGATAGTAGCGTTATATTCGGGGCCAGCGTTGCCAATAGATAACTGAAGGCGCTTAAAACAGCAGCGCCGATCAGGGCGCGTGTCACACCCAGCCGGTCCACCAGTTGCCCCAGCCACATATTGCCCAGCGCAAATCCAATCATCGTAAGTGTATATGGCATCGAGGCTTCGGCGCGACCGGCGCTGAATTCTGCTTCGACGGCGGGCATGACCACGATTACAGCCCACATTCCCACATTCGCCACAGTTGCGATGGCGAGCGTGATCAGAAGGCGTATCCAGGAATAGCGGCTGTCATGGATCGGATGGCTCATGCGGCGACGCTAGGGTGCGATCCGGAGTTTGGCCAGTCACATCTTGCGTGATCCTTGCGGCTTCACGTCAGAATGTCCTCTGTTTCAATGCGTTTCAGGTGCAGACCGGTGCGGGCAGCGGTCTGAGTGGCTTGCCAGCTGACCGGGGGCAGGGCGCGGGCGCGGCGGCGGGTCAGGGTCCAGTGCCTGGCATCCCCCTGATGGGCGGCGGCCATGTGCCAGCGTGTCTCAACCCCTTGTGCGCCGCCATCACCGGGCGTCAGCAGCAGGCCAAGCGGGGCATGGCCCATCGTGCCGCCTTGTTCTGCGGCCAGATGCATCCGCCGCACCGGCGTCAGCCCCGGCGCGCCGGGCAGGTCGCCTATGATCAGCGGGATGGCCCCGCTGCGCAGCGCCTCTTCAATACACCATAGCAGATCTTCGGCGCGGGTGGGGTGGACGAACAGAAAACGCGCCGGATCAGCAAAGGCCATAATTCCGTCGGGGTTCAGTTGAGCGGGCTCCCACGCGGGGGAAATCCACAGCACGGGACCCTGTGTCTGACCGGCCAGCCAGATGGCAAAGCTGCGCCGGGCGGGGCCGCAAGCCTCGTGCACGCGGCCCGGTTGCAGGGTGATCTGCGAATGGAGATTTACCCCCGGTACCTGACGCGCAGGTTTGTGGCCAAGAAGCTGAGCAGACATGCCTGCAAGCTATCATGTTCCACTTTTGTTCTCAAGAGGTGAGGAGCATTAACGGGACAAGATCAGCTTGCCATCCGCAAACTGAATGCTTGAAAAACGGTGCAGATATTCCATCCCCAAAAGCGATTTATCCAGCTCACCCTCGTTGACCCAGGCCGAAACGTTCTGATCCGTAATGGGTCCTATCGTCAGGGTCTCAAGCCGCACCGGCGCGGTACGCACCTCACCGTTTGCAGTCAAGGCGCGCCCGAAATAACTCAGCTGATCGGGATCAATGCCTGCCCGTTTGGCATCCCGCGCGTTCAACACGATCTGGCTGGCACCGGTGTCGACAAGAAAGGTGATCAGCTCACCATTCACCAGAACCGGAAGGTAATAATGGCCATCATAAGCGCGGGGAACCTCAACCGAGTTACCGGTGACACTCATCTGCGGCGCGGGACCGACCGAGGAGCGAATATCCTCCCACAGGCCGACCAGTGCGATGACCCCGACGAATATGAACACCCATGCCATAACCTGCTGGAATGTCTTGCTAAGCGACTGCCGATTATGCGTGACAAACCACATCAGCAGCGCCGCCCCCAGCAGGGCCAGATAGATCAGGCGTCCAATATCGAAACTGTCCATGCGGTTCCCGGAAATCCCCTTAACCTTGTTAATATGGGGGCTTAAGATGCGAATCCAAAGGCCTTGAGGCCATCAAGAATAAACTGAACAGATAATGCAGCCAGCAGCATCCCAAGAAGCCGGGTCAACACGTTCAGCCCGGTTTTCCCCAAAAGCCGTGCCACGGCCCCGGATGTAAGATACATCACAAAAACCATTGCCAGAACGACCAGCATAACGCCGATGACAACCGCCAGACCCTGAATGCCGGGATGTTGACCGGCCAGCAGGATCATGGTGGCAATCGCACCGGGTCCTGCAATCAGTGGGATGCCCAGCGGAAACACCGACGGGTCCGGATGTTCTTCTTCTTCGGCACTGTTTTCACGACGTTTGGTCCGGCGTTCAAACAGCATGTCGAGCGCGGTCAGAAACAGAAGAACACCTCCCGCAACGCGAAACGCCTCCATCGAGATGCCGACAAAACCCAGCAACGCTTCGCCAAAGGCCGCGAACATGGCCAGAATGCCGCCTGCCGTCAGGCATGCGCGTATCGCGACAGAGCGGCGCGTGTGCCAATCCATGTTCTGGGTCAGGGCCACAAAAATCGGCGTTTGCGCCGGTGGATCAAGAACCACGAAAAGCGTTGTGAACGCGGTGATCAGAAATGCGGTGTCAATCACTCTTTGCTACTCTGTTGCAGATGTTTCAAAATTCTAAGGGCGTCTTCGGCCAGTCCGGACGGAACATAAACATGATCGTGGTGATAGCCCGCAACCATGTTTGCCGGAATTCCGGCCTGTGCCAACGCCCCCGAGACCGCAGCGGTCAGACCCACGCCTTCCAGCGAGGAGTGCACCTGAAGTGTGATACAGCGCATAGCAACCGCCTCTGTTGGTGCGCAATTGATCGGAACGACTAAAGACAGCCCTTCGGCCTCGACGTAACTGGCGCGTGTTCCGTCGGGCCAGTCCATATCTTCGGGCCAGACCACAAATGCGAATTCTCCGGGTTGAATTTCGGGATGCATTCCCGCGATCATTGCTTTGGTTTCAACAACAGGATCGCTCATACCGTTTCTGCCTGTTCCAGTCGCTCAGCAGCAGCGATCCAAAGCGCTTCTGCTTTTTGCATGGCCTCGACCACCTCGGCGAATTTGCGGTTCCAGATTTCCAAATCGTTGATCTTGTCGTCTTCGTAAAGCGTCGGGTCGGCCAGTTTTGCCGCGAGCTTGTCGTGCATCTCTGTCAGTTTCTCGACCCGGTCCTCGCATTTGCGCAGGTCCGCCCGCAATGCCAGCATGGTATCGCGCGAGGCGCGTTTGGGCTTCTCTGTTTGTGGCTTTTCTTTGACCGGTTTGTCACGCGCCAGCAATAGGGCACGATAGGATTCAAGGTCACTGTCATAAGATTTGACCGTACCGTCCGAGACCAGCCACAACCGATCGGCAACAAGCGACAGCAGGTGCATGTCGTGGCTGACCAGCACGACAGCACCCGAATAGGCGGTCAGCGCTTCGACCAGCGCCTCACGGCTTTCGATATCCAGATGGTTCGTCGGCTCGTCGAGGATCAGCATATGTGGTGCGTCGATGGTTGCCAGCAGCAGCGACAGGCGCGACTTCTGCCCACCCGACAGGCGGCCAACCTCGGTTTCCGCCTGAGCCGCGTTCAGGCCGAACCCCGCCAGACGCGAGCGCCACTTGCCCGGCGCCTCGTCTGGGCGCAGGCGGCGCAGGTGGTCCAGTGGCGTTTCGTTCACATAAAGCTCGTCCACCTGATGCTGAGCGAAATACCCGATGCGCAGCTTGTTGCTGCGGGTCATCTTGCCAGCCATCAGGGGCAGGCGGTCTGACAGCAGTTTGGACAGGGTTGATTTGCCCTGACCGTTCTTGCCCAGCAGCGCGATGCGGTCATCCTGATCGACGCGCAGGTTCAGGCGGCGCAGTACTTCGGTTTCGCCATAACCGGTCACACCGCCTTCAATCTGGATGATCGGTGGCGACAGTTCCTCGGGTTCGGGGAAGGAAAACGCACGCAGCGCGGCCTCTTGCGGGGTTGAGACCAACTGGATGCGTTCGATCATTTTCAGGCGCGATTGGGCCTGAACGGCCTTGGATGCCTTATATCGAAACCGATCCACGAAGCTCTGCAAATGAGCGATGCGCGCCTTGGCTTTGGCGTTTTCGGATTCTGCCTGTGCCAGACGTTCCGCCCTCCGTTCAGCGAATTTGTCATATGGCACGGCGTAATAGGTGAGTTTGCGATCCTCCAGGTGCAGGATCGACCCTACGGCACGGTTCAGCAGGCCCCGGTCATGGCTGATGATTATGACCGTATGTGGATACCTGGCCAGATAGCTTTCGAGCCACAACGCGCCTTCAAGGTCCAGATAGTTGGTCGGTTCGTCCAACAGCAACAAATCCGGTTGTGAGAACAGAACCGCCGCCAAGGCCACGCGCATCCGCCAGCCACCCGAAAAATCCGAACAGGGGCGCAATTGGTCTGCGTCGTCAAACCCCAACCCCTTGAGGATTGAGGCCGCGCGGGCCTCGGCCGACCAGGCGTCGATATCGGCCAGCCGGGTCTGGATTTCGGCAATTCGCGTGGGATCCGTTGCGTCGCCAGCCTCGGTCATCAGGGCGCTGCGTTCGGTATCAGCGGCTAGAACAGTGTCGATCAGCGAAACGTTGGATGATGGGACCTCCTGCGCGACCCCGCCAATGCGGGCGCGCTTGGGGACCGCAATATTCCCCGATTCCAGCGCCAGTTCCCCGCGGATCAGGCGAAAAAGCGTGGTCTTTCCCGTGCCATTCCGGCCCACAAGGCCAACCTTGTGACCGTCTGGTACGGTTGCGCTGGCGCCATCAAACAATGGGCGGCCTTCAACGGCATAGGTGATGTCTTCGATCCGTAACATGAGGCGCTCTTAGCAGAGGTGTGATGCCGCCGCCAGCGGCTTGGCATTTTCAAGCATCAAGCAATGTGTTAGCGCTGTCTCGTTTGCTTTTTGAAGCGGTTTTTCACATGCGCGCGGCCCGGACGCCTCCATCCCTGATCACATTGATCTTTGCTACGGCGCTGTCTGTGCTGACGCTCAACATGTTCCTGCCGTCGCTGGCGCATATGAGTGAAGACTTCACGGTGGATTACGGCCTGATGAACCTGTCGGTCGCGGGGTATCTGGCGGTTTCGGCAGTGTTGCAACTGATCATGGGCCCGTTATCGGATCGCTTTGGGCGCAGACCTATCCTTTTGATTTGTATATCAATATTTGTCCTTGCGTCGATCGGATGCACACTGGCCGGATCGATCTGGGTTTTTCTTGGCTTCCGCCTGCTTCAGGCTGCTGTTGTCGCCGGCTCGGTCCTGTCCAGCGCGTCGATCAGAGACCGTTACGCACCGAATGAGGCGGCAAGCAAACTCGGTTACGTCGCGATGGCCATGGCCTTAGCCCCGATGCTTGGGCCGATGTTGGGTGGGGCGCTGGATATGCTTTTCGGTTGGCGTTCGGGGTTTGTCCTGTACTCGTTGCTTGGAGCAGGGTTGCTGGTGCTGCTTTGGTTCGACCTGGGCGAAACCAACACGAACCGCTCGTCCACATTTGGTGCCCAACTGCGCGAATACCCACACCTGTTCCGTGCCCGCAGGTTCTGGGGTTATGCCCTATGCGCGGCGTTTTCGATTGGGGGGTTCTACAGCTTTATCACCGGTGCGCCGCTGGTTGCCGCAGCGTGGTTCGACCTGAGCCCAGCAACGCTGGGGCTGGGGATTGGCATCATCACCGGCGGGTTCATGGTTGGCAATTTTGTCACCGGTCGGATTGCGGCCCGGACGCGCCTGACGACAATGATATTGTCGGGGCGGATCGTGGCCTCAACTGGCCCGTTCTGCGGATTGATGCTGTTTCTCGCTGATCTGGGATCGGTCTGGGTCTTCTTCGGTTCGGCAATCTGTGTCGGCTTTGGCAACGGTTTGACCAATGCCAATGCCGCGGCCGGTGTCATGTCGGTACGCCCCGGGCTGGCAGGTAGCGCGGCAGGGCTGTCGGGGGCAATGATCGTGGCTTTGGGAGCTGTTCTGACCTCAATGACCGGCGCGTTCGTCAGCCCCGAAAACGGGCCGTATCTGGTACTGGGCATGATGTGGGCCTGTAGCTTTGCCGGCTTGATGGCGGTGCTTTACGTTCGTCGACTGGACCGTGTCGACCCTTTGCCAGAAACAATCTGAACTGCAAAGCCACCGGCAAGGCATCATTACACTTTTCATGGATCAAAGACCGTGATACCCGGCGCGCGATGGATTTCGGCGCGGATCCCGCGTCACATTATAAGGAGAGGCCGATATGGCACTGGAACGCACATTCTCGATCATCAAACCCGATGCAACCCGCCGCAACCTGACCGGCAAGATCAACGCCAAGTTCGAAGAAGCAGGCCTGCGCATCGTGGCGCAAAAGCGCATTCACATGACCAAAGCTCAGGCTGGCAAGTTCTATGACGTTCATGCCGAACGTCCGTTCTATGACGAACTGTGCGAATTCATGTCGTCGGCTCCGGTTGTTGTTCAGGTTCTGGAAGGCGAAGGCGCCATTGCAAAGAACCGTGAAGTCATGGGCGCAACGAACCCTGCGGACGCAGCCCCCGGCACCATCCGCGCTGAATTCGCGGAATCGGTCGGTGAAAACTCGGTCCACGGTTCGGACGCACCGGAAACCGCAGCGGTTGAAATCGCATACTTCTTCTCGGGCATTGAACTGGTCGGTTAAGCCACAGCCATTGGTGACAAACAGGGGCCGCATCCTTGGTTGGGTGCGGCCTTATTCGTTCAGAGCTGCTTTAAGTCCTTTGGTGCAACACGAACTCCGATGGCGTCCAGATCTGCAATCATCTGGTTTTCCGGAGCAGCACCGTTACCAGCTTTGATTGCGTCGAACCTTTCGCGCAGGGCTTTCTTCTCGTCGCCCTTGCAATCGTTCCACGGGCGGCCCTGCAATCCCATCACCAGAACATAATATCCGATGAAATGCGCCCTGGTGCCGGCGCGCAACAGGCGGGCATAGGCTTCGTCCGGCCCCAGTTCTCGCAGCGCCTCAGCCGAATGAATACCAGCACGTGCGCAGGCCTGTTCAAAGGCGGGGCCAAGGTTTCGGATCGAAGATACTGGTTCGCTCATAGCGGTGTCTTACTTCGGCACCCGAGGTCTGTCACCCCGTGATTACACTCGGTCGCAGGCATAATGCCTTGATGTCCTTTCGGGTTCAGCCGAGACTGAAAAGGAGAACCTTGGATGGCGTTGGAGCAACCAAACCAAACAAGGGGCGCGCGCATATGATCGTTGAGAAACCTGTAAAGGGGTTTCTGAAGTTGAACTGGAAAGGCGTATCATGACCAGATCGTCAAGCGATCAGTTCATTTTCCCAGCGAGGATTGACGAAACGGCTCTGGCAAATGCCATTGCCGGGTTTTCCCAAAAAGTTTCACCCGATAGCCCCGTCGCAGCTTTCGCATTGCTGGATTGTCACGATCAGTCACTGCGCGCCTCGGGTCGTGCTTTGATCGATACTGGCGGGGTGTTGCACCTGCTGCGGAAGGACCACGGCCCTTTGTCTCAGCAGCACTCGGGGCATCTGCGGTTTGCACGGGACTTGCCAGAAGGGCCGGTTCAGAAGGCGCTGAGCGACTTTCCTGAACTACGGGCGCTGACGCAGATTGGTGTTGGAGAGATCGAGGCAAAGACCTTCGCCGTGCTTGATGATCTGCAAAAGACAAAAGTCAGGGGAACTTTAACGTACATGTCGACGCCATCAGGGCAGGCAACCATTGTACGAATTCAGCAGTTGCGCGGGTATAAGAAGGCCTATCAGTTGGTCCGTTCCGCTCTCGATCGCGTTTCGGGCGGTGTTCGTGACGTTGAAACGGTCTATCCCAGTCTGTTTCCAGACATGGTTCCCTATCAGGCCAAGCCTGAAATAAAGTTCGGTCAAGCAGATCCTTGCAGCGAAGTCGCTGCGAAAATCGTTCAAATATATCTGAGGGTTGCACGGCAAAACGAGGAGGGCATGATCGCTGATATCGACACCGAGTTTTTGCACGATTACCGGGTTTCGTTGCGCAAGATCAGGTCAGTGATCAGCCTGTTCAAGGGTGTGTTGTCCGAGGCCCAGACGGCCGAACTGAAGCGGCTCTTTTCCGATCTTATGGCCCCCACGGGACCTCTGCGTGATTTGGATGTCTACCTTCTGAAAAAAGACAAGTATTTCAATCTTATCCCGCCGAGCCTTCACGCAGGACTGTCCGAGATGTTTGATCAGTTTCAAACGGAACGTACACAAGAGCAACTGCGCCTATCTCGCTGGTTGCGCAGCGCCGACTACACGACGTCCATGACCGACCTGACCGCAATGTTCACCAGTACTGATCACTTGGACCTCGGACCAAACGCGCATCGCGGCACGTATGACTATGCCTGCGCGCTGATCTGGAAGCATTATCGCAAGATGTGCAAACTGGCGCGCGGCATAAGCGATGATACGCCAGACAAGACGGTGCATGAGCTTCGTATCGAATGCAAAAAACTAAGATATCTGATGGAATTGTTTGCCCCGCTCTTCGATGCGAACGGATTGAGAACGATCCTTAAACAGTTGAAAAAACTTCAGGATAATCTTGGTTTGTTCAACGACTATTCTGTGCAGCAAGACGCGTTGCTGACCTTTGTAGCGTCGCACGCCGATACGCAAGGCCACGTAAACGCGCAGATCGGTTTGTCCGTGGGCGGCCTAATCGCTGTGCTTGATCAACGTCAGAAGACCGAAAGAAAACGCGTTGTCGCAAGCTTCCTTCAGTTCGACGGGCAAGAAATCCGGCACATGTTCCGCAGTCTGTTTCACCACAAAAAGGAGTAGGGAATGAAGATCATTGCCTGTTACAGCAATAAGGGCGGTGTCGGAAAAACCGCTACTTCGGTGAACTTGGCCTATGCCTATGCGCAGGCTGGCCAAAAAGTTTTGCTATGCGATCTCGATCCTCAGGGGGCGTCCGGGTTCTATTTTCGGGTGAAGCCGTCAAAAAAACTGACGGATGCCCGTTTTTTTGAGGATGTGGAGCGGTTTACCAAAGCCATCCGGGCAAGTGATTTTGACGGGTTGGACGTTCTGCCCGCAAACCTGACTTTCCGCGACTTTGATATCTTCCTGTCGCGCATGCGGAACAAACGCTCGCGTCTGAAAAGGGCATTGTCGGCGGCTGGCAGTGACTATGATCTGGTTCTTCTGGATTGTCCGCCCAATTTTTCCACCTTGTCCGAGAATATCTTTCGGGCCGCTGATGAAATCGTTGTTCCGATCATTCCCACAACCCTGTCCGAGCGGTCATTCGATCAGCTGGTTGGCTTTTTCGACAAACACGGGCTGCGTAAGAAGAAGCTGCGGGCGTTCTTTTCGATGGTGCAGAACCGGAAGTTGTTGCATCGGGAAACGATGGTTTCAATGCGCGCCCAGCATCCCAAGCGCATTTTACACGCGGTTGTGCCTTTCGCTGCGGATGTCGAAAAGATGGGGCAATATCGGGGCCCTGTCTGTACTTACGCAGGTCGTAGCGCTGCTGGTGCGGCATATCGGGCGCTGTTTGATGAGCTGGAAGAAAGAGCGGGGGCACCCTGATGAGCAAAGAAATTGAACGCAAGTTTCTGGTGGCAAGGTTGCCGAACCTGAGCCGCGCAGAAAAAGCAGAGGTGCGTCAGGGGTACCTCACCGCGCCGGAGGACTCGACCGAATTGCGCCTTCGACAAAAGAACAATGTGTTTTTCCTGACCTTAAAAGGCGGCGGTGATCTTGTACGTGTTGAGCGTGAGGCAGAGATAACCCGAGACCAGTTTGAAACCTTCTGGCCGGAAACCAAAGGTCGCCGGGTCGAGAAGGTGCGTTACACGGATCTAATGCCAGACGGCCACCAGTTCGAGCTGGATGTTTTTTCAGGCGGTCTGGAACCCCTGCGTTTGGTTGAGGTTGAGTTCCATACCAGTGAAGACGCAAATGCCTATGTCCCGCCGGGTTGGTTCGGTGCGGAAGTTACAGGGGATAAACGGTACAAAAACAAGGTATTGGCGATAAACGGACTGCCGGATTAACTCTGAATTGCCAGATTGATCGTAGTTTCCAAACCTGGGTCGCAGTTTCGGGCTGCGAATGTCCCGCCATGCATATGTGAAATCGCGGCAACCAGCGCGAGCCCCAATCCCGCATTGCGTTCCGTCCGCGCCGGATCAAGTGTGACGAAGGGAAGTTGAAGGCGATCCAACTCTCCGGGCGGAACACCCGGACCACGGTCCCGAACCCGCAATTGGGCAAATCCGTCCTTGGTACCGATAGAGATCGTGATTGCGGTATCCGCCGGTGCATAACGCATCGCGTTTTCCAGCAAATTAGAAAGAGCCTGCGAGAGTAGGGGCCGGTGCCCCTGAATAGCCGGGGCAGAGCCTGTAACCTCAAGGCGGATGTCCTGATCTGCGGCCACCGGGTCATACAGTTCCACGACATCTCCAACCAGTTGCTGCAAGTCAATGTCTTCGAATTGCTCGCGCCCTAGACCGGCCTCGGCCCGCGAAATTTCGGTAAGCTGCCCCAAGACCCGCAAAACATGGTCGATTTCTCCCGTAGCCCGCGCAATGTCGATTTCGCGGTCCAGATCGCTTTTGCCGGGCTCGGAAAGGGATTCGACCCTTTGGCGAAGGCGGGACAAAGGAGAGCGCAAATCATGTGCGATAGAGTTCGACGTGGTGCGCAGATTGCTCACCAGCTCTTCGATCCTGTCGAGCATGTTGTTCAACGTGCCAGAGACCTGATCGAACTCGTCCCCGGTTCCGCGCAGGGGCATCCTCTTGGAAAGATCGCCGGAAACGATGTTTTCGGCTGTGCTTGCGATGTCTGACAGGCGTGAAAACACCAGACGTGTGAACAGCCAGCCAGTGATCACGCTCAGAACAAATGCTATTCCTAGTGCCAGTGCCAGAGATCGGAACAATACACGGTCGAATTGTTGACGGGCCGCCGCATCCCGTCCCACCAAAAGGCGTTCACCACCGGGCAATCGGATCGAAGCGGCCGAGATGGGCACCAGTTGGTCATTGTCAGCCCTGCGCAACTCGAGGTCGACCCAACCGCTTCCGGCGGTCACATTGACCGGCCAGGTTTTCAGGTTACCCACAAGCTTGACGCCCTGCCGATCCGCCAGCAGATACAGCGCGTCTCGATCGGACGCGCTTGGAAGACGACGCTCGATCGCTGTAATCAGCCCGATCAGCCCGCGCCGTTCATATTCATCGGCAAGCCCGGTCAGTTCGGCGGACACGACCGATCGGGTCTCGGATTCGATGCTCCGGTTGGCTGTCACATAGACCAATGCCAGCACAGACGCGGTCAGTAACGTGCTTAGCACCATGCTGGTGGCGACAAGTCTTGTTCTTGAATTATTAAGGGAAAGCCGAAGGTTATCCATCGGACATCATGTAACCCGCACCGCGAACTGTTTCAATCAAAGGTGTGTCTCCGCCTTCATCCAACTGGCGGCGCAGCTTTGAGATGTGAACATCCACAACGTTGGTGTTCGGGTCGAAATGATAATCCCAGACGCCCTCAAGCAGCATGGTACGCGACACGACACGGTTCTTGCGGCGCAGAAAGAATTCGAGAATCTGGAATTCACGGGGCGTCAGCGTGATCTCATGGCCGTCCCGCGTAACCTTGCGGGTCAGAAGATCCATTTCAAGATCCTTGCAGGTCAGGGTCGGCGTTTCCTCGGATTCCTGCGGACGTCGTAACAGGGCTTCGATCCGTGCATGAAGTTCCTGAAACGAGAAGGGCTTGACCAGATAATCGTCGGCGCCTGATCGCAATCCTTTGACGCGCTCGTCCACTGCGCTCATGGCCGTCAACATCAAGACCGGTGTTTTCAACCCTGCTGCACGCAGGGATTTGATCAGCGACAGCCCGTCCAGACCGGGAAGCATCCTGTCCAGCACAATGGCGTCAAACCCGCCATCCGTTGCGTGGTACAATCCCTCGCGGCCATCAGCAGCCGTTTCGACAACATAGCCTTCTTCGCCAAACCCTTTGGCAATGAAATCCCTGGTGTCAGCGTCATCTTCGACGATCAACAGACGGCGGCTCATGATGTGGTTCCTTTCCCTAAGGATTTAAACACAAAATTCAAACAAAGCATATGGTTTGCTGACGATCTTGCCGGGTGCTGGGCACGCACCCGGCAAGCCCGACGGACAGCGGACAACTCAGGTCCGTCGGGTGAGGCACGCGCCGGTTCTCCCCATCAAGCGGCGCGCGCATGGTATTGATCAGACCAGTTCGACGGCAACGAAGATTTGGCTGCCAGCCCGGTTGATCAGCACCAGTGCCGGGTCTGTTTTTTCGGTGTCCAGTGCCGCCTTCAGCGCTTCGGGTGTGAACGTGTCCTGATTGCCCAGTTTGACGATCACGTCACCGCGTTGCAGACCCGCCCGAGCCGCAGGGCTGTCCGGTTGCAGGTCTGTGACGACGACACCTTCTACGGCTTTGGCGATACCTGTCTCGGCTCGCATCGTTTCGGTCAGCGGGGCCACGGTGACACCAAGCGACGTGCCCGCCGCTTCGGATTCGACAGGGGTATCGGACTGAGCCGACGCTGCCTGATGCTGGCCAACGGTCAAAGTGACCGTTTCCTGTTTGCCATCGCGCAGAATGGTCAGATTACTTGCGGTGCCGACCTTGGTTGTGCCCACCAGAATAGGCAGGTCACCACTGGAGTCTACGGCTTCGCCGTTGAAGGACAGGATAACATCGCCTTGCTCCAGAACGCCATCTGCAGGGCTGTCGGCGACAACATCTGCCACCAGTGCACCCGAGGAGGCATCAATTCCCAGTGCCGCCGCAAGCTGCGGGCTGATATTCTGGATAGATACACCCAGCCATCCACGGCTGACCTGCCCGTCGTCCTGCAGATCGACCGCAATATGTTCAACGATGTTCGAGGTTACGGCAAATCCCAGCCCGACAGATCCGCCACTGGGGGAATATATGGCCGAGTTCACGCCAACCACTTCGCCGTCCATGTTGAAAAGCGGGCCACCAGAGTTGCCCTTGTTGATGGCGGCGTCCGTTTGAATGAACTCGGCATAAGGCCCGTCCGAGATATTGCGCCCTTTGGCCGATACAATGCCGGTAGTAACTGTCGAGCTCAAACCAAACGGGTTGCCGATCGCAACGACATCTTCGCCAACGCGGATTGCATCGCTGTCACCCAGTTTGACAGCTTGCAGACCCGGGCCTGCATCTATCTTCAAGACTGCGATATCTGTCAGCGGATCGGTGCCAACCACCTCGGCCTCAAATGTCCGGTCATCACTTAGGCGAACGGTTACAGTCTCGGCATTGTCCACCACATGGTGATTGGTGACGACATAACCGGATTCATCCAGTACAAACCCTGACCCGAGCCCTTGTGCCGGACCGCGTTGAGGCATGTTGAACCCTTCAGGCCCACCAAAACGTTTGAAGAATTCCCCAAACGGATGACCGTCAAAATCAAAACTCTGCCCCTGTGCGGGGCTTGGGGCGGCCTTTTGCTCGGCAATGATGGTCACAACCGAAGGGGAAACGGATTCGACAAGATCGGCTAGCGCCTCGTCCGCCATCGAAGGTAAAGCGGTTGTGGCCAGCATGGCTGCGCCCAATGCGCTAACACCCATCCAGTTGGATGTGCGGGGAAGTAAAAGCGAAGATTTTCGGATGCTCATTTCTGTCTCCTGGTTTGATCACGCAATTTCCGTTGCGCGTTGAGACATGAGATGCACTGTCAGGATTGGGGTTTCCTGACTGATCAATTAATAAATCTTAATTTTGCCACAAAGCGGGTGTTTTGTGGCGAAAGACGTTGATCAGGATTCGCTGATTTAACCGAGGAGGTCGAAGGCGAATCGGAGGATTGTTGCCAAAACAGACGTCAAACTTTCAAAAAAGTTGTATTTTCATTGTTTTGTTGACAATGCTTTCACTGAACAGTGGGGAAAAATGCTGCTCTTCCAATGGTTGTGGGCGAGTCCGGAGGTCTTCGGACTTGACGCTATAACTTTGCTGAGAGGCAGCTGAATGGGCGCATAAGTTTGCGCTTAATCCCGAATCGTTGATTTGTGCACCGAATGTGGATCGCCTATAGGTTGAATAAGCCCCAGGGCTATGTTGCCTAAAAGCCAAGTCGAGATGCGCTAAATTAACCTATTCATCCAATTTTACGTTGTTTCTAAGGATCGGATAAGTGAGGATGAAATTGCCCAAGTGAGGGGAAGCCAAAAGCGCTAGGGGGCGCTGGCGGCTAACTCAGTTACCGGAAGTTTTAGCGGCGTGTTAACGAGGGGGTCTTGTTTAGGTTTAGCGGCTAGGGAACCAGAGTGTCTTAAAGACCTATTGGTCAAACTTTTGGAATTGTAGAAAGTGGTAGTCCTGTATTGGGCACCGGCCCGGTCGATATCGACCGGGCCGTGTTTATTCAAGAAGTACACTTTTTGCGCCAGGCGTCCCAATCTTCCGGTGTATCCAGATCTAAAACCGCGTTTTGACCGGGCAGGGGTTGCAGGAATACGCCGCGCTGTTGTGAGCGAACCACCGCCTGCGCGCCGTGGTCGCCATGTAATGCCGAAAGCTGAGTGAAAAGCGTCCGATCGAAGATCACCGGGTGCCCGGGCTTTCCATCTGTGGTTGTTCCGCGCCAGATTACATTGTCGGGATGCAACTGGCGTGCTTTCAAGATCGTTCTCAGATCGGTCTGGGTCAGGTCGGGTAAGTCGGCCAGCAAAACCATGACCGCGGGTGCATCAACAGGAAGGTGTTTTATGGCGGTGCGCAAACTGGCATTCATTCCCTCGACCGCGTCCGGTACGGGAACGGTCTGTACGTCCATTCCTGCAAGAGCATCGTATCTTGGATGCGGGCGCAGTGGCAGGGCGACAAGGACAGGTGCCACGCCACGCGCTAGGGTCGCCGTACGGGTCAGCAGTGGAATGCCATCAATTTGCTGCATAAGCTTGTCCAGCCCGCCCATACGGCTGGAATGACCGGCAGCAAGCAGGATGATGGGGATTTCGGTCATTGCGCCACACTGCTGTCAGTCATGTGTGCTGTCATCCCCTCATGCGTGTGCCATCTGGGTCAAACAAAGGTGTCGAGATAACCTTCGCTTTGCGCATCTGCCCCAGAATCTCGATTTCAACCTCCAGACCATCTTCTATGCGCCCGGACGGCAGAAAGCCCATGGCGACAGATTTCTGCGCAAAATGAGAGTAGCCGCCGGAGGTACAGAACCCAACAACCGAACCATCCAGCCAGATCGGTTCATAGGCGTTGACGTCCGCATCGTCTGTTTCAACCTCGAAGGCTGCCAACTGGCGGATGGTTCCGTTGGCCCGTTCTAATTCCGCTGTATCGCGGCCGATGAAACGGGTGTTTTTGCTGAATGCAATGAACCGATCCAATCCCGTTTCAGCGGCGGTGTAATCCGGCGAATACTCTCGCATCCATGAGCCAAAAAACTTGTCCAGCCGCAGGCTCATCATTGCGCGCATTCCGAACGGAACAATTCCGTGGGGTTGTCCGGCCTCCCACAGCGTCCACCAAAGCTGACGCTGCGCTAAGGGGTCGCAATAGATTTCATAACCAAGATCGCCCGTATAGCTGACACGCTGAACGATACAGTCGGTCATGCCGACAGTCATCCGTCGCACGTTCAGGAAGTTGAAATCCGTCAGGTCGTCTCGTGTGCAGGTCGCCAGAACCTGCGTTGCCTTTGGGCCGGCAATCTGGAAACCGTTCAACCGGTCGCTGATGTTTTTAATTGTTACACCGTCCTGAGCGTTTTGCTGGAACCACCGCATGTGGAAGGCCTGACTGCCATAGGACGCCGTAAGCTGGAATTCAGTGTCACTCAGGCAGGAAACCGTGAAATCGCCGATTAGCTTGCCCTTGTGCGACAGCATCGGGGTCAAAGACAGCCGACCAGGTTTCGGAATGCGACCAGCCATGATCTGGTCCAGCCAGTTCCGAGCATTGGGTCCGGTGATGCGGTATTTGCCGAAATTGTGGACCTCGTTGATACCTACAGCTTCACGCACCGCCCGCACTTCGCGCCCCGTCGCCTCGAACGCGTTCGAGCGGCGGAAGGATGGCGTTTCAAATCCCGGCTCGTCTTCCTGCGCAAAATAGTTTGGCACTTCAAGGCCGTATTGCTGCCCCCAAACCGCGCCAAGATCGCTGAAGATGTCATACATTGGTGTTGTGCGGTTGGGGCGTGCGGCGGGCAGTTCTTCGTTCGGATAGGCAACGCTGAAGCGTTTCTGATAATTCTCGATGACTTTGGGGCGGGTATAACCTGGGCTGATCCAGTCGCCGAAGCGGGCAACATCCATGGCAAACACGTCGCGCTCTGGCTCGCCTTCGATCATCCACTGCGCCAGCGTCAGGCCAACGCCGCCACCCTGACTGAACCCGGCCATGACACCGCAGGCCGACCAGTAGTTGCGCATTCCGGGTACAGGGCCGACCAGCGGGTTTCCATCTGGGGCAAAGGTAAACGGCCCATGGATCACCGATTTTATCCCGGCCTCAGCCAGCACGGGAAAGCGGCGATAGGCGAATTCGATACTGTCGGTGATCTTGTCATAGTCATCGGGCAGCAACTCGTGCCCGAAATCCCACGGGGTGCCGTCTACTGCCCAAGGCTTGCAGGGTTGTTCATAGAACCCGATGCACAGACCACGCCCTTCCTGCCTTAAATAGCTTTCACCCGCCGGATCCATGACATGCGGATGCTCGCCACCCGCATCAATGATCGCTTCGATCTGGGGGATCGCGTCTGTGACAAGGTATTGATGCTCCATCGGGTGCAGGGGGAAATAGACACCCGCCATGGCACCAACTTCGCGTGCCCAAAGCCCGCCCGCATTAACAATGTGTTCGGCATGGATTGTGCCTTTGTCGGTGACGACATCCCAGCTTCCATCGGGGCGCTGGTTGGTTTCACGCACCATGCAATGGGTTTCAATCGTAGCGCCGCCCATTCGCGCGGCCTTGGCATAGGCATGGGTGGTGCCTGACGGGTCCAAATGACCATCCAGCGGATCGTAAAGAGCGCCGATAATTCCGTCGATGTTCGTAATGGGCGCGATCTTTTTGATTTCTTCCGGGCCGACGATTTCTGTCTCAAGCCCCATGAACCGATGCTTGGCGCGTTCGGCCAGCAGCATATCAAACCGGTCCTGATTGTCGGCCAGTGTCACACCGCCCACGTGGTGCAGGCCACAGGACATGCCGGTGATCTGTTCCAGTTCTTTATACAGCCTGATCGTGTAGCCCTGTAGCGCCGCCATGTTGGTGTCGCCGTTGAGGGTGTGAAACCCGCCTGCTGCATGCCAGGTCGAGCCGCTGGTCAGTTCGGACCGTTCCAGCAACATGACGTCCGACCACCCAAGCTTGGTCAGGTGATAAAGAACCGAACACCCGACAACGCCGCCACCAATGACGGCCACCTGGCATGTGTTTTTCATCCGCTCCTCCTTTTCTGGTAGGACGGTGCAGATCAACGATTAAGCATTCTGTCATACGAGCGACAGAGCGCGTCGTTTTTGTCTTGCGTCCAAACCCTATAAGGGCCGCACTTTCAGGGCTGTGATACGATTGCCTTCGCGTGCTGTGACCTCGAACCGGAAGCCATGGAACGAAAATACTTGCCCAACAACCGGGATCATCTGGGCTTCGTGGATGACCAGACCAGCAAGAGTGTTGGCCTCTTCATCCGGTAGCGACCAGTCCAGCGCACGATTGGCGTCACGAATGGTCATCGCGCCTTCGACAAGGAATTGGCCATCATCCGTCCGCATGACCGGCACCTCTTCGGCGATATCGAATTCATCGGCGATTTCGCCCACAATTTCTTCGAGAATATCCTCAAGCGTGATCAGGCCACGCAATGAGCCATATTCGTCTACGACCAGCGCAAAATGAGCGTGCATTCGCAGAAACTCGCGCATCTGGTCATCCAGAGTTGTGGTCTCTGGAACGAAATAAGGGGCATTCGCGACTTTGCCGATGTCAAAGCTGGCCAGACGGTCGGTGCCGCCGTCGCTGCTGCCAGCCTGTGCATACATCGCGCGGAACAAATCCTTGGCGTGAACAACGCCAACAATGTTCTCCTGCTCGTCCCTGAAAACAGGCAGACGAGTGTGAGGGCTTTCAAGGCATTGCCTCAGGATAGCTTCGGGTGGGGCGTTCGCATCGATCATCTCGATGTTGGAACGGTGGAGCATGATCTCTTCCACCGTGCGGTCGCCCAGATCCAGCGCGCCGAGGATGCGGTCGCGATCTTCTTTTTCAACAACACCTTCTGAATGGCCCAGTTGCAGGGCGCCTGCGATTTCCTCGCGCACGGCCAGAATGTTGCTGTCAGGATCGATCTGAACTCCGAACAAGCGCAATACGCCACGCACCAGCAATCGTACGGCTGCGACGACAGGCGAAAACACCGTCACGACCACGCTGATGATCGGCGCAACAGCCGCAGCGGCCTTTTCGGAATTGGTGATGGCGTATGTCTTGGGCAGAACTTCGGCAAAGATCAGCACCAAAAAGGTCATGACCAGTGTCGCCAATGCCACGCCGCTTTCGCCAAAAAGACGTGTGAACAACGCCGTCGCCAGTGACGCAGCCAGAATGTTGACGAGGTTGTTGCCCAGCAGAACCGACCCGATCAGACGTTCGTTGTCGTCGGTGATTTCCAGCGCCTTTTTAGCCCCGCGCGATCCCTTGTCGGCCTGAGCGCGCAGTTTCCCCCTTGATGAGGCGGTCAGCGCCGTTTCCGAGCCCGAGAAAAATCCGGACAGGATAAGCAGAAACAGGATAGCGCCGGTCGTAAACCAGAATGCGCCGTCGATCATAGAAGGTAAGGGTTCCATTGGTCCTTGATAGGTTAGTGTACTGCATCCGTTATGGGGACGTCGCTCCGCTGGATCAAGGTCTTAGCCTTTGTCCTCATTGCGGTCTTTGCTCAGCGGGTGATGTTGCAACACCAGTTCCGCCAGACGTTCATCCAGAACATGCGTATAGATTTCGGTCGTCGCCACGTCTGCATGACCCAATAACGTCTGGATCGATCTCAGATCAGCACCATTGGCCAGCAGATGCGTAGCGAATGCATGGCGCAGCGTGTGTGGTGTGACTTTTTCAGAAGAAACACCGCCGCGTACAGCCAGCTCTTTCACCAGCAAAAAGAACCTGTGCCGTGTCAGATGACCGGACTTACCGCGTGATGGGAACAGAAAGCGCGAGCGTTGAGCGCCATTTTCCACGGCCAAATCCTCGGCCTCGTCCCGCGCGGTCAGCCACGCGGCCAGCGCATCCCGGGCCGGGGGCGACAGGGGGACCATTCGCTCCTTCCCCCCTTTGCCCAGCACCAGCAGCATCCGGGGATCGCCACGGGCCGAGGAGACTGGCAGGGAGACAAGTTCAGTCACCCGCATTCCGGTGGCGTACAAAACCTCCATCAGGCAGGTGTTTCTTAGCCTGTCAGCTTCGGTTCTCCCGGTTTTTCGGGCGGCCTCCAATAAACGATCAACTTCGGGCACATCCAGCGTCTTGGGCAGCCGTTTCTGCCGGCCGGGACCTTTGATCTGAATGGCAGGATTGGCTGCGCGCCAGCCTTCCTCGAAGGCAAACCGGTACAGCTGCTTTATTGCAGACAAACGCCGCGCGCGGGTCGAACGTGACAAGCCCTGTGCATCGCAGTCGATCAGGTAGGCTTCGATCAGGTCGCGATCTGCCTGATCAAATCCGGATTTCTTGCGGTCCAGCCATTCGGCAAAATCTTTCAGATCGCGCCCATAAGCCAGCAGCGTATTGGTCGCAGCGCCAAGCTCTGCCGCCTGCGCCTGCAAGAACGTTGAAATCCACAGTGCATCTGATGCCGGAGAGCCCATGATCAACGTTTTTGCAGGATCAAAAGGGACAGGGCCGCACGTCGCGCGGTGTCTTCCAGCCCAACGCGCCGAAATGTTGCAATTGCCGCTGTCAGGTCCACCAGATTGCCCCGCGCGCCATGTGCAAACAATTGCATGGCTTCAATTATGGCTTCGCCCAACTGACCGTTGGTCAGCAACGCATCAATGTCGCCTGGCACAGGCGCTGCCCATTCGAACCCCTGAGCGACGGCATCAGCCAAAGGGGACGGGGACACCGCGCGCCCGGGATCGCCTTGTGCCAAAGCGGCAAGAAACCGGGTTTCGTTCGATGTGTCAGGTGTTGACAAGGCGGCCTGTTCGTAAAGCCCGGACAGCATCAGAATACGCCAGCGCAGGTTTTCGGTGGCAGCAACCGGTAATGTGACAGTCGACAAGCGCTCGGCAAACAGTTCGGCAAACGGAACCTCAAGCCCGACACCGCGCATCTGTTGCCAGACCGGCTGCAAGGTCTTTCCGATCGCTTCCGCGTTCCCGGTGTCTAACGCGCTTTCAAAACGCTGAACGGCGGCCACCCGATCCCAGACAGCACCTGAGGCCGCCGGGTCACGCTCAGTATAAAGGCCCAGCAGCTGATTGGGGGTTAATGCGCCAATGCGGGTAAGCCGTTCCGCTGCTTCGATCTGTGCCTTCCAACCTGCGACATCGCGCAGATCCGCATTGGCAAACGCCCGTGGCAGCGGAGCGGAGGGAAGTCGTTCGCCAATTGCCTCAAACAAACGGAACGTCAGGGGATCAGGGTTCTCAGGCTGCGGCAGATAAGCTGCGCCTTCATACAGTTCCGGGCTGAGGAAACGGTCCAGAACTGCCAGATCCTCGGGTGGAAGGATTTCAAGCGCATGCGCTGCCTCAAGGGTCAGCGCGGCTGAAGCCCAATCCCCGCGGCGGGCCTTGCAGAAGATCTGAGCCGCATAGTCCCGCGAAAGATGCGGTTCGGCAATAAGGGCGGTACAACTGCGATCCTCATCCCCGGTCAAGAGCGTCGCATCGAACCAGCGCTTGAAACGGTCTTGCGTGTCAGTAGGTCCGGCCAGTTGAACAAGCGATTGCGCCGGATCAGCGGCACCCAGTTGCATCAACCGATCCAGCCGCGCCAGTAAAAGGGTTTCTTCGGCCAGAGGCCCTGACGGCGCGCGTGTTTCAGACAAGAGTAACGTGAACAACAATCGCTGCATCGCCGGGTTGTCACGCACGTGGACGTCGGCGATCAGTTCGGCCAAGCGATCCGCATCGCTGCCTTGCCAAAGGTCGACGGGCAGGCCGGTGACAGAGGACGAAACAAGGCCCAGCGGCTGCGACAGCGCTTCAAGCGAAGTCACCTCAATTCCTGGCAAAGTGCCATCTTGCGTGATCGGTGGTTCCAGCAGAACGGTTCCCGGCAGGTTTTCCGGCGGGTCTGTCAGCCATTCGATGGCGGATAAGGGTTCCTGCGCATGTGCCGACCCGGCCAGTGTGATTGCCAAAAGCAGTTGCTTAGTTGACATCCAGTACAACCGGCTCGCGAATTTCACTTTGAGGCGCAGAGAAATCCACACCAAAGAATGGACCGACATAGGCATAGGCAACCAGCCCGATGAATACCAGGCACAGAACATATATCAGGAATTTGATCAGACGGCTCATGGCGTCACGCTGCCTCAATTTTTGGTTTTGACCAAGTTATAACTGGCATTTTTCCCAAGATCACGTCATTCACGGTGAAATGAGCGAAATTAAGCATAACACGCACTCAGCGGACGCGCAGACCCGATTTGCTCTGCACAAAACCGTGGTTCTGGTGGGGATGATGGGGGCTGGTAAGACAGCCGTGGGCCGCGCTTTGGCCGCGCGTCTGGGTGTTCCCTTTCTGGATAGTGATGCCGAAATCGAATCAGCCGCCAACATGACCATCCCCGAAATCTTTGAGCGGGACGGGGAGCCGTTTTTTCGCACTAAGGAAACACAGGTCATCAGCCGTCTGCTGGACGAGAAAAAAGGCATCCTTTCAACGGGTGGCGGGGCGTTTCTTCAGCCCGACAACCGGCGTATGATCACCTTGCGCGGGGCGTCTGTCTGGCTGCGGGCAGACCTGAAAGTTTTGTGGAGCCGAGTTCGCCACAAGGACACGCGCCCGCTGCTGCGCACTGCTGATCCTTATGCGACATTGAAAGCCCTCTACGAGGCGCGTGTTCCGGTTTACGCGGAGGCAGATTTGATCGTGGATTCGGATGGCGAAACTTCGATCGAGAATATGGTGGACCGGGTTGTCGACGCCTTATTGGCGCGCCCTGATGTTTTGGAAATCAGATAATGCACCAAACAGTACACGTTGAACTTGGAGACCGGTCGTATGACGTTGAGATCGGTCCGGATCTTCTGGCGCGCGCAGGCGATTGGATTGCACCGCTATTGGCGCGCCCCAAGTTGGCCGTCCTGACAGATGAGAACGTCGCTGACCTGCATCTGGACGCGTTGCGTGTAGGTCTGAAAGCCGCCGGAATCGAAATGTCCGCGCTGGCCTTACCCGCCGGTGAGGCAACCAAAAGCTGGCCTCACTTCGAACGCGCGGTTGAGTGGCTGTTGGCTGAAAAGGTTGAACGCAGCGACGTTGTTGTGGCCCTTGGTGGTGGCGTAATTGGTGATCTTGCCGGCTTTGCCGCAGCCGTCCTGCGCCGAGGTGTTCGGTTCGTGCAATTTCCCACGTCTTTGCTGGCGCAGGTCGACAGCTCCGTCGGAGGGAAAACAGGGATCAACGCCCCTCAGGGGAAGAACCTGATCGGCGCTTTTCATCAGCCATCGCTGGTTCTGGCCGATACATCTGTGTTGCAGACCATGACCCAGAGGGACTTTCTTTCAGGGTATGGCGAGGTGGTGAAATACGGCTTGCTTGGGGATGCTGATTTCTTTGAATGGCTTGAGGCGAACGGGCAAAGCGTGTCCTCGGGCGACTTGGCCGCGCAGGTGCGTGCGGTAACCCGCTCGGTTCAGATGAAAGCCGATATCGTGGCCCGGGACGAAACCGAACAAGGCGACCGCGCCCTGCTGAATCTGGGACACACCTTCTGTCATGCCTTGGAGGCTGCCACTGGTTATTCGGACCGTCTTTTGCATGGCGAGGGCGTGGCCATCGGCTGTGCACTTGCGTTCGAGCTTTCGTCCCGCCTTGGGCTGTGTTCACAAGAAGACCCAAGCCGGGTACGTGCGCATCTGCGAGCAATGGGTATGAAAACGGATCTGGCTGATATTCCGGGCGAATTGCCAAGTGCCGAGTCACTGGTGGATCTGATGGGGCAGGACAAAAAGGTCGTGGACGGCCAGCTGCGGTTTATCCTGGCCCGCGGAATTGGTCAGGCTTTTGTGACCTCGGATGTGCCGAAGGATGCAGTCTTATCGGTTCTGTCGGACGCTCTCGCCCCGATGTGACGCAGGGGTTAACGACCCTGAATGACCATCAGCTCGCCGATGTTTTCGCGGGTTATGTAACCGATCATACGACCGCCATGGCTCAGAACTGCAATCGCCGGCGCACCATTGTGCAGGTGTTCCAGTACGTCCTCAAGGCCGGTTGTCAGCAAGACTGCGGGAACGTTGGCATCCATGATCGAGGTCGCGGGCGCAGTTCTGGGCTGGTCGCTTGCCAGGGCAGTGAACAGGCGATCGCGTGTCACAAAACCCAGCAAAGTGTGATTTGAGTCTAGTACCGGAAACTCGTGCTGCGTGGTGTGAATGACGGCTTGCGCGGCTGTGCTCAGCGTATCGCTGGGGGATAGGGCATGAAATTCGGTGATCATCGCGTCACGGGCCAGAACGCGGCGGACAGCGGATCGCAAAGCGACTTCCTGGCTTTCTGCATTGGCCGCAAAGAACACAAATACGGCGATCAGCACAAGAATTGGATTGCCAGAGCTCAGCCCTAGAAATCCAAACCCGATGGCGACAACCTGGCCACCAACGGCTGCAATTCGGGTGGCTTTGACACGATTCATGCGTAAACACAGAAGGGCGCGAAAGACGCGGCCTCCGTCCATTGGGAATGCCGGGATCAAGTTGAAGATGGCCAAAAGCAGATTGATATAGGCCAGCTTGTCCACAATTCTCACATTTGGTGACTCCAATTGCGCGAGGGTCTCAAGCGGCATCCCTGCACCAAGCACGGCAAGGCCAATAAAGATTGCGATATTCACTGCCGGACCCGCAAGCGCCACCAGAACCTCTTGCATCGGTTTTTCCGGCATTCTCTCAAGCCGGGCCAGGCCGCCGATGGGCAGAAGGGTTATGTCGGGGGTTTTGATACCATAACGCCGCGCCATAAGGGCGTGACCGAACTCATGCGCGACAACGCAGGCAAACAGCGCCAGAACAAAGAGAAGGTTCTCAATCGCGGCTGGCATGCCACCGGCTGAGAATGCGGCAAAACCGACCCACGCAAGCAGCAGAAAAAAGGTGACATGGACCCTCAGTTCGGACCCGAGCAATCGGCCGAGAGAGAAGGACCATGTCATATTGTTACTCCGCTTTGGTTAGAACGGAATCTCGTCGTCGTCGATTCCGCCCGAGGCTGGTGCCGGAGAGCTGGATGGGCCGCCGTAGGGGTCACCGTAACCACCTCCGGCCTGGCCGCCACCATAACCGCCGCCGCTGCCGCCACCGCCTTCACTACGACCGTCCAACAGGGTTAGTTCCCCGCGATAGGGGCGCAAGACAACCTCGGTCGTATATCGATCCTGACCGGATTGATCCTGCCATTTGCGGGTTTCCAGCTGGCCTTCGATATAAACCTTGCTGCCCTTGCGCAGATATTGCTCGGCGATGCGGGCCAGCGGTTCCGAGAAGATGGCAACCGAATGCCACTCTGTCCGTTCGCGCCGCTCGCCCGTGTTGCGGTCTTTCCAGTTCTCCGAGGTGGCAATGCGCAGGTTGCACACTTTGCCGCCGTTCTGGAACGACCGGACCTCGGGGTCACGGCCAAGATTTCCCACCAGAATGACCTTGTTGACTGAACCCGCCATGTAAATCCTCGTTCTGTTCTGCGTAAATGCACCGAATCTGGCGCGACTTATTTTTTGAGACCCTATACGGCCTGCATCATGGTTGAAACACAGTTGATACAACACTGTGGAACAAGAGTCTTACTGTACTGTTTACCAAGCTTTCATTTTTTGCGGGAATACCTATACTCCCACTGGTTTTGATCGAGCAGGATAAGCAAAGATGCGTTCTTGGGTTGCTGGGTTTTCCGTTGCCTGCCTTGTATTGGCCGTTGCGCCGGTGCAGGCACAAACATTGTCCAGCAAAAGCCGCAAGGATATTTTCCTGAAACAGGCGAAGGTTCTGGATTCTCGTGCGGCAACCCAGTACCGCGACTCGGCCCGGCTGAAACCCAAAACAACGCGCGATCAGGTCAGCAAACGATATTCAGGAAAATATCGCGGAGAGTATCTGGAAATCGCGCGGCGTGTTGCCCGCCTTCACAACATCCCTGAAGATCTGTTCTTGCGTCTCGTGCAGCAGGAAAGTGGATGGAACCCTCAGGCGAAGTCACATAAAGGTGCGTTGGGATTGGCGCAACTTATGCCACAAACGGCCGAGCTTTTGGGCGTAAACCCGCATGATCCCAAGCAGAACCTCGAAGGCGGTGCCAGATATCTGTCCTGGCAGTACCGCAAGTTCAAATCGTGGCCTTTGGCGCTGGCGGCCTATAACGCGGGACCTGATGCGGTTGAAAAGCATGGTGGTATCCCGCCGTACAAGGAAACCCAGAACTACGTGAAGGTTATCTGGGGCGGCTGAAACCGATGCTGCGCCGCAGAGTGTCGTATTCTTGATTCAGTGTAACGCCTGCAACTAACCTGACAGGGTATCGCCCAGTAACTGGTGAGGCCCCTTATGCCTGCTGATCATCCGCAGATTCCCAAAGAAACGCTGGCAAACTGGCAGCAACTTGTTGATCTGGTCGCAGAACTGGCCGACGTGCCCGCAAGCCTGATCATGAAAACCGACGCGCCGGATCATGCGGTTTTGATCACATCCGATCACCCCGAGAATCCATATCCGGTCGGTCTGAGTTTCCAGTTGAACCCCAAGCTATATTGCCAGGGTGTTCTGGAGCGTGACGGAGAATTGGTGGTCGAGGACGCCAAATGTGATCCGGTTTGGGCGGACAACGACGACCTGGAACACGGAATGACCTTTTACATCGGCTTACCGCTGAAATGGCCCGATGGCTCGGTGTTTGGCACAATCTGTGTTCTGGACCGTAAACAGAACCGGCGGGCCTTGTTGTTCCGAGAGGGGCTGGCGCAGTTCGCGCGCATGGTCGAGTCGGATTTGGCTTTGTTGCAAGAGGTTTATCTGAGACGCGCGTTGGAGGAGAAACTGAACGAAACACTTGCCCAGCTTGAAACGCGTGTTTCGGATCGAACCCGAGAGTTGCAGGAGACGAACACAGCGTTGCGCGTATTGCTCTCAAGTCTCGACGATGACCGCAAGAACCGGGATCACGAAATCGTCGAGCAGGTTCGAAGCAGAGTTTTGCCGTATCTTGAAAAGGTTCGGGCGCAGCTTTCCGGCGACGAGGCGCAATTTGTCTATCTTGAGCTGGCCGAAAAGAACCTGAACGAGATCACATCTTCGCTGTCTGACAAGTTGACGGATGCCTTCGCGGCAATGACCCCGACCGAAATGGAAATTGCACAGATGGTCATGTTTGGGAAAACCACAAAGGACATTGCCAAGGCCCTGTCCCGAGAGACGTCGACAATCGATTTTCACCGCAACAACATTCGTCGAAAACTAGGACTTGAGGGACGGGATCAAAACCTGCGCAGTCATTTGCTCTCGATTTCGTGAATGCCGAATATGGGGATTGCCCCCATATTTCACCCCCATTTTTTCGGTCTGAGCCGATGTGCTTTGGCTTGTTACCCTCTGGGTTGAGGTGCGGAAAAACGGCGCACGTCCAACAGAGAGGTACAAAGATATGGATCGCAAGGATCTGAAACCGACCATCCTGAAAGGGGACAGGGATCATCTGGCACCGGGGCTGTCTCGGCGGTCATTTTTCATGGCGGCAGGTGCTGCCGGTGTTGGCGCGACAGCTTCAGTGCTGGGGGCAAAACCGGCCGAGGCGCAATCGCAAGCCTGGTTGCAGCCAGGAAACAATAACCACGTGATCGACCTGCAGGGATCGACGGGTCAGGCCAGTGCCGGAGTTGTCGGTATCGACTATTATGGCCATTGCGCCATAAAGATCACCTCGCCCAACGGCGCAACGGTCCTGTTCGACCCCTGGCGTGATGACCCGTCGGGCGCGTGGGGGCTTTGGTTCCGCAATGAATTCCCCCAGATCCCGGTGGACATTACCTTGTCGACACATGCGCATTTCGATCACGACGCGATCGAACGACCAAGCTCGACCATGGTGCTGGACAGGATGGTGGGCAATTTCGAGTTCGCCGATATCAAGATCACCGGTTTTGCAGATAAACATGCCTGCGTGGCGCCGGGGTGGTACAACTGGACCAATGCACTGGCCGAGTTTGGGGTCGAAGCCTGCCCACCGAACAATGTGGGTCATATGGATATGGTGGTCTATCTGGTGGAAACAGGCGGCATTCGTACGCTGATCTGGGGTGATAATCGCCACAATCCGCCTCAGGAGTTTTGGGACGCCGTCGGACAGGTCGATGTTCTGACCCTACCGGTAGACGGGTCGCAACATATCCTGAGTTTCGATCAGGGTAATGACATCGTGGCCAAGCTAAAGCCCAAGATCATTATCCCAACCCATTACCTGAACGAAGTCACGTCTTACACGCTGACCACGCTGCAATCTGCGGACGAGTGGGTAAAGGGGCAGAAAAGCTATCAGATGCTTGACAGTGCCAGCCTGAAACTGGAGGCCGGAGAGATTTCAGGCATGGATCAGGAGTTCATGCATTTCGGCAACAACGTCATGACCGGCTGAGAGTCTTGTAGGGAACCACCACTCACAAGCGTCGCCGGTCTCCTCGTGACACGCGGCGCTCACAGAAAGGGCCGGTCAACGACCGGCCCTTTCCAGTAAAGATCCGCAAACCTATTCAGCCGCGACTTTGATCACGGGTTGCATCCGTGCCAGCACCTCTTCGGACAAGTGGCACTTTACCTGATGACCCTCGGCCAATGTCTGCACTGGCGGTACATGCGACTCACAGCGACCGTCAGGCACTTCGGACTTCCAGCGACACCGTGTCTGGAACGGGCATCCCGGTGGCGGGTTCATGGCCGAAGGGATATCACCCTCCAGTACGATGTGCTGCTTTTCGACCGATGTATCGGCGATGGGAACAGCACTCAGCAGCGCTTCGGTATAAGGGTGGTAGGGGGGTGCAAAAACCTGGTCAGTTGTGCCCAGCTCGACCACGTGGCCCAGATACATCACCATTACCCGGTCGCTGAGGTATCGCACGATGGAAAGGTCATGGCTGATGAACAGCAACGTGGTTTTGTGCACGCGCTGAATTTCCATCAGCAGGTCGGTCACCGCAGCTTGCACGGAAACGTCCAGCGCTGATACGGGCTCGTCGGCCACCACGATGCGCGCATCACCAGCAAAGGCGCGCGCGATACCAACGCGTTGCTTCTGGCCACCTGACAGCTGACGCGGCATCCTGTCTGCAAAGGCGCGCGGAAGTTTCACCAGATCCAGCAGTTCCAGCATCCGCTTCTTGCGATCGGCCTCGGAATTACCAACACCGAAGATCTCCAATGCCCGGATGATCTGGCGCCCGACGGTCATCGACGGGTTCAGCGTGTCGAACGGGTTCTGAAACACCATCTGAACTTCACCAACGGTCTTTGCGTCACGCTCTTCTATGGGCACTTGTTCGATATTGCGGTTGTCCAGAAGGATCTGCCCGTCCGTGGCCGTCTCAAGACCCATCAAAACTTTGGCGAACGTGGATTTGCCGCAACCGGATTCGCCCACAATGGCCAACGTCTCGGATTCATGCGCCTCGAAACTGAGCGTTTCGTTTGCTTTCACAACCTTCTTTTCGCCACCGCCGAACAGGGCGTTTGCCGCAACCTCATAGTATTTCTTGAGGTTGTCCATCTTCAGAACGACCCTGCCGATCTCACCTTTCTCTTTCTGTTCACCCACCGTGATCGGTGCGTTCCAGTCGATCTCTTTGAATTTCAGGCAACGGGTATGGTGCCGGTCATTTCCGGGAACCGCCTCCATCAGGATGTCCTTGGCGTCACAGCGACCCTCTTCGAAATAGTCGCAGCGCGGGCCGAAATTACAACCAGGGGGCCGCTCATGGGGTAGAGGAAAGTTCCCCGGTATAGCCACCAGCGGGCGCGAATTCTTGTCGGCCCCCGGCAGCGGGATCGACCGGAACAGGGCCTGCGTATAAGGATGCTGCATCTCATCAAACACATCCTTGATCGAGCCGCGCTCGACCGCCTCACCTGAATACATGACGCAAAGCCGGTCGCAGGTTTCCAGAACCAGACCGAGGTTGTGCGAAATGAACAGCATCGAAGTGCCGTATTTCTTTCCCAGATCCTTCACCAGTTCGACCACGGCAGCCTCAACCGTCACGTCAAGTGCCGTCGTTGGCTCATCAAGGATCAGCAGCGCCGGTTTTGACATCAGTGCCATCGCGATCACGATCCGCTGTTGCTGACCGCCTGACAGCTGGTGCGGGAACGAGTTGAGCATTCGCTCTGGGTCCGGCAGGCGCACATCGGTGACAACTTCCAGAGCGCGCGAATACGCTTCTTCTGCGCTGACGCCCTCGTGAATCATGGGCACTTCCATCAGCTGCTTGCCGATCTTCATCGCCGGGTTCAGCGAGGCCATCGGCTCCTGATAGATCATCGCGATCTCATTGCCGCGTATGTCGCGCAATTCATCTGAACTCATTTCCGCCAGATCACGACCCTTGAACTTGATCGTACCGCCAACGATGCGACCGTTTTTACCAAGGTCCTGCATGACGCCCAGCGCCACCGTGGATTTACCGCAACCAGATTCACCGACCAGACCAACAGCTTCACCGGGTTGGACGCTGACTGAGAAATCCATCACAGCCGGAATTTCCCGCAGGCGGGTAAAGAAGGAAATCGACAGCTTGTCGATCTCAAGGATCGGGCCGTCATAATCCGCCATCTTGCTCATCTTGTATCTCCTCACCAGATCGAGGGGATCCTCTTCATCTGGCTAAAAATATCTCGGGGGGTCCGGGGGGCTAGCCCCCCGGGCGCTTTCACATCAGTCCTTCAGGCTTTCTTCGCGCAACCCGTCGGCCAGCAGGTTCAGACCCAGAACCAGCGTCAACAAGGCCAGCGCGGGCGGCAGAGCAGGGTGCAGGTAGATCGACAAAAGCTTGCGCCCCTCGTTGATAGTCGACCCCCAGTCAGGGCTTTCGGGCGGCAGACCCAGCCCAAAGAAACCTAAGGTTCCCAGAAGAATGGTGGTATAGCCAATACGCAAGCAGAAATCGACGATCAGCGGACCCCGCGCATTGGGCAGGATTTCCCACAGCATGATGTACCACGGACCCTCGCCACGGGTTTGTGCTGCCGCCACGTAGTCCCGTGTTTTGATGTCCATCGCCAGTCCGCGCACGATGCGGAACACGGTGGGCGAATTCACAAAGACCACCGAAACAAAGACCACCAGAATACCGCCTGGAATATCGAAAAGATCCAGATAGGTCGGCAGACCCCAGATACGATAGGCGTCGGTATTGATGATATAGCCACCGGTCGAAATCAGAGACAGGTAGAACCAACCCGCAACCCCCAAAACTCCGATCAGCAGCGGTGTTCGGAAGTTCGGTCTGGTATAGTAGCGTGAGTTCAGCAGCACGCCGAGGAATATGATAGGGAATACGAACAAGACAGCCGCCATGTAGTTCGGCACACCGGTCGCAACGATCTCAGGCGTGACCAGCAGATAGAACAGCAGGATCACCGGGAAGGCCAGGATCAGGTTTGCAAGGAAGGACAGCAAAGTATCCAGCCGACCACCGTAGTAGCCTGCCGGCAGACCCAGCGTGATGCCAACCATGAAGGCAAATATCGTGGCAAGCGGGGCGATCTGAACAACAATCCAAGCCCCTTTGACCATTCGGCTGAACACGTCGCGGGCCAGGTTGTCGCCACCCAGCAGATACCAGGCGTATTGACCGTCCTCCAGATTGGACAGTGGCGTCCCTGGCACTTTGTTCTTCATGCCCGAGACCTGCGACAGCGGATCATGTGTAACGATCAGATCCATCGCGCCGAAAATCCCGGTGAAGACCCAGAACATCACAAGGCCAAAGCCAATCATGCCGATTGGACTGTCAAACAGTTTGCCGTAGAGGCCAAGCTTGCGTTTGAAAGCGATCGACATGGCATAAAGGATGATCAAAGACACCCATACGGGCAAAAACTGCTGGGACATGGCGCCAACTATTCCGGCGCTGGTGCCCATCAGAACGCCTAGCACAATATAGGCGACTGCGAGTCCTACACTGGCCAGGAAACTGTAACGCAGCGCCAATTGTATCAGTGTCCGCAGGCCTGAGCTTGAGCTCAACGTACCGTCCGGGTTCACCGTCATCTGGTCTTCGGGCAGCACGATGCTGGCCAGCATCCATACGGCAATAGACAAGAGCATCAGCGCAAGGCCAAGTGCAAAAAGCGGGTTCAGGAAGGCAATAGAGCCGGTCCAGGTAAGTGGTTCCATGATCTAACCCTCCTTAAGAAATGCGGATGCGCGGGTTGAGGTAGACATAGCCGATATCAGAGATCAGCTGGGTCACCAGCACCACAAAGACCGACACGACCGAAATCGCCAGTAACAGCTGAATGTCGTTATTGCCCGCGGCCTGAACCAGCGCCCAGCCGAAGCCCTTGTAGTTGAACAGGGTCTCGACGATCACCACGCCATTCAGCAGCCAGGGGAATTGCAGCATGATGACGGTGAAGGGTGCGATCAGCGCATTACGCAGCGCATGTTTCATGACGATATTGGGGAAGGAAACACCTTTCAGACGCGCCGTCCGGATATATTGGGCGGTCATCACTTCAGTCATCGAGGCGCGGGTCATCCGGGCAATATAACCCATCCCATAAAGCGCAATGGTCAGGACCGGCAGGAAGAAGTTTTCAAAGGTCGGGTTCTCCATCGCTTGCGTGGCCGTACCCTTGAACCACTTCAATCCAACTGCAGAAGAGGTAAAGATGGCGATAAAGATCACGCCCGAGACGTATTCCGGTGTCGCCGTCGTTGTGATGGCGAAGGTCGACAACGTCCTGTCGGTGGCAGATCCTTCTTTCATTCCTGCCAAAACACCAAGGATCAACGCAGACGGAACCATCAGCAGCATGACCCAGAGCATCAGACGGCCAGTCAGAGCCAATCTGTTGCCAACAACGGTCGAAACCTCTTCTTTGAAGACAGTCGAATAGCCCCAATACCCTTGCAGGATTCCGCAAAAACTCGGAGATTCCTCGGCGGTTTTGCCCGGCAGAATGCATCTTCCCTGAACGGTTCCGTCTTCATTCGTGTACCGATATGAGGGCAGGACACCCAGCCATTCGCCGTATTTTATCGGAGTGGATTGGAGGTAACCATTTTTGTTCAGGTAGCTCTCAACCTGCTCATCCGACATCCGAAAGTTGCCCTGCGTTTTCGCTAGCTTTTCGAGGTTCGGATAGAGGTTGGTTAAGAAGAAAACCAGGAATGTCAGACACAATGCCGTCAACAGCATAATGCCAACGCGCCTTAGAATGAAAAGTCCCATATTTGCCCCTGTGGGTCGGCTAGCGCGGGTTTCATGGAACGCCACGCTTAGCTGTTATTATTTGTTCGCCGCATTCAGGACGAAGAAGCCGCGCCGAGGTGGCGCGGCCTTTTGCTTTTTGGCTCAGGACGTAAAGCCGAACTTATAAAGCTGCGGCAGGTCAGCGATATGCTTTTCAACACCCACCAAATTGTCGCGATGATGGCGCATCGCAGTCCGCCAATAAGGTTGGATCGTGACACCTTCGTCGATCATGATCGCCTGCAGTTTGGCCATCACTTCGCGACGCTTATCCACGTCAGCGATCGAGTTTGCTTCAGACAACAAGGCGTCGAACTCTGCATTGGCGAAACCTGATTCATTCCAGGCAACACCTGACTTGTAGGCCAGCGCCAGAACCTGGGTGCCCAATGGGCGGTGGTTCCAGTTCGTCGACGAGAAGGCGTATTTCGTCCAGTCGTTCCAGAAAGTTGATCCCGGCAGAACTGTGTGCTTGGCCTTGATGCCAGCGTCGTTCAGTTGCGCTACAACCGCAGCTGTGGTGTTACGACGCCAGTCATCGTCGATCGATTGCACTTCATGCTCAAAGTCACCCATACCCGCTTCGTCCATCAGGGCTTTCGCGCCGGCAGGATCATACGGAATGCGAGTTACGGCCGAGTCATGTTCAGGGTGCATTGGCCCGACGTGGCAGTTGTCAGCCGGAATGCCATAACCCGACATACCCAGTTCCAGACACACTTCGTTGTCCACCGCCATAGCTAAAGCCTGACGAACGCGCTTGTCGCCGTAGATTTTGTTACCGTTTTCGTCCTCCGCCAACTGGTTCGGGCGGATAACGATGGTGAAGCCCGACGGGATTTCCGAGCGCACAAGCCCAATGCCGTCGAAGATGTCGACGAATTCGCCAACAGACTCCCAGTTCATGTCGATCTCTTCGGCCTCATAAGCCGCAAGGAATGCAGCCGGGTCAGTGCCGTAGTCGATGAACTCGATGCGGTCTATATAGCCGCCTTTGCCGACCTCATAACCCCACCATTCGAAGCCTTCGTTGCGCACCAGTACGCCTTTGACGCCAACTTCGTGGCTGTCGGGCAGCATGAAGCCTGTGCCGACCGGGTTTGAAAGCATGTCGTTTGCATCAAAGCTGCTATGAACGATAGGAGCGGGATAGTCCGCCATGCCCGGGATGATCGTGATGTCAGGCGCGTTGCACTTCAGTTTGACAGTATGGGAGTCGACAACGGTGATTGCACCGTCCGCAGCTTGCTGAGTGCTTTCGTCGATAAGCGACGCCATACGCGATGCCATCGAGTTGCCTTCCAGACCAGCGTCACACCATCCAGCGATGTTGCGGGCCACGTCTTCGGCTGTGAAATCGTCGCCATTGTTCCACTTTACGCCCTTGCGAACGTTCAATGTGTATTCGGTGGCATCGGCGTTAGCTTCCCAGCTTTCCAGCAGCATCGGCTTGAACGAGCCATCGTTGTTGTATTCGACGAGGTACTCCAGCCAGCCTGCTGTGAAAGTAGCAATTTGCGTCCAGTCATAAGTCCGCGGATCTTTGAGCGCACGCACTTCCATCTGATAGCGGATGGTGCCGCCGCGCTGCGGCTCTTGCGCCGCCGCAGGCGACTGCAGACCGATCAATCCATAGGCTGCCGGTACCGCGACACCCAGCGCCGTCGCGCGGGCCAGAAATTCCCGGCGGCTAAGCTTGCCGTCACGGTATTCCTGCGCGTGCATCTCGGCCGCCCAGTGCACCTTGTCTGTGGTGATTGCCGTATTGGTCATAAATGTCTCCCTGTGACATTGATTTTGTTGATTTGTTATTGTTCTAAGCGACACGGGCTTGTCCTGTCGAAAGAAAGAAGGGTTCCGGTTTTTGGACTCTGTGCATCCCCATGCCGCTATTCGGCACCAGAATTCACTTAACGTCAACGTTCGGAATCGACATAAAATGCACAAAAGCGACGTTCCCGCAGTGTTGATACTTTGGCGCGGATTTTGTCATGTGGCGCTTCGTCAGGAGAAATCCTTACGGAGATTCTGTGTCAAATCACTGATAACAGACGAAAAACTAATTCGTTTCCGTTGATCCGTTTACTTTGGTTGTCAAATCTTGTGGAATGAACAACACTAGATATCACTTTGAGAAATCAACGTGATTCCATGTTTTCATTCTGGCCCGGAACCACGTGCGTTGGCGTTTGGCAAATTGCCTGGTCGAGATTGTGGCCCTTTCACGGGCCTGATCCAAAGTCAGTTTTCCATCCAGATAGGCCATAAGCTCTGGCACACCAATGGCTTTGCAGGCGGGAAGAACGGGGTCGAAACGATCCCGCATGGCGCGAACTTCGTCGATTGCGCCCAGTTCCAGCATCTGGTCAAAACGGCGTTCAATCCGGTTCAGAAGCCACGCTTTGTCGACGTCGAAAACGATTGGAACCACATCTTTCAGCCGTAAGATTGGCGGTGGAGTATCGGCCTGCCAGGACATCAGGCTGCGCCCCGTGGCACGCTGCACTTCCCAAGCGCGCTGCACGCGCGCGCGGTTCTGTATATCCAGACCAGCCAGAGTCTGTTCGTCAACCCCGGCAACAAGATCAGCAAGGGTCAGTAAGTTTGCTTCGGCCCGCACCTGCACTGGGGTAGCAGGGATCTCGGCCATGCCTTCGGTCAGGGCCGTGAAATACAATCCTGTGCCGCCGACGATGATTGGCCGCTGGCTCCCGGTCAGCAGTGGCACCACTTCACGCAGCCAGTGACCGGCTGAATAATCCTGATCATAGGCGATGTGACCATAGAGCAGATGCGGTGCGCGTTCTTCTTCTTCGGCAGATGGTCGGGCCGAAATCACGCGCCAACAATCATAAACCTGACTTGCATCGGCATTGACGATGACCCCGCCATGGCGTTCGGCGATCTCCAGTGCCAGCGCTGATTTCCCGGATGCTGTGGGCCCTGCAATCAGGACAGGCTTGTCATCGGGAATAGGGGGCAATTGCCGAAATATCGCGTCTGTTGATCGCCGGGTCATATGCGGTTGCCTCAATCCTCACCAACCGCATTGAACCTGCGGAGCTTTTGCTTCATTTTGCGCCGGAAATTAACCCCGTGCCAGCCCGGAGCGCAACATGAGCCTTTCCCCGTCTTCTGAAACTGCCGAAACCCCGAAAACCACATACAAACGTGTCATGTTGAAAATTTCAGGAGAGGCATTGATGGGGGATCAGGGCTTTGGCCTGCACCCTCCAACCGTTCAGCGCATCGCGCAAGAGGTGAAATCGGTTCACGATCTGGGTGTTGAGATCTGCATGGTTATCGGTGGCGGAAACATTTTCCGGGGCCTGAGTGGGTCTGCTCAGGGTATGGAGCGGACGACAGCAGACTATATGGGGATGTTGGCCACGGTGATGAACGCACTGGGTATGCAATCTGCCCTGGAAGAGATTGGGGTGTTCACCAGGGTCATTTCGGCCATTCGCATGGATGAAGTGTGCGAGCCGTATATCCGCCGCCGCGCCGTACGACACCTTGAAAAGAAAAGGGTTTGCATCTTTGCGGCCGGCACCGGCAACCCGTATTTCACCACCGACACCGCGGCGACCTTGCGCGCCAATGAAATGGCGTGTGAGGCGATTTTCATGGGCAAGAACGGTGTCGACGGCGTCTACGACAAGGATCCCAAACAACATGCCGACGCGGTGCGTTATGACACGGTCACCTATGACGACGTTCTAGCCAAGCGGTTGCGGGTCATGGATGCGTCAGCCATCGCGCTGGCGCGTGACAACAACCTGCCTCTGATCGTCTTTGGTCTGGATGAGCCCGGAGGTTTCCGTGGTATTCTTGCAGGCGAGGGGACATATACCAAAGTTCAGGGTTGAGGCCCGAACGAGACCTGCCCCAGAGTGTTAGAAATTCAGCCCCGGCAACCCCGCCGGGCTTTTTCTTTTGCTTCAGCTTGACGGTCGCGGATGGTGCTGTCTAAGTAGCGTTGTCCTTCCGAAGTGAAGGGCTGCCCGGTGTTTCGTCAGCTCATGGCGCAAGCACAGGCTGGGCTGGAAGACCTGCCATGATTTCTGAGATGTCCGGAAACATGAGCGGGCATCTTGTTGATATGACAGCACAACTAAGGAGCAATGAGGCATGAGCTCTCTGGATATCAATTTCGTTCGGGCACAGTTTCCGGCTTTTTCCGAACCCAGCCTGAAAGGACAGGCGTTTTTTGAGAATGCGGGCGGGTCATATACCTGCAAGCCGGTGATCGACCGGTTGACGCGGTTCTATACGCAGCGAAAGGTTCAGCCCTACGCCCCTTATGAGGCCAGCCGTCTTGCAGGTGCCGAGATGGATGAGGCACGCGTGCGCATGGCCGCCATCCTGGGTGTTGAAACCGATGAGCTGAGCTTTGGCCCTTCGACGACACAGAATACCTATGTTTTGGCACAGGCGTTCAGGCAATGGATGAAACCTGGCGAGGCGATTGTCGTGACCAATCAGGATCACGAGGCAAATTCGGGCCCATGGCGTCGTCTGGCCGAGGCAGGGATTGAAGTGCGGGAGTGGCAGATCGATCCTGAAACCGGATCACTGAACCCGCAGGATCTGGAAAATATGCTGGACGAAAAAGTGCGTCTGGTCTGTTTCCCGCATTGTTCCAATGTCGTTGGAGAGATTAACCCGGTCACCGAGATCACTGCGATTGCCCACGCGGCTGGTGCATTTGTCTGCGTGGACGGCGTATCTTACGCCCCGCATGGGTTTCCGAATGTTGGCGATTTGGGGCCGGATATCTATCTGTTTTCAGCCTATAAAACTTTTGGCCCGCATCAAGGCTGCATGGTCATTCGCCGAACACTGGGAGAGTTGCTGCCCAACCAAGCGCACTACTTCAACGCCGACGTTCTTTACAAGCGCTTTACCCCGGCAGGCCCGGATCATGCTCAGATTGCGGCAAGTGCAGGTATGGCCGATTACGTCGAGCTCCTGTGCACGCATCACGGTGGGCCTGACGCCGGTGCAGCAGAGCAGGGTGCCTTTGCCCATGACCTGATGCGCGCGCATGAGGTGTCCTTACTTCAACCGGTTCTGGATGCGGTAAAGGACCGCAACGCGGTACGTCTGATCGGCACTTCAGATGCCACCCGGCGTGCGCCGACGGTAGCGCTGTCGCTGAACCGTCCCGCTGAGTCAGTTGCAGCAGAACTGGCGCAATACGGTGTTATGGCGGGGGGAGGCGACTTTTATGCTGTGCGCCCATTGCAAGCGATGGGCGTGGATCTGGCACAGGGCGTTTTGCGGGTCAGCTTTACACATTATACCTCGCAGCAGGAGATTGATCAGCTTTTGGAGGCGCTTGAACACGTTTTGTGATCCACTCAGCTTGGGGCTTCGTAGAACGAAGAAAACCTCAGGGTGGATATGGAAAACGAGCGGTCTCCGATCATCTTATGGTACCGACGGGATCTGCGCCTGTCGGACCATCCGGCATTGACTGCTGCTGTTGCAAGCGGCCGTCCGATCATACCAGTCTTTGTTCATGACCTTCTTGTGCAACACCTTGGCGCGGCCCCAAAATGGCGGTTGGGGTTGGGTCTGGAGGTCTTTTGCGACGCTCTGACGAGGCTTGGTAGCCGTCTGATCCTGCGGCGTGGCGATGCGCTTGAGCAATTGCGGACACTTGTCAAAGAGACGGGCGCAAAGGCTGTCTATTGGTCGCGGGCCTATGATCCAGCGTCGATCAGACGCGATACACAGATCAAAACGGCGCTGACCGAACTGGGTGTAAGCGCAAAGTCCTTTCCTGGTCATTTGCTTTTTGAGCCCTGGACGGTATCAACAAAACAGGGCCAGCCGTTTCGTGTCTACACCCCTATGTGGCGCGCGGTTCAGCGGCGGGACGTGCCCGCGCCGGATGCGTTGGTGTCACGCTTGGCAGCGCCAGCGACTTGGCCTTCCAGTGACAGACTTAGCACCTGGCAGATGGGTGCGGACATGAATCGGGGTGCTGCAATCGTGCGTCCCCATGTCCAACCCGGCGAGCAGGCCGCCCGCGATCGCCTTGAGCACTTTCTCGACCATGTCCCCCGTTATTCCACTGACCGTGACCGATTGGATTTGGAAGGAACATCAAACCTGTCAGAATACCTTTCATTGGGCGAGATCGGGCCACGTACAGTCTGGCACAGGGTTCAACAGGCTGCGATGATGGGAACCCCCGGCACTGAGGCATTTCTGCGGCAGATGGTCTGGCGTGAGTTTGCCTATCACCTGATGTATCACTCACCGCATCTGCTGACCGAAAACTGGAAAGCGGAATGGGATGATTTCCCCTGGAACGTCGATCCGCACCATCCTGAAGTTGCCGCCTGGAGGCAGGCCCGAACCGGAATTCCTGTCGTCGATGCTGGCCTGCGACAGATGTATGTGACAGGCCGTATGCATAATCGGGCCCGGATGATTGTTGCCAGCTACCTGACCAAACATCTGATGACACACTGGAAAATCGGGATGAGTTGGTTCGAGGATTGCCTGATTGACTGGGACCCGGCCTGTAACACCATGGGCTGGCAGTGGGTTGCTGGGTCAGGCCCCGACGCGGCACCTTTCTTTCGCATATTCAACCCTCAAACGCAGGCGGAAAAGTTTGATCCGCAGGGGTCTTACCTGCGGCGCTGGATCGCCGAAGGCCAGACGAAACCCAGTGACATTGCGCTTTCTTATTTTGCTGCGGTTCCCCGGTCATGGAACCTGTGTCCGCAGGCGGATTATCCCGAACCTGTCGTGAAACTGGCGGACGGTCGAAACCGCGCCTTGCGTGCGTATGAAAGCCGAAAATCCCACTAAGGAACTGAAAACTTGCCAGAAACAAAATCGCGCCCTAGCCTGATAACTGTACCGCAGAGGGGAGAGCGGATGGTGCTGACGACGACAGAGGGGCAGTCGGATCTGCCCAGGTATTTCGCCCAGGTCTTCAAGATGCTGACCCGAATGGAGTCGGGGCGGTTGGACATTACATTGCCCGATGGCCGCACTTTTCGCGCTGAAGGGCCCAAGGCAGGGCCCGTCGCCCAGATCGACATTCACAACGGAGATGTTTTTGCCCGCCTGATCCGCGAAGGCGAACTGGGTTTTTCTGATGCCTACCTTGAGGGACATTGGAGCACGCCAGACCTCCGCTCATTCATGGATCTGGTCCATTTGGGGTCTGAGACCGTCTATGACGGATTTACTGGGAAATTTATTGTTCAGGCCTATGAACGGCTGCGGTTCTGGCTTCACCGTAATAACAGGACGCAGGCGAAGAAGAATATCTCGTACCACTATGATCTAGGTAACGACTTCTACGGTTTGTGGCTGGATGACACGATGACCTATTCCAGTGCCATTTTTGAGACCGGGCAAGAAAGTCTGGAGAAGGCGCAAACTGCCAAATACGCCAGCCTTGTCGATGAGATGGGGGCCAAACCCGGCGACCACATTCTGGAAATCGGATGCGGATGGGGCGGTTTTGCCGAATATGCCGCGAAAGAACGGGGCCTGCATGTAACCGGCCTTACGATCAGTGAGGAACAATTTAAATATGCGAAAGAGCGTATTGAAAAAGCAGGGCTTTCGGATCAAGTGACGTTCAAGTTGCAGGACTATCGCGACGAGCGTGGACAATATGATGGCATCGCCTCAATCGAGATGTTCGAGGCGGTGGGCCAAAAATACTGGCCGGTTTATTTTGAAACCGTTCGTGAGAGACTGAAGCCGGGGGCACAAGCGACCTTGCAAATCATAACGGTGGGTGACCACCGCTGGGATTACTACAAGAACGGCGTAGATTTCATTCAGAAATACATCTTTCCGGGCGGAATGCTCCCATCACCTTCGATCCTGCGGCAGCAGATCAATCAGGCCGGTCTGAATGTGGTGAAGTCGAAAGAATTCGGCAAAAGTTATGATCTGACACTGCGGAGATGGTATGAAACGTTCAACGCAAAATGGGAACAGATCGCAGATTTGGGGTTTGATGAGCGTTTTCGCCGCATGTGGAATTATTATTTGACTGCCTGTGGCGCAGCCTTTGACACGCGCAATTGCGATGTGACACAGATCACCGTAGTAAAGCAAGTTAACTGACGGACCGTTATATGCCCACTGCCTCGCGTCTCGTAGCCGCCATTTGCCTCATCGTGCTGGCCTTCATTGTCTCTGGCATGATCATCGAAAACGGTGAAGAAGGTAAGGATTATGGGTACTTTACCGTGGTCAACATGGCCCTTGGTGCGGTTTGCGGGTGGGGCATCATGGGTAAGCGGGCCGGGCGCGGTTGGACTGCTGCGATCAACAATGGGCTGACCGGTGTCGCCTCGATGATTTTCTGGGCGCTGTTCGTGCAGGGCTGTTATGAAATGTTCCGGCTTGCCATGCGCAATCGTTACGGTGGCCCGTTCGAGGCCATACTGGCCATTTTCAAAATCGGGATTGAGTACGGTAAGCTGCTGATTTATCCGGAAATCCTGATTGCATTCCTGATTGGTGCCGTTGTCTCGGGGCTGGCCACAGAACAGGCCAACCGTTCGTGGCGCTGATCCGTTTCCTTACATGAGAGATCGAATTTGTCTGATTTGTTTTTTTATGGAACGCTGCGGCACTTGCCGTTGTTGGAACGCGTTCTTGGCCATCCTCTGAGCGAAAGCAAAGCACGGCCCGCCCGACTTCGAGGCCATGCTGTCCATTCTGTTCAGGGGCAGGATTTCCCGATGATCCTGGAAACGGAAGGCGCCAGTGCCGAAGGGTTGCTCGTGCAGGACTTGTCGCCTGAGGATCTGGCCAGGCTGGATTATTACGAAGGGTCTTTCGACTATAATCTGAAGCCTTTGAAAGTCGAATTAGAAGACGGGACCGAGGCCGAAGCGCAGGTCTTTTTTCCGGCACCCGATGCATGGAGACCGGGTGATTTGTGGTCGCTTCAGAACTGGGCGGACAGATTGGGCGAACTCACAACGCTCGCAGCTGAGGAAGAGATGGCCTATTTCGGGAAGGTCGCCCCCCGGGTCATGGCCCGCAGTATTCGCGCCACGCAAACGCGTGCCTGGTCGAAGATTATGGCCGGGCAGCGGCGAACCGGTGATCCGCGGGACATTGCAAAAGACGTGATCGTGCATCGCCATGACCGGGTGTATCTCGATTATTTCGGGATGGAGGAAATCGATCTGCAACACCGGCGGCATGACGGCAGCATGGGTCCGGTGCTGCGCCGTGGAAGCTTGTTGCAGGGCAGTGCGGTCGGCGTTCTGCCCTATGATCCGGTCCGTGATACCGTTTTGATCGTGGAACAGTTCAGACCGCCGGTTTTCCTGAACAACGATCCGGAACCCTGGCTTTGGGAAGCGGTGGCCGGGATGATTGATCCGGGCGAGACACCCGAACAGGCCGCGCATCGCGAGGCGATGGAGGAGGCGGGTATTCGTTTTGACAGGCTGGAATATGCCGGCGGGGCCTATACCTCGAGCGGATCTTCCACCGGGTTCATGTATCTTTATGTTGGTCTGGGTGAGTTGACACACACCACAATCACTGGCGGCCTGGACACAGAAGGTGAAGACATCCGCAGTCAAATCTTGCCGTTCGATGAATTCATAGACTTGACGGATCGTCATGTTTTCAAGGATCTACAATTGGTGTCTCTGGCTTATTGGCTGGCCCGCCATCGGGACAGATTGCGCGGGTGACTATCCTGCTTGTGGTCGCGGCGGTGCGGCTGTAAATCTTCGATGGTACAAACGACAAGGGGCCGTCATGCGCATTGCACGAGATCTTGCTGACGCAGTAGGAAAAACACCGTTGATCCGGCTGCGCCGCATCAGTGAAAAAACTGGTTGCGAAATTCTCGGCAAAGCCGAATTCATGAACCCCGGTCAATCCGTCAAGGACCGTGCTGCACTCTTTATTATCCGTGATGCCATTGCGCGGGGCGATTTGAAGCCCGGCGGCACCATTGTGGAAGGCACCGCAGGCAATACCGGTATTGGCCTGGCGCTGGTGGGTGCGTCAATGGGGTTCAAGACCGTGATTGTGATCCCGGAGACCCAGTCGGAAGAAAAGAAAGACATGCTGCGGCTGGCAGGTGCACAACTGGTTCAAGTTCCGGCCGCACCTTATCGCAACCCCAACAATTTCGTGCATTATTCCCGCCGTCTGGCCGAGGAATTGGCGCAGACCGAACCCAATGGGGCGATCTGGGCCAACCAGTTTGACAACGTGGCGAACCGTCAGGCCCATGTTGAAACCACAGGGCCCGAAATCTGGGAACAAACAGCAGGTAAGGTCGACGGGTTTATCTGTGCTGTCGGGTCGGGCGGTACGTTGGCCGGGGTTGCCGAAGCGTTGCAGCCCAAGGGTGTGAAAATCGGTCTGGCCGATCCTATGGGTGCGGGTCTCTACTCTTACTACACCACCGGTGAAATCGCGATGGAGGGCGGATCGATTGCCGAAGGTATCGGACAGGTGCGGATAACAAAGAACCTGGAAGGGTTCACGCCGGATCATTCCTATCAGATCACTGACACCGAGGCGTTGCCCTATATCTTTGACCTGCTCCGTGAAGAGGGGCTGGTTATGGGCGGGTCAACCGCGATCAACATGGCGGGCGCCGTGCGTCTGGCCAAGGAAATGGGGCCGGGCCACACGATTGTGACTGTCCTTTGCGACTATGGCACGCGGTATCAGTCCAAGCTGTTCAACCCGGATTTCCTGCGCGAGAAAGAATTGCCGGTGCCGGATTGGATGACCGAAGCACCGCGCAGCATTCCCGGCGTTTTCGAGGACGTGTGATGCCTGGGCAGGTTCGCCTGTTTCTGACACTGGTATTCCTGTGTCTTGTCGGGCTCGCAGGCGGTGCTGTCGCGCAGCTGACCGACAGGCAAAGTGAGTATTACCGGGGCTGGATAAAAACGGCTGACCGTGCCGAGTCCGTGATTGAAGCGAACCGTGCGTCAAACGCTGCGTTTGAGAATTTACGTTCTGAAATAAACGGTTACCGAGAGGACTTTAACAAGGCACGCAGCGCCAACACAGACCGTATCGCAACGCTGGAAAGCCAGATCAAGGCGCTTGGTCCGAAACCCGAAGGGGACGCGGCCGAACCTGAAGACATCGCTAAATTGCGAACTCATCTTAATGAGCAGCTCAACAGTTTGCGGGTGCCGCGCATCATTTCCGAAGAAGCTTATACCCGCGCAAATGGATTGATCAGTGAAATCGATCGGATCATCCGGACGCGGCAGACAAAACAATTCTTTGAGCGCGGGCCGTCACCGATCAACCCCGTATATTGGGGACCTGCATGGCAAGACGTAAAAGAGGCGCTTCAGAGCCTGACAAATGAAACAATTACCAACCTGCGTTCGGACGTAGTGAAAGAACGTATCCGTGATCGTGGCTTGGGAATCCTGTTTCTGGTGATCCTGGCCGCGGTTTTACTGATCTTCGGCAAACGTTGGTCCGAGCGGGGCGGCGACTATCTGAGGTTGCTGGGCGGAGCGGGCACTGGTGTTTGGTCCTTCATCATTTCTCTGTTGCGGATTCTGTTGCCATGGATCGGTGTCGTTGCCGCCATCGCCGCGATCAGTCTTTCGGGTATTCCGGGTCTGCGGGGCAGTTTGTTGCTGGAAAAAATCCCCTACTGGGCGGCAATTGCCTTCTTCTACGACTGGATTGGCCGACAGATTTACGTGATTGGCGCTTCACAAGGATTCAAGCGCCTGTCTGCTGCTCGGATTACCGAATTGCGGATATACATTGATCTGTTGGCTTTGATGTTGATCCTGCACGAACTGGCGCTTCTGTTTCAGCAGATCGAAAACGTCTCGGATGCGACCCGTGCGGTTATTAGCTTTCCCGTGATCGTCGGAACGGCATTGCTTTTGCTCCGCGTGCGGCAGACCCGAACGAACGACCGCCTGCTGGACCAGACGGCGTCTACGCGGGCCGCCGGATTCAGCCAGTTGTTGGAATTCCTGCGCAAGGCCATGTTCCTGCTGGGGATTGCAACACCCGTTCTGGCAATCGCCGGGTATACCAATGCGGCCGAAGCGATCGTGTTTCCGGCGGTAAAAACGCTGGTTCTGATTGCCGTATTGGCAATTATTCAACGGTTCGTCAGCCAGATATACGGATGGATCACAGGGCAGGGCGACGCTGCGCGCGACTCTCTTTTTTCAGTCTTGGTGGGCTTTGCACTGGCCATCGTCGCGCTGCCTGTTCTGGCGATATACTGGGGTGCGCGTGAAACGGACCTGCTTGAGGTGTGGTCACGTCTGCTGCTTGGCTTTGACATCGGCGGTGTCATGATCTCGCCCAGCAATTTCCTGACATTTATCGCTGTATTCGCAATCGGATATACGCTGACACGGTTGTTGCAAAGCGGGTTGCGCAACTCGCTGTTGCCCAAAACCAGCATCGATCCGGGCGGGCAGAATGCGATTGTCGCTGGCTCGGGGTATATCGGGATCTTTCTGGCTGCGTTGGCAGCGATCATGGTCGCGGGGTTCGACCTGTCATCGCTGGCAATTGTTGCTGGTGCACTGTCTGTCGGTATTGGCTTTGGCCTGCAAACGATTGTGTCCAACTTTGTGTCCGGCATCATCCTTCTGGTGGAACGGCCAATCTCCAAGGGTGACTGGATTGATGTGAACGGGATGATGGGCTACGTACGTGACATTTCCGTCCGCTCGACCCGTATCGAGACGTTCGACAGATCGGATGTGATCATTCCCAACTCGGACCTGATCAGCGGTGTTGTCACCAACTATACGCGTGGCAATACAATCGGCAGGGTGATTGTTCCGGTCGGCGTCGCATATGGCACTGATACGCGTCTGGTCGAGACCATCCTGAGTGAGGTTGCGAACAACCACCCGATGGTTTTGGCCAACCCGGCACCCAGTGTGGTGTTTCAGGGGTTTGGAGCGGATGCATTGGATTTTGAAATCAGGGCGATCCTGCGGGATGTGAACTGGGTTCTGTCCGTCAAATCCGACATGAACCACGAAATCAACCGACGCTTCCTTGAAGCAGGCATCGAGGTGCCGTTTGCACAGCGTGATATCTGGTTGCGTAATCCCGAAGCTTTGCAGACCTCAAACAAGGTGAAAGCGGCTGGTTCTGCGTCCAAACAGAAGGCAGATGAGTCGACGACAAGAGAGCCAGTTGAACTGACCGAATCTGATCTGGACCCCGACGCTGGCGATGAATTCTGACGACCTGTCCGAAAGCTGAAGGGTAGTCTTTCCGGTGGTTTGACGCACCGGAAAGGCGACCGGATTTAATTGATCTTTCCCGTGATTTCACCGAATTGGGGCCTTGCAAATTCCATGACATTGGTCCAAACATCGCCGGCACGGAGAGGTGGCCGAGTGGTCGAAGGCGCACGCCTGGAAAGTGTGTAGGCGGGGAACCGTCTCCAGGGTTCGAATCCCTGTCTCTCCGCCACCCATACCCGTCTCACTTCAGTTGTGTTTTCTGACCCGGAATTGTGCCGCAATTTCCGCGAGTTGGCGCGTGCGCTTTCAATCAGAGACGGAGCAGACTGTACATTCAGAGCGCAATTCCGGCCGCAGTCTCAGTGCCGCATTTTGGCGGGGTCGCTTTGGGCTGGATTTCCCTGATACCCGGCAATTTACAGGGAATTTTCGTGAAACGGGTCTGAGTTCGGTCATTTCTCCTGTCAGAACTGCATGTTTTTCAGAGGTTTATGTTGCAAATTCCCTAAAAAGCGGAACAGGGAATTTTCTCGCGGGAACAGGGAATTGTTCCGGCGGATCAGGGAGGGCGAACCCTGTATCAGGGACGCAGGATCTGAAGCTATCAAAAGCCGAACTGGCGTTCCTGTTCGGACCAATTAAGTGGGTGGGTCACGCTGACCAGACGCTTGAGTGTGAGTTCGGGCGGTTGGGTCCCGTCTAGAATCGCGGCCTGAATCTTCGGGGAGAGAAACGCGAGCTGGGCGCGGGTGCGGATGAATGCGCCGGGAACGCTTTCACGGCGTGCAATTTCCATCAGTTGAATCCCGGCATTCAGATCGCGCGCCCAGCCATGGGCGCGGAGCAGCATGGACTGGAGGTGAGGATCGGGTTGGGGTGAAATGTCTCCAGCGATGATCTTGGCCTCGACACCGCGGCGGCGCAGATCGAAAGATGCGGTGACGTGGGTGAGATCCGGGTGCAGATGATCGGCCGCGATGCCAAGTGCGCTTGCCAGAGTTTTGGGGTTAAATTCGAGGTCGATCTGTCCTCGTGCAATTTTGCCTTTGGCCAGAAGAGCAGCGCCGACCTATGGAAATTGATGCCTTGGTCACTTCAGTACAGGAATTGGGGCAACTGACCGGGATCGCAACACCCACAATCGACACTGTTGCATCACTGATAAAACTGAGGGCAAAGGTCGCGGGTCTTTACTAAGCTTCTGCTGGCGATCATCTGAAGAGATCAGTTCTGGGCGGGCGGGGAGCTGAATAGCGATCCGGCGCTACAAATCGCAGATCTTTCAAGCGTCTTGTCAGAAGAACTTTGCTTGGGCGGGGCAGGAGTTTTGCTTGCTTTTGCCTATGCCTAGACCTGCCTCTTTCAAATTCTTAAAACCAATCTCGAGATCATCCACCTTTCGGTGATGCTGTACATCCGCTTTGTCCCGCATTGCGGTCGCTCGCGACAATCGGGCGAACGTCCGAACTGAGCCCAAAGTTACAGTTAAGTAGTAACGGTGACGTTTTGGGTTTCACCGGGCCGATCGTTTGATCGTTCTGGTCTCGATTCTAAAGTTTTCTTGGGGCCACAGGTGATCAGGTCGCGTTGAATTCGACACAAGTACGCTGGTTGCGCTCACACCTGTTACGGCATTAGAAGCCCGGCTGCAATGAGGGGCGTAGAGTGGCGGCGGGTAGGTATCGGTGATTCCTCGTTAACTGACAGCAATCTTAGATCGAGCGTGCCTTTCAAGCACTAAATGATATCGCGATCTTGGTTTCAATAATTGCCTTGACGTGACATGAACTAAGCTAACGGTATCCGCGCAAAGCCCTTGTTTGTAGAAGAAAGGAACGACTCATGACCTCAGCCAAACCAAATGTCGGCGCGCGAATCGAGCAAATGAGTTTTTTAAGGCTGGGGTCTGATGACAAGGTTACGATCGGTCAACAAAAAGACCGCTGGACCATGTTGTTTGTTTATCGAGGTAAGCATTGTCCACGCTGCAAGCGCTTTTTGAACAAGTTGAATGCGGCGCTGTCGGCATGGGCTGACGTTATGGACGTTATTGTTGTCTCTGCCGACACCAAAGAAAAAGCTGCGGCAGACAAAGCAGAATTCGGCTGGGATTTTGAACTTTGCTATGGAATGACTGAAGCGCAAATGCGCGCGCTTGGTCTTTACGTGTCATCGCCTCTATCTGATGCAGAAACGACGGGTCTGTTCGCCGAACCTGGCGCGTTTGCCATCCGTCCGAATGGAACACTGATGCTGGCCGATATCTCTAACGGCCCTGCGGCACGTCCCGATTTAGAAGAGCTTTTGGACGGCATGAAATTCAATATTGATAATGATCGTCCGGAACGAGGAACGGCCTGAGACCACCAGGTCGCATGGCCTCGGTTACTCAAAGTAGCCTGGGTGCGTCTTGTGGATGAAGTCGATGGTTTCGTCGAGGCGGGACAGGTGTTTTCTGACAGCGGCTTGCGCTTGGTCATGGTCTCCTGCCGCCATGGCCTGTGCAATCTCTCGGTGATCGGCGAGGATGGCCTCTGCGGCACTGCCCTTTTCAAGACTGAGCATACAAAGCCGGTCAACCTTTTGCTTGGATTCTAGCATTACATCAAATGCCATCGGATTGCCGCTGAGCACGTAGATCAGTTTGTGAAAATCATAGTCCAGCGAGTGAAACGCCGATAGATCACCGTCACTGATCGCCTGCTCTTGTAAGGCGAGATTTTCTTCAAGTTTTGCTGCACTTGCTGCGTCCCAAACTTCCATTGCTCGATGGACGATCTCTAGCTCCACCGCCATTCGAACCAATCGCGCGAGAGCCACACGCTCCATAGAAAACCCTCGAACTACGGTCGCCTTTTGTGGTCGTATTAAGAGCAGATCTTCGTTGCCGAGCCTTGTGAATGCGTTGCGAACAGGTTGGCGTGATACGCCGAATCGGCTGGCTACCTCTGTTTCGGATAGCTTTGTACCGGGAAGAATTTCAAGCGAAACGATCTCGTCGTGTAGCGCTTCATAGACCGCATCGGTTGTGGTTCGTCTGACAATTTCTTCCACGGTATGTTGCTTGCGCCCTCTGTCTTAGTCACGTTTCAAATTACAGATCCACTGTTATGGCATTGAAACAAATAGAATATTCTATTTTGTTTTGCTTGAGTGAACCAATGTAGGCCTGTCACCTATCAAATGCCCTGCGCTTTCGACTGTCAAGCAATCTGACATTCTAAAAGCCTACAGTTGACATAACTTGGATACTAGTGTCCCTTTAAGGGCAGCAGCGATTCTGGTTCTTGGGGGAAATCGAAAGCTACGTGGCTTACGGTCTCTGAAATTCCATGAAAGCCAAATCCTGTCCAAAAATAACCGGGGAGGAGAACCCATGACTTTCACGAAATCGTTCTTTGCAACTGCGACCGCTGTGGCATTCATTGCAACGTCAGCTTCAGCCGAAAACTGGCGAGCCTGGAATATCCACAACGACGGCCATCCCAACACGGCTGCAATGGACAAGTTTGCCGAACTGGTTGACGCCGCTACAGACGGAGAAGTTACCGTCGATGTGTTCCACGGTGGTGTTCTTGGTTCCCAACCGGATGCCCTAGAACAGGTTCGTATCGGCGCAATCGAGGTTGGTAACTTCAACCTCGGTCCTATTGGCCCAATGGTGAAAGAAGCTAACCTTGTATCGCTTCCTTTCATCTTCAAAGATGTGCCGCACATGTTCCGCGTGCTGGACGGCGACGCCGGTGAGGTTGTTTCAGCTGCGATGGGTGAAGCAGGCGTTCTGCCACTGGCATGGTTTGATGCCGGTGCGCGTTCTTTCTACAGCCAAAAGCCGATCAACACGCCCGCAGATGTCGAAGGTCTGAAAATCCGTGTGATGAACAACGATCTTTATACATCTATGATTTCAGCTATGGGCGGTAACCCGTCTCCAATGGCATTCTCCGAAGTTCAGCAAGCGCTGAAAACCGGCGTTGTTGATGGTGCGGAGAACAACTTCCCGTCGTTCAAGAATGTCGGTCACTATGAAGTGACCACAAATTATTCTTTGTCCGAACACCTGATTATCCCCGAGTGCATCTGCGTGAACACGGCCAAATTCAATGCGCTGTCTCCTGAATTGCAAGCCGCTGTGCGCGGTGCAGCAGAAGAAGCCGCATTGGTCCAGCGTGAGCTTTGGGCAATTGGTTCTGAACAAGCGCGTAAAGATGTTGAAGCGGCCGGCATCACCGTCAATGAAATCGCCGACAAAGGCCCATTCCAGTCCGCAATGGATTCGGTCTATGCAGACTACTTGGCTGCAAATCCTGATATGAAAGCGTTGGTAGAAATGGCGCAAGCCACTGAATAAGTTGTCTTAACAGTTCAACTTTGAGCGCCCGGCTCCGACAATTGGATGCCGGGCGTTTTGTCTCAGAGGAAATCCAATGCAAGAGCCCGATACCGCCCCTGCCGCCATGCGCAACATGGACAGGATTCTTGACCTGCTCGCACGAGTTTGCATGTTGCTGTCTGGCATCGCCATTGTCGTTATGACTGCGATCTTTGCCTGGCTGGTGTTCGGTCGCTACGTTCTGAACAACACGCCCACTTGGGTTGAGCAGGTTTCACTGCTTTTGGTTATGGTCATCGCGTTTCTCGGGGCGGCTGCGGGAGTGCACAATCACACGCACCTCTCTGTTGTCGTGTTCCGCAATTTAGTCCCACCCTCTGTGCGAACGGTTTTCGTCGTGCTCACTGATGTCCTGATGGCAGGTTTCGGTGGCATGATGTTTTGGTACGGGATCGAGCTGACAATATTCAAATGGAACACCCTGATCCCGCTCATCCAATGGTCAGAGGGCTTGCGCTCCTTGCCACTGACAATCAGCGGCGCGTTGGTGTTCCTTTTTTCCACTGGCCATCTGATCCGCCTGTTTCTGGGCCGAGACGAACGCCAAGACAACATAGATCAGGGATAGTCATGGGACTCATGATTCTGTTGGGGGTTTTTGCCCTATGTGTCATCATCGGCGCTCCAGTGGCATACGCCCTTGGTATCGCCGCATTGGCTTCCTTTTGGTTTGAAGGATTGCCGATGTTTGTTGGGTTCCAGCGTATCGTGTCCGGGATCAACGTCTTTTCCCTAATGGCGATCCCGTTTTTCATCTTTGCGGGCGAGCTGATGTTTCACGGTGGAATCGCGATCCGGTTGGTTCGGTTTGCGCAGGCCGCCGTAGGCGCTGTGCGCGGTGGGCTTGGTATCGTCAATGTCTTCTCGTCCATGTTGTTTGGTGGCATTTCCGGATCGGCAATTGCAGATATCTCGGCGCTTGGGTCAATCCTGATCCCGGTGATGAAAGACAAAGGTTATGACGCCGACTATGCGGTGAACGTCACAGTGACATCATCAATTGCCGGGATCATCATCCCACCCAGCCACAACATGATCATCTTTGCCCTCGCAACAGGCGGTGCAGTTTCAATCTCAAAACTGTTCCTGGCCGGAGTTGTGCCCGGTGTCCTTATGTGTTGCTGCCTTGCCATTGCCGCCTATGTCGTGGCGGTCAAGCGCGGCTATCAGGCCGAACAGTTTCCGGGTTGGACCGCACTGGCCATCGCCTTTGTGGGCTCGATCCCTGGCTTGTTGACGGCCGTGATCATTGTCGGAGGGGTCTTGTCAGGCGTCTTTACAGTGACTGAATCCGGTGCATTTGGGGCAATGTATGCCTTTGTGGTGACGCTTGTTGTCTATCGCAGCCTGTCTTGGGAAAACTTTAAAATCGCCGTTATCTCTTCGGTACGCACAACTTCGATGGTGATGATCCTGATCGCTTGTGCCGGTGCTTTTGCCTATATGCTGACGTTCAACCGGGTGCCGACAAAAACAGTCGAATTCCTGTTGGGTATCACAGAAAACCCGATCCTGATCTTGTTGATGATCAACGCTGTGCTGTTGCTCTTGGGGATGATCATGGACATGGCCGCGTTGATCCTGATCTGCACACCGATTTTCCTGCCGGTGATGAACATGCTGGGCATCGACCCGCTACAGTTCGGCATGATCCTTTTGGTGAACCTCGGTCTCGGTCTTTGCACACCACCCGTCGGGACCTGCCTCTTTGTGGGTTGTGCTGTTGGAAAACTACCGATGGAGAAAGCGGTCAAAACGATTTGGCCTTTCTACCTCGCCATCTTGGCCGCGCTCATGCTGATCACTTTTGTACCGGCAATATCGCTGACACTGCCGAACTTGATCATTGGTCCCTAAATCAAAGGAGAATGAGGCGATGCTGACAATAAGACGCCTGGACATCGATGACGCGGGCAAGTTGATCGCAGGAGCGCGAGCCAAGGCGCAGGAAATCGGCGTACCGATGTGTATTGCCGTCACCGATGAAAGCGGCAACCTCATCGCGTTTGAGCGGATGGATGGTGGCAAGATTACCAGCATCATTTTGGCCATCGACAAGAGTTTCACTGCAACCGGTATCCAAAAAGGAACCGATGCTCTTGGTGAAGCAAATCAGCCTGGCATGGCCGCACACGGAATATCCTCAACGCTCGGCGGACGAATGGTGACCGTTGCAGGTGGCCTTCCCGTGACGGTCGACGGACAGGTGGTTGGCGGGATCGGTGTCAGCTCGGGCTCACCAGCCCAGGATCTCGAAGTTGCACAGGCAGGGGTCACGGCACTCTGCGAAGCCCACTTGGAAAGAGTTTAAGGAGTCAGATATGACAAAACCCGTCATCGGTTTCATCGGCCTCGGTCTTATGGGCGGTAACATGGCAAAGTGCTTGCAAAACAACAGTTTTGATCTGGTTGTTATGGGTCGGAGCAAGGAAGCCGTCGCAGCCACAGTCAACCGCGGTGCTGTAGAGGTTACAACGCCACGAGAGCTTGCTGAAAACAGCGATATCGTGATGCTTTGTGTAACAACATCGGATGTCGTCGAAAGCCTGATCTACGGCGATGACGGCATCCTGGCAGGCATCAAAGATAGTGCTGTGGTCATTGACTTTGGCACCTCGATCCCAGCGTCCACACGCAAAATCGGCACAGACTTGGCCGCAAAAGGTGCTGGTATGATTGATGCGCCGCTGGGACGCACACCCGCGCACGCCAAGGATGGTTTGCTGAACATCATGGCAGCAGGCGATATAGCCACCTTTGAGAAGGTGAAACCTGTCCTGGATGTACTAGGGGAAAATGTCTTTCACCTCGGCGAACTGGGTGCGGGCCATGTGACCAAGCTCATCAATAATTATATGGGCATGACGACAGCTTGCACCATGAGCCAAGCCTTTGCTGTGGCTGAACGCTCAGGGGTTAACAAACAGCAGCTTTTTGACATCATGTCAGCTGGACCGTCCAATTCCCCCTTTATGCAGTTTTGTAAGAACTACGCGGTGGATGGTGTCAGCGATTTGGGGTTTTCGATTAACAACGCCAACAAGGATCTTGGATACTTCCTGAAGCTGGCCGAGGACGTGGGCACTCGTGCCGAGATCGCTGAAGGAACCGCGAACAACCTTCAGGCAGCCGCGGACGCAGGCATGGGTGACGGCAACGTGCCGGAAATCTTCGACTATTTTGCCAAGCTTTAGCGTCAGATCCATCAGTCACGCATAGCAGCACCAATTGAACGGGAAAGAGCAACCATGAGACTTCAGGGAAAGACCGCAATTGTCACGGGTGGTGGCCGCGATATCGGGCGCGCCTGCGCTGTCAAACTCGCCTCCGAAGGGGTGAATGTCGCGGTGAATTACTTCGCCAGTAGTGCCGGCGCCGAGGAAACCGTAGCCGAGATCAAAAAGATCGGTGGACAGGCGTTTGCAATGCAAGGCGACTTGAACAAACCCGAAGAGGTCGATGCGTTGATCGCCAAGACGGTCGATACCTATGGAAGCCTGGACATTCTGGTGAACAATGCCGGAGGTTTGGTCGCGCGCAAGAAAATCGCCGAGATGTCGCTTGAGCATTGGCAGGCTGTCATGGATCTCAACCTGACCAGCACGTTTCTTATGGTCAAAGCGGCACTGCTGCATATGAAATCCGGGGCCATTGTAAACATCGCCAGTCAGGCGGGTCGCGACGGTGGTGGCCCGGGTGCGTCGGCTTATGCAACGTCAAAAGGCGGGGTCATGACGCTCACCCGTAGTCTTGCAAAAGAACTGGGTCCTGATATCCGTGTCAACGCAATCTGCCCAGGCATGATCGACACGGATTTCCATAACATCCATACTCCCGATGCAGGCCGTCGGGGGCTAGAAGCTGCTGCGCCGCTCAAGCGGCAAGGCCAGTCTCAGGACGTTGCGAACCTCGTGGTGTTTCTGGCAAGCGAGGACTCGGCTTATCTGACCGGGACCAATGTCGATATCAATGGTGGGATGCTGTTCTCGTGACCACTGCAGAACAGGTTACCTAATTGTCGAACGCTACCGTTTGTCAAACTTCGAAGTACTGGAAACCGGAATATGCGAATTCTCGCGATAGGTGAATGTATGGCCGAAATGGCCCCAACTGACCCGCCAAGCACGTATCAAATGGGGTTCGCCGGAGACACGTTCAATACAGCTTGGTATCTGGCCCAACTCACACCCGAAACGCCCTTGTCCTATTTTACAGCCGTCGGAGATGACGCCATCTCATCACGGATGCTGAGTGTCATGCGCGAAAGCGGGGTCAACACCCAGCAGGTGCGGATCGTGCCAAACCGTTCAGTGGGGATGTATCTTATCACGCTAAACAACGGGGAACGCAGTTTTACCTATTGGCGCGGCCAGTCGGCCGCACGCCTATTGGCCCAAGACAAGCAAGCACTTGCCCACGCCATGACGCAATCTGATCTCATCTATTTCTCGGGCATCACTCTGGCAATCTTGAACCCTGAAGGGCGCGCTGCCTTGCTCGACGTTGCTCGGTCAGCGCGGCGTGCCGGAAAACGGATTGCCTTCGACCCCAATCTGCGCCCGCATCTTTGGGACAGCCCCTCTGAGATGACCGAGAACATCATGCAGGCGGCCGCCGTTAGCGATATCGCCTTGCCATCATACGAGGACGAGGCACTTTGGTTCAGCGACTTGAACCCCGCGGCCACTTTGCAGCGCTATGCAAGGGCGGGTGCAGAAACGATCGTTGTCAAGAATGGCGCAGAAACGGTCCTTTATCGTACTCGCGGCGCAGAGGGCTCTGTCCATGTTCCGCCTCTGGCCTCGGTTGTGGATACGACTGCTGCAGGCGACAGTTTAAACGCTGGCATTCTGGCGGGGCTGGCAACGGATACACCCTTACCTGACAGCATAGCACTGGCCTGCAAACTGGCAGGGCATGTCGTGCAAGGCAAAGGTGCACTTGTTCCCATCAACCAAAGCCTGCTCGATAGTTGCCAACAGCCTTAGCAGAAGGATCCAGCCCTTGCCGAACCCTCAGCCTGCCGAAACGATCAAACTGCATCCGAATACGCTTGATCGCTTGTCAAAGGTCAGCACAGCGACTGTGGCCACGCTGCTTTACAAACGCGGTTATCAAAACGCCTATGTTCAAGGCGTTGCCCCATTGGGCAAGGGCAGGCCCTCCCTTGTCGGCCCGGCTTTTACACTGCGCTACATTCCTGCACGGCCTGACACCGACCCGATCGAGGCGTTTCGTGAGCCAGATCACCCGCAGCGCGTGGCCGTGGAAACATGTCCTGAACGCGCGGTATTGGTCATGGATTGTCGGCAGGATGCATCGGCGGCCTCGGCAGGTTCGATCCTTTTGACGCGACTGGAAATGCGCGGAGCAGCGGGCGTTGTCACGGATGGTGGAATTCGCGACGCCGACGGTGCCGCAGCACTTGAGATGCCAGTCTTTGCTGCAAAACCGTCTGCCCCAACCAACCTTACGAAACATCATGCGGTAGATATCGGTTTGCCAATCGGGTGTGGCGGCGTGGCGGTCTATCCCGGCGACATCGTTCTGGGTGACAGCGACGGTGTCATGATTATCCCACGCCACCTCGCCGATGACATTGCGATCGAGGCAGGCCCAATGGAGCTGTTCGAACGCTTCGTTCTGGAAGAGGTGCGAAAAAACACCCCCGTAATTGGACTTTATCCTGCAACCGACCCAGACGTTCTTGAACGATTTGAGGTCTGGCGCGCAAGGCTCTCTGACTGATGTCTGAATCGCTGCAATGTAGGTTTTGTCAGAAGAACTTGGCTTGAGGCGGGCAAGGGGGCAATCATAGCCTTTGTGGATGGAAAGACGATCACCATTTAAATGCTTCAAAACCAGTCTCGAGATCATCCGCTTTGCGGTGATGCTGTACATCCTTTCCCGCTCTCGCTTCGGAATGTCGATGATTTGGTGCACGAGCGAGGCATCGACGTGAGCCACGAAACTGTTCGATTTTGGTGGCACAGGTTTGGCCCGATGTTTGCTGCTGATATAAGGCGGAAGCGTGTTCAGCTGCTGCGCGCGTTCTCCAAATGGAAGTGGCACGTTGACGAGGTTTTCGTGAAGGTAAATGGCAAGCGGCATTATATTTGGCGGGCCGTTTATCAGGAAGGCGAGGTACTGGAAGCTGTTGTCACCAAGCGCCAAAACAATGCTGCAGCATTGAAATTCCTTGAGAAATTGATGAAGCGACACGGCAAAGCGGAAACCATCGTCACGGATCGCTTTGCCTCATACAGAGCCGCTCTCAGAGAACTGGGCGCGCTTGAAAAACAACAGACGGGCAGGTGGCTCAACAACCGCGTCGAGAATTCGCACCTGCCGTTTCGACGACGCGAACGCGTAATGCAGCGGTTCATACGGGTGCGAAGTTTACAGACATTCGCCTCCGTCCATTCCTCCGTCTACAACCACTTTAACAAGGAGCGATCTCACCAGCAGAGATACATTCAAGCTGACCCGCGCCGCCGCCCTTAGCGAGTGGCGTCAACTTTGTTCCGGATAGGTTCGCGGTTTCCGCGGCAAACTGAGGCAAGTTCGAATTAGTCGGAAAACATCTAGGGAGATCCGTTTTCGGTCGGGCGGGCAGCGCGACGCCATTTTTTGCGCCAGAAATCGGATCAATGACGGACGACGCCGCAGCTTAGGTTAAGAATTGCGTCCCTCGCGTGCTGATCCGATGCCAAGGATCAGGTCGGCGCATCGTTCGCCAAGCATCATGGCAGGTGCGTTTGTGTTGCCGGCGTTGATGTCCGGAACGGCGGACATGTCGCACACCCGCAAGCTCTCGATCCCCCGCACGCGCATTCTGGCGTCCAGCACGGCCATTCCGTCGCCGTCTTGGCCCATTTTGGCAGTGCCCGCCGGGTGATAGTTGGTTTTCACGAATCGCTTGCAATGTGCTCGTAGCGTCTGGTCGTCGTCCGCTGTAGGAATGACGATTTCGCGAACCCTTTGAGCAAGCGGGCCCGACGTGAATGCCCGGCGAAAGAACCGCTGCCCCCGGATCATCTCCTGCATGTCGTCTTCATGCTTCAGAAGGTTGGGCGAGACCACCGGCATGGCGTGAGGATCGGCCGAGCGAAGCCGGACCTCTCCGCGTGATTTCGGTTTGACCACGACGGTCGTAACGGTCAGGCCAAAGTCATCCTGCACCTCGTCCAGTGCGTCGCGATCCAGATAGACGATGGGCACGCAAAAGGCTTGAATGGTCGGTTCTCCATCAGGAATCGACGGATTGACGAAGGCGCCAGCTTCGACCCCGGCCGAAGTCACCGGGCCGCTGCCGAACAGTTTGAACTGGATGCCGTTGCGAAGCATCCGCCAGCCCTCACCTTGTTTGAAGTATCCGTAGGGACCGTTGGCAAAGGCGGTAATTGGAACTTCAGGGTGGTCAATCAGGTTCTGGCCAACCCCAGGCAATGGGCAGATCACGGGAATACCGTGATCGGCAAGATGTGCATCAGGTCCGATGCCTGATAGCATTAGGATTTTCGGCGTCACCAGAGCGCCCGCCGCAACGACAACTTCACCATCGCACCGGACCGTGTGGGCTCCGCGTTTGTCTCGATACTGCACGCCGACGGCCTTATCGTTTTCGATGATGATTTTGCTGACCGTTGCGCCAAGCTGGATGGTCAAGTTCGGGTTCGTCTCGAGTGGGGCGAGAAAAGCATAAGCCGACGAACTGCGCTTACCGGCGCGATTGGTGAACTGATAGAACCCGACACCGCGCTGCGTTGCGCCGTTGAAGTCCGTGTTGAATGGTTCGCCAAGGGCCTGCACCGACTGAACGAACCAACGTGACATGTCGTCGATATGCCCCGGATCCGAGACCTGCACCGGACCGTTGCTGCCATGCAGGTCATTGTGAAGCCTGTTATTGTCTTCCATTCTACGGAAGTAGGGCAGCACATCATCCCATCCCCAGCCGACTCTGTCGTTGGTCTGTCGGAGCAGGTTTTCCCACGCGTCATAATCAGAAGGGCGGCCACGCATATAGACCTGGGCATTCACAGACGACCCGCCACCCAGCACGTTGGCCTGCGGAATGTCATGCACGCGACCGTCCAGGTGGTCCTGCGGTTCGGTCTGGTGGTAGGTCATGAACTTGGACCCGTTGATCATCTTGAAGATACCCGGCGGCATGTCCAGCAACGGATGGCGGTGCGAATGCCCGGCCTCCAGCACCAGAACCCTGCACTTGCCCTGGTTGACCAGTCGCGCTGCAGCGGCTGCGCCGGCAGAGCCGCCGCCGATGACGATATGATCGAAGGTTTCCGTCACGAGTTCGCCTTCAGGCCCGGCGTTTGGGTTCGCTGATCGAGTCGCGCTCGACCAGTTCGCATTCAAGCTTCACGAGAGGGTGTCGCTGACCATCCGTCGGACCGTGGAACAACTGTTCGATGACCCAGCGTCCCATCGCCCTAGTTGGAAGGATCATCGAGGTCAGGGGTGGCGACAGGTGTCGCGCGGTTTCGTCATCGTCGAATCCGATGACTGAAATGTCCTCGGGGATGGACAGGCCAAGTTCCTTGAGCGCCTCATAGCAGCCGATTGCCATGCGGTCATTCTGACAGAAAATGGCGGTTGGCGGAGAGGGCAGGTCCATCAATTCGCGCGTGGCAGCATAGCCTGCGCTGGGCAGCCAGTTGCCCTCGATGACCAAATCCTCGTCAAATGGGATGTCGGCGGAAGCAAGGGCGTTTCTGTACCCGGTCGTTCGCCCGGCGGCGCATTCCATGAACGGCTCGCCGGTGATGGTGGCAATTCGTTTGTGCCCGGCCTTGATCAGGGCGTTGGTCGCCGTATGTCCGGCAGCGACTTCGCCGGGGATCACCGCAGGAAAAGAGAGGTCGTCGCAAAAGCAGTTCAACAGCAGAACCGGAGTGGCCGTCTGCCTGAGGATCTCCGGCACGACCACCCGCCGCGTAAAAACGGTCGCGTAGATGATGCCTGCAACCTGTTGGTCGAGGAAATACCTCAGCGTTCTGGGCTCGACCTCGGGGTCGTTTTGTGTTTCGGCCAGCAACACAAGGTTTCCGGTGTCCCGAACGGCCTGTTTCACCCCGTTGAACGCGTTCACCATCTCGGGGCTCGACGCCAGATCATCCACGACGAAAGCTATGGTTCCGTCCAGCGCCGCGGGCCGGCGCGCGCTGTCCTGGGGTTTCCTGAGTTGAGAGGGCATGGCGTATCCAAGCGTGTTGGCGGCATCCAGGACCCGTTGCTTGGTATCCTCGGAGATCTTGACGGAATCATTCTTGTTGAGAACCAGCGATACTGTCGTCTGCGAACACCCGGCGACGCGCGCAATGTCGTGCATCGTCACGCGCTGCCGGCCCGCGACTCGTCCTACACCCCTGTGCTGCCCGGCTTTGTTCGCTTGATCGTTCATCGCTCAACCTTTTTGTTCGCATCCTTTTTATCGACTATGCGGAGGGTGCGCAACTAATATTAGTAAGTGATAATTAATATTAGTGTTGACGAAATAATATTATTAGTGTTTTGATCGGCGGTGCGGTCGCCATTGTGGTCTGGCCGAGCAAGTGCGGGAGGCGAAATTGCGGTCTGTAGTGGGGGAGTTGGGTCAAGTCGTTCGCCATTCGATGTTCATCGATGGCCGCTTTGCCGACTTTGACGCGGACGCGGTCGATGTCGAAAACCCTGCAAATGAAGAGATCGTAGCACAGGTTCCAGATGGTGGTGCCATGCATGCCGATGCGGCGGTCGAGGCGGCCCGCAGGGCTTTTGGCGCGTGGTCTGCGCGCCCGGCGATCGAGCGGGCGCAAATGGTCCGAAAGCTCGCCGCGGCCATCCGGGTCGACGCCGCGCGTCTGGCTGCTTTGATCACAGCCGAGCAGGGCAAGCCGATCTCGCAGGCCCGAGGTGAAGTGGATGCCGCCGCTACCTTTCTTTGCCATGCAGCTGAAGAGGCCCGGCGGATTTCGGGTGACATAGTGGCCTCGGACAACAGGTCCGAAGAAATCCAGATTCGGCGCCATCCCTATGGGGTTGTCGTTGCGCTGACGGCCTGGAACTATCCCTTGGCATTGGCGGCCAGGAAAATCGGGCCAGCGCTGGTCGCGGGCAACACCGTTGTTTTGTTGGGACATGAAATCACGCCGCTTTCCGGTCTTGCGGTTGCCGAGCTTGCGGACAAGGTCGGGTTTCCGCCCGGTGTTCTGAATGTTCTGACGGGGAGAGGGCCGGTGGTTGGGCAGCGGTTGGTCGAACACCCCGATACCTCACTGATCACAATGACCGGCAGCACACGAGCCGGTAAAGAGATTTTTCGCGCCGCGGCCGACCGGATCAAGGTTGTCCGGCTCGAGCTTGGCGGCAAGGCTCCGTTCATCGTGATGGAGGATGCGGATATTGACGCTGCTGTTTCGGCCGCCATTGCCGCCCGGTTTGCCAATTGCGGCCAGATTTGCACCTGCAACGAGCGTATGTATCTGCATCGCGGTATTGCGGATCAGTTCTTGGAAAAATTCGTGACAGCAGCCCGCGCATTGTCGATCGGAGATCCGATGGAGGACTGCGACCTGGGGCCCAAAGTCAGCAAGGTCGAAGTGACCAAGGTCGTCGAAATCATCCAGCGCAGCATCGCCGAAGGTGCCACGGTCCATCTGGAAGGCGGGCCTTTGACGGACGGCGCGCACCGCGAAGGGCACTGGATGTCCCCAACGGTTCTCGAGGTCTCCGACAACGGCAATGCCGCGATGCAGGAGGAGGTCTTTGGACCCGTGGCGACAGCCATGCGAGTCGATGATTTTGATCAGGCGATAAGTTTTGCGAATGACACGTCATTCGGGCTGTCCGCCTATCTCTTTACGGCATCGCACCGGCGATTGATGGAGGCCCCGAGCCGTTTGAAGTTCGGCGAATTGTACCTGAACCGCTCCAATGGTGAGGCCGTACAGGGATTTCACACCGGTTGGGGTTTGTCCGGGGTTGGGGGCGAAGACGGCGCGTATGGCTTTGATGGCTATCTGAGGAAACAGACGACTTACATGAATTGGGCATGACCTAAAACTCGCGGTCAAAACGGAGGCGACCGCACCAATGGAGGAGGAATAACCATGAAACGCAGAACTCTTTTGATCTCGACGGTTGTCGCGGGTGCGCTGTTGGGCACGACTGCGATAGCGCAGGATCTGCCACCGCTTGAGCAGAAGGATCGCTACAAGGTCGGCTTTGCGCAGATGGAGTCGAACAATCCGTGGCGCATTGCCGAGACAAAATCGTTCCATGACACGGCCGAGGCCTGCGGCTGGGACCTTATCGCGACGGATGCAGCCGGATCTGCAGCAAAGCAGGTTGCGGATGTGGACAGCATGATCGCCCAAGGCATCGACGTTCTGTTCTTGCCCCCGCGGGAAGAAAAGCCGTTGATCCCAGCCGTTATGAAGGCCCGTGCCGCGGGAATCCCGACCTTTTTGGTGGACCGCTCGGTTGATCCGGCCGTTGCCAAGCCGGGCGAGCATTTTGTGGCGTTCCTTGGGTCGGATTTCATTGATCAGGGCAACCGTGCCGCACAGTGGCTGATGGAGAATTTCGACGGCGACAATGGCGTCATCGTCCAGTTGGAAGGCACGACTGGTTCTTCACCTGCAAATGACCGCAAAAAAGGTTTCGACGACGCGATTGCAACGGATGACCGCTTTGAGATCGTGGCTTCTCAGACCGGTGACTTTGCGCGCGACCTGGGTCGTCAGGTGATGGAAACCCTGCTGCAGGCGCACCCCGACGTGAACGTGGTCTACGCCCACAATGACGAGATGGCAATCGGTGCGATCCAGGCTCTGGAACTGGCCGGCCGCAAGCCTGGCGAGGACGTGACCATCGTTTCGATCGACGGGACACGCGATGCACTTCAGGCTATTATCGATGGCAAGATGGGGGTGACGGTGGAAAGCTCACCCTTCTTCGGCCCTCTGGCTTGTGAAGTCATGAATAAATACGCGGCTGGCGAGGCGATCCCGGAATGGGTGAAAGTCGAAGATCGCATCTTTACCAAGGACAATGCGGCCGATCACATCCACGAAGCCTATTGATTCTCCCTGGTGGGTGGTGCTGGCCTGTGGTCGGCGCCACCTGCAAGCAATCGGAGGAAGACATCTCATGAATGCGCTCGTCTCGATGTCGGGAATTGAAAAGTCCTTTGCCGGCGTGCCGGCACTTAGCCAGGCCAACCTGGAAATCGCGCCCGGCGAGGTTCATGCGCTGATCGGCCAGAACGGTGCGGGCAAATCGACGATGATCAAGGTTCTGACCGGAGTTTACGATCGGGATGCCGGCGACGTTCATCTGGCGGGTGTGCCAAGCCGCATTTCCACTCCGCGCGAAGCGCAGGAATCCGGAATTGCCACCATCTATCAAGAGCTCAACCTGGTGCCGCTGCGGTCAGTGACTGAAAACATCATCATGGGGTACGAGCCCAAACGTCTCGGCTTTCTGGTCGACTGGCGCGAGGGCAACAGGCGCGCACGCGAGGTTCTTACGCGCTTTGGCATAGATATCGACGTGACCGAGCCGCTAGGAAATTTCTCGACAGCGATCCAGCAGTTGGTTGCGATTGCGCGGGCTGTTTCGCTGGATGCGAAACTTGTCATCATGGACGAACCCACGTCGTCGCTGGATGCCAGCGAAGTCGAGGTGCTGTTCGGTGTTGTGCGCGAGTTGAAGAAACAGGGCGTGTCTGTTCTTTATGTTTCGCATTTCCTCGATGAGCTGTTCCAAATATGCGATCGAGTCACAACGATGCGAGATGGGCGTACCGTCAGCACGCGTAACGTCCAGGATACGACCAAACTGGAAATGATCGCGGACATGCTGGGCCGCAACAAGGATGAGATCGCGGCAGACGGTTTGACGGACTTCGCAGGTGCCAAGGCCAAGAAAGGCGATATCGTTTTGCGGGCGGACTCTGTTTCAACAGGCCCGCGGCTGACGCATTTCGACCTCACTCTCCACCGCGGGGAAATCGTTGGGCTGGGCGGATTGCTGGGCTCAGGCCGGACCGAGGCGGCGCGCGCTTTGTTCGGAGTGGACGGGAAACGCAGCGGCGCAATCGAGTTGCATGGCGTGGTCGGGCAACCGTCCGGACCGGGTGACGCGATCGCAAACGGCGTCGGCTTTCTGACCGAAGATCGCAAGGCCGAAGGGATCATTCCAGACATGTCCGTGCGCGAGAACATGACGCTGGCCCTGCTGCCGAAACTGGCTAGTCGTGGTCAAATCGACTTTGCCCGCGAGCGCGAGATTGTTCAGGCCTTTATCGACGATCTGGGCATCAAGGCGGCGCATATGGACCAACCCATTCGCGAATTGTCCGGCGGCAACCAGCAGAAGGTGCTGCTTGCCCGTTGGCTGGCGACGCAGCCCGACATCCTGATACTCGACGAGCCGACCCGAGGCGTGGATGTTGGCGCCAAGCGAGAGATCCAATCGTTCATTCGGTCTTATGTCGAGAAGGGGTTTGGCGTCGTTCTCATCAGTTCGGAATTCGAAGAACTGGTGGAAGGCGCCGATCGCATCGTGGTCATGCACGAGGGACGCTCGGTCAAGGAACTGACCAACCCCGGGGTCACCGAGAACATACTGGTGCGCGCGCTTGCGCATCATGAAGAAGGAACTGGTTCATGGACCGCGCAATGAAGTTGCCGCAACGGGTCGCATCAATGCCCTTCCGCTTTCACGGCGGCATCGCCGCGTTAGTCGCCCTGCTGGTGTTCAACGCGTTTTTCACACCTAATTTCCTGCAACTGCAAACCCTGTTCGTAAATATCAGCCAGGTCGCTACGATCGCCATCGTGGCCATGGGGATGACGCTGGTAATCGCCACGGGTGGGATCGATCTGTCGGTTGGGGCGGTCATGGCGCTGGCGGGGGCGCTTGCTCCTTTGATCTTTCTGTCGGATCTGGGCTCTGCCAATCCGATGCTAGGCGTCACTTTGGCCATTGTCCTGCCGCTGTTCATTGCGGGGCTATGCGGGGTATTCAACGGCGTGATGGTTGCCGTGTTGAACGTGCAGCCCATCGTTGCGACGCTCATTCTCTTCATCTCTGGTCGCGGTATTGCCCAAGTCTTGACGAACGGGAACCTGCAGACGTTTTCAAACCCTTCATTCAGTTATCTTGGAACTGGTAAAGTGCTTGGATTGCCGTTCCAGGGCTGGCTGGCGCTGGCCATTGCCTGTGCGCTGTTTTGGGTGATCACCAGAACCACATGGGGCCGTTACTTGCTGGCCATTGGGGGCAATGAACGCGCGGCCTATCTGTCGGGTGGTCCCGTCCGACGGGTCAAGATCGGGGCCTATGTCATCTGCGCGGTGCTTGCGGGCCTAGCCGGTTTGATTGTGGTTGCAATCAACTCAGCCTCGGACGCCGCGCGCAACGGCAATCTGATGGAGCTTGATGCCATCGCGGCCGCGGTTGTTGGCGGGGCTCTTTTGCAAGGCGGGCGAGCGCCGATCTTTGGTGCCATACTGGGTGCCGTCATCATCCAGTTGGTCAAATATACATTGTTGGCCAACGGGGTAGAGGACGAAGTTGCACTGATCGCCAAGGCCGTCATCATTATCCTGGCCGTCTGGGTCCAGCAGTTTCGGAGGGCTTAATCGATGTTGGATGATACGGCTTTTGACCTGCGAAAATACCTTCGACGTAATTCGGCCTCGGTGACGGTTTGGATCGCACTGCTGGCTTTGATTCTGTTCGGGCTGATGCGCTATGACAACTTTGGCAGCGCCTACAATTTCTCGTCTTTCCTGAATTACAACGCGATGTTCATCGCGATTGCGCTGGGCATGTGTTTTGTGATCATGACCGGCGGGATTGATCTGTCGGTCGGATCAGTGGCGGCCTTTACTTCGGTTGTTGCGGCCTATCTCAGCCCGTATGGGATTCAGGTTGCGTTGCCGGGGGCCGTTCTTGCCGGGGTTGGTTTCGGGGCGATCAACGCCTTTTGCATAATCATCCTTCGGATCCCGCCCTTCATCGCCACGCTGGCCACCATGCTGGCCGCAAAAGGCGGCGCATTGGTGATTTCGGGCGCCCAGACAATTTCGGTCGATTGGGGGTCGAACTTCACCAAGCTTGGCATGGGGCAGGCGTTTGGCCTGTTTCCATGGGCAATCGTCATCGTGGCCGGACTGACTCTGGCACTTTGGCTGGTGCTGGAAAGAACCACCATCGGGCGGACCGTCTTGGCGATCGGTGGCAGCGAGGATGCCTCGAACCTCATGGGCCTGAAGGTCAATCGCGCCAAGGCTTTTGTCTACCTGCTGTCGGGTGGCTGTGCGGGGCTGGCCGGAGTCTTTCTGGCCTCGGGTTTTGGAGCTGGGCAACCCCTTGAAGGCATCGGATGGGAATTGTCAGCCATCGCTTCCGTGGTTGTAGGCGGCACTTTGTTGACGGGTGGGATGGGATCGATCCCTGCGACGGTCGCCGGCGCGCTGTTGCTGGGGCTGGTTTTCAACGTTCTAAACTTTGAAAACGGTCAGGGCACCATCAGTTTCAGTGCCTATTGGCAAATGGTCATACGTGGAGGCTTTCTATTTGCGGTCATCCTTTTACAGTCTCGGGTTATTGCCAGGCAGCAGAAGGTCTTGGGTTAATGAATCGCATAGAAAGTGTATCAGCGCGGCTGTTCAACGTTCCGCTCGCAGAGGTCCTGGTCGATGCCAAACATGGGGATCACACGTTTTTTCAATTGATCACGGTCACCATTCAAACCTCGGATGGGGTCGAGGGGGTCGGGTATACCTATACCGGGGGCAAGGGTGGTCACGCCATTCTGGCGATGATCAAGCATGACCTGGCACCGTTCCTTGTTGGACAAGACGCCGAACAGATCGAAAGCCTGTACGATGCCATGCAGTGGCACGTGCACTACGTCGCACGGGGCGGGATCGCCTCGTTTGCCATCTCGGCCTTGGATGTTGCACTGTGGGATATTCGCGGCAGAACGCAGAACGCGCCATTGTGGCAGATGGCCGGTGGAGCGTCGAAAAGGTGCAAGGCCTATGCCGGCGGGATCGACCTGAATTTCTCGTTGGAGAAACTGCTGCGTCAGACCGAAGGGTACCTTGCGCGTGGGTTCAACGCAGTCAAGATCAAGGTCGGTCAACCAGACCTGGCCGACGATCTTGCACGTGCCCGGGCGGTGCGCGAGATGCTGGGGCCGGACCGGTTCTTCATGGTCGATGCGAATTACTCTATGAGTGTCGAACAGGCCATCGTCGCTGCCAGAGGGTTCGCCGACTGCGATATCCTGTGGTTCGAGGAACCGACAATTCCAGACGACTACAAAGGTTATGGCCGAATTGTCGAAGCGACGGGCGTTCCCCTTGCCATGGGTGAAAACCTGCACACCATACACGAATTTGAATACGCCTTTGATGACGCGAAACTGAGTTTTATCCAGCCCGATGCCTCAAACTGCGGTGGAATCACCGGCTGGCTGCGCGTGGCCGCGCTAAGCGCACAACACGGCATTCCGGTTTGTAGTCATGGGATGCAGGAGCTGCACGTCAGCCTTGTTTCTGCGCAATCCAACGCAGGCTGGCTAGAAGTACACTCATTCCCGATAGACCAGTACACGACCCGTCCACTAGTTGTCGAAGACTGTCTGGCCGTGGCCCCGGATGCCCCGGGAACCGGAGTGGAATTCGACTGGGACAAATTGAATGCGGAACACAAGGAGATGCGTAGATGACGACCCAGACGATCACTGCCGCATACTACAGGGGTGAAAAGAGCTTTGCAGTAGAGCAAGCCCAAGCGACAGAGCCGGGTCCCGGCGAGGCTGCCATTCGTGTTGCCTATTGTGGGATTTGCGGGACGGATATGCACGTCTACCACGGCAACATGGATGCCCGCGTCGGCCTGAACCGGGTGATTGGGCATGAGATGTCAGGTGTCGTCGAAGCGGTGGGCGAGGGCGTCGATACGGTCGAACCCGGCCAGAAGGTCGTTGTCCGACCGCTTGATCACTGCGGAGAATGCCCAGCTTGCAAGCGGGGGCATCAGCATATCTGTCAGAATCTCAAGTTTCTCGGCCTCGACACCGATGGCGCGATGCAAGAGATCTGGACTGTTCCGGCCCACACGTTGCACGTTCTGCCGGATGACTTGCGCATGGATCACGCGGCGCTGATCGAGCCGGTTGCCGTTGCCTGCCACGATGTGCGGCTGTCTGACCTGCAACCTGGAGAGGACGTTGTCGTTATCGGCGGCGGCCCGATTGGCATCCTGGTTGCCATGGTTGCGCGGGACGCGGGTGGAAATGTCGTAATTTCCGAAGTGAATCCGAACCGTCTTGCGATAGCTGAAAAACTTGGCTTTGACACGATCAACCCAACCGAAACCGACCTGGTGTCCACAATCAATGCGCGCACGGGCGACAAAGGGGCAGATGTGGTTTTCGAGGTGTCAGGAACGCAGCCCGGTGTCGATGCAATGACCGCCGTTGCCGCGACTCGGGCCCGGATCGTAATGGTCGCGATTCATGCTCAAAAACCTCAGATAGACCTGTTCCAGTTCTTCTGGCGAGAGCTGCAACTGATCGGTGCTCGGGTCTATGAGCCAGAGGATTACGAGAAAGCCATTGCAGTTGTCGCCTCGGGCGGAGTGGATGCGGATGTTGTGATCACGGACGTCAGCCCTCTGGCAGAAATCCAGGCCGCGTTCGAAGCACTGGATCGCAGCCCAACCGCAATGAAAAGCCTGATCGAAGTAGGACCGCGTTCATGAGTGTTTTGAAAAGTTTCGACCTGACGGGAAAGACGGCCCTTGTGACCGGGTGCAAACGCGGTATCGGGCGCGGTATGGCCGAAGCATTGGCATCGGCCGGTGCCAATATCATCGGAGTGTCCGCCTCGCTCGAGCTGTCTGGCTCGGATGTCGAAAAAGCCGTGACGGTGATGGGACGCAATTTCCGGGCCTACCAATGCGACTTCTCGGATCGCGCCGCGCTGCATGGGTTCATTGATCAGTTGAGGACCGACGGACAAACCCCTGATATACTTGTCAACAATGCCGGCACGATCAAACGGAAACCCGCCGCCGAACACCCGGACGAATGGTGGGACGAAGTGATTGAGGTGAACCTGTCCTCACAGTTCGTTCTGTCACGCGAGATCGGCAAGGACATGCTGGCGCGCGGCTCGGGGAAGATCATCTTCACTGCATCGCTGCTGACATTTCAGGGCGGCATCACCGTTCCGGGCTATGCGGCCTCGAAAGGCGGGATTGGACAGCTGACCAAAGCCTTGGCCAACGAATGGGCCGGGCAGGGCGTAAACGTGAATGCGATCGCGCCTGGCTACATCGCGACCGACAACACGCAAGCCCTGCGGGATGATCCGGTCCGGTCGAAGTCGATCCTGGAACGAACACCCCAAGACCGTTGGGGTACGCCTGTTGATTTTGCCGGACCGGTGGTCTTTCTGGCCTCTGCTGCGTCGGACTTCGTCAACGGTGAAATCCTTGTAGTCGACGGGGGCTGGATGGGGCGTTAGCACTGCCAACGCTCCATGTGATCCAAGGCATCACGTCCCGATGTAGTGCACCTTCAATCGGCGTGCCTTGGGTGCTTCCCGATGTTCGAACAGGTACAGGCTTTGTACGCGACCCAGCGGAAGCTGCCCTTGTTCGACCGGGATCGATACCTGAGTTTGCGTCAACAGCGCCCGTAGATGCGATGGAGCGTTGTCGTCCTCGGTCGGGCGGTGGTGATACTTGCCTGGTGACTTGGGTACGAGTTTCTCGAAGAACGTCTCGATATCCTTGAGCACTTCGGGATCGGCATTGGCCTGCGCCAACAGCGCGGCACCGGTGTGGACGCACCAAAGGGTCAGCAGGCCCGAGACAAATTCGTGTTCGGACACCGCACGCTGAACGATCCCGCTGATGTCGATGAGGGATTTGCCCGGCGTTTCAATCGACAGTTCGAAAAACTCTTGCTTCATCCAGCAGGCCCTTTCCTTGATTTCACGCGAACGCGCCCAGCTTTCTACATCCCACTTGGCATTCAGTTATGGGGATCAAACTTTTGATTTTGAAAGCATATTGACTGCATGTTCATGCAAACAGGCTTTTAAACTGGTCCACACACAGACGAAAACCATCTTCGAAGTTCCCGTTGCCGGGGTGATAAACGCTTTCGAAAGAAATGACGCCATCATAGCCGTCGGATCTGAGCGCGTCCGCGATGGGTTGGAACAATGGCGCAAGTTGACCTTCCCCCATGCGGCGCACTTCCAGTGTTGCCCGCGGCGTGTCGACCTTTACGTCCTTGATATGAATGTGACCCAGATATCCGCCGCGCAGTTCTTCATAACCGTCCGGATATGCCAGTTCATGGCACCAGCAGTTGTTTCCGGGGTCCCACAGCACTTTCAAAGTGTCTATTGCGTCCAAATCGTCAATCAGCTTGCGGGCTGTATAGTTGGAGTTGACCAAGGTGCCGTTTCCGGTTTCCACGACAAGCGTCACGCCCTCAGCTCTTGCCAGTTCAACGGCCGGCGCGATCAGCGGCGGCATCGTGTCCCATACCCCATGCGCCACGTTCCACTTCTCGGCGCCGTTTTTTCCCCACAGTATCTGCTCTTTTCGTTGCGTCATGATCCGAACCAGCGGAGACCCAACAACATGCGCCATGTCGATTACGCGTTTCAAGGCGTCCATGTGCCGAGTGTGCAGGTCGTCGCCGGGCCTGTTGGCAGCTGTCATCCCCGCAAAGATATGGCGCGACAGACATGACACAGGCTTGCCTCGGTCGCGCAAGAGCGCGTTGATCTCGGCAACTTCCTGCGGGGAATGATCCCCGACCTCCGCATCGCCAACGAATTGAAGCTCTGCATAGTCCAGGCCGAACTCGTCCATCACGTCCACGGCATGCCGCAGATCGCGGGAAATGCCGTCGCAAATTACACCTAATTTCATGTCCGGTCCCCTCAGCGATGCAATTCTGCGTCAACGATTTCTTCGATGACGCGAGTACACACCCAGTTGTCACCATTCGGGTATTTGGTTTTTCCTGCGTGAAAGATCTGCATAGCGGATGATGCTGTGTGCATTGGAACGCCCAACGCACCGGCCAGTGCCAGCGAGATCGTCAGGTCCTTGTGCATGGTTGCGATATGGCTGCCGGTGGCCTCGAACTTGCGATCAATGATGTTTTCAAGGGCGGAATTCACGACGCCGCACCCCGCGCTGGATGAGGAGAACACATCAAGTAATGCCTGACCGCTGACACCGGCTTTGGCCGCCAGGGCCGCAGCCTCGAATGTGGCGGAAAAGATCGATCCGATCAGGGATTGCAGGCAGGCTTTCACGGTTTGCCCGTCGCCAGCGTTTTCGCCGACCCGATGAATTGTTGCCGACACTGCCTTCATGACTTCTGCATTTCGGTCCAGCACATCCGCAGCACCGGCAGCCATCATCGTCAATGTGCCGTTCTGCGCGCCGGGAAACCCACCTGAGACCGGCGTGTCGATTAAGTTAATGCCCGAGCCTTCCATATCGTGCCCGATGGCGCGGGCTTCGGCCGGGGTAATGGTCGCCGACAGGATGACCGTTCCGCCTTTGGCCATGTTCGCAACCAGCCCGTTTTCACCCAGAATGACATCGCGGGCCTGATCTCCGTTCATCACCATGACAAACACACTGGAGGCGTGACGGCCGACCTGTCCCACGCTGTCCTTGGGCCGGCCGCCCATGTCAGCAAAAGCCGTCATGCGCGTCTCGCTCAGGTCGAAACCGGATGTTTCGAAGCCATTCTTGATCAGGTTCTTGGCAAGGCCGCTGCCCATGTCCCCAAGACCTATTACGCCTGCAGTATTCATTTGGGCTCCTCCCGATATTTCGCCGTTGCCGTATGGCAGGCGTTTCGAAAAATGATGCCTAATCGCATCGGTTTTCGCGGGAGTTTCACGCGTCTTGAACAGACGTCGGGCGAGTCCGGAAGACACCCCGCTGCCCGTTTACGTACAGTAATTAAACGAAGAATGCGGCGCTCAGGCAAGCATAGAAGTGTTGCGGGCGAAAAGAAACCGCCTGATCCGACGCGTTACGAGAACGCCGCCATGATGCCGCGCAGTTCCGCAAGCCCGCGCATACGCCCGATCAACGGATAGCCGGGAGTACTGTGTCCACCCAGATCGCTCAGCAGTTCTTGTCCGTGGTCGGGCCGCATCGGAATTTGCCAGTCGCAACGCCCTTGGGATTTGCGGCGGCGCTGTTCGTTCATCAGTTCGCGAATGGTGCCGACCATGTCGGTGTCGCCCTCCAGATGCGAGGCCTCAAAGAAGTCCGGCTTCTGGCTGTCTGACCCGGCGATGCGTTGGGTATTCCGCAGATGGACAAAGTGAATTCGGTCGCCATGCCTGCGCACGAAGTCCGGCCCATCAAATTCGGGGGACACTCCCAGCGATCCGGTACACAACGTTGCGCCGTTCGCCAACAAATCAACCGCATCCAGAACGGCGCCGTAGTCATCGGTACTGGACATGATCCGCGGCAGACCAAGCAACGAGAACGGCGGATCATCCGGATGACAGCACAATCGTAGTTCCAGTTCTTGGGCGACTGGGGCGACTTCTGACAGGAAGTCGATCAGGTTTGCGCGAAGCCGGTCACGGTCGATATGTGCATAGGTCTGCAACAAAGCGCGCACGTCCCGTACGCTCCACTGATCGTTGGCGCCGGGCAACCCCGCAGTGACATTATGCTGCAACTGGGCCATGGATTTATCCGACATGCGCAAGAAGCGATCCTTGGCCGTTTGCTGGACGTCGCTGGAATAGTCTTCGGACGCGCCCGGCCGCTTGAGAATATGTATGTCGAAAACAGCAAAATCGGTCAGGTCGAACAGCATGGCCGCTCCGCCGTGCGGCTGCGGTGCGCGAAGGGCGGTGCGTGTCCAATCCAGGATTGGCATGAAGTTGTAGCAAACGACTTTGATGCCACGGGCGGACAGGGCCCTGAGGCTGGACTTATACGCCTGCAGATGTTCAGCCATGTCTGCGGACTGTGTTTTGATCGCCTCGGAGACGGGCAGGCTTTCGACAACGTCCCAACTGTACCCGGCAGTAGCCAGAACTGCCTGCCGATCGGCGATGCTTGGTTCGTCCCAGGGCTGTCCCGGCGGGATGTGATGCAGCGCGGTGACGATGCCCTGAACCCCGACTTGATGGAGAGCGGCCAAGGCGATCGGATCATCGGGTCCGAACCAACGCCAGCATTGTTTCATGGCAGCCATCCTTCATACAGCGGGTGATCGGGCCTGATGGGGAGAGCAACGCGCTGCCCGGTGCGCGCCGCGTGATAAATCGCGGTCACAAGGCCGATGGACGCAGCACCGTCCTGCAGTGTAACGGCCGAATTTGCCTCGGACCGCAGCGCCCTGCCGACTTCAGTAAAGAACCCTTCGAAACCTGTTTGTTCGTCAGCGGCGGCTGCAAGGGCCTCGTCGATAGCGGCTTGATTCACAGGGTCACGCGCGACGAATGTCCAGGGCGTTTGACCCGGGGCATAGGGTTCGGTGCCAGAGGTGGCGGTCACCTTTTCAAAGACGAGCCGCAGGCGGGTTTCGTCCGTGGCAGCGCCCAGGGTGATATTGCTTGTACACAAAGCTCCGGAAGTCATGCCAAAGCAGATCGCGGCGCAGTCTTCGGTCTCGATCGGGTTTACCCGCGTTGTGGCCATTGCAGACACCCAGGCGATATCACCCGCGATATGAGTCAGCAGATCATGGTTGTGGATGGCATGGCCCAGCACTGCGCCGCCGCGTTCACCAGCCCATGTTCCCCGCCACGGCACCGCGTAATAGTCTGCCCCTCGGGACCAATGGGTCTCAAGCGCGGCAGTTTGGACCGCTCCGGTCAGGCCTGCGCGTTGCAAGTGGCGCAATTGGGCAAGTGACGGGCCCCACCGGTATTGAAACACCGGAAACACCTGCTTGCCTGCGTTGCGTGTGGCTGCCGTGATCCGATCCACATCTTGCATCGAGGTCGCAAGAGGCTTTTCGCAGACAACGTGTTTTCCTGCGGCCAGTGCCGCAAGCGTGATTGGTACATGCAGATGGGGCGGCAGGCAGACGTCGATGACATCAATCGCCGGATCATCCAGAGCGTCCTGAATGTTGGTCAGTGCTCGAAAATCCGAGTTCTGCCGTATCTGTTCGATCCGGTCCGTATTCTGGTCGACCACGGCGGTTACGCGGAAGGTGCGGTCAAGCCGTTCCAGAGCGTCCAGATGTTGCGCACCGATACCTGCGCCAAGGATCGCAACGTTGATCATCTGCGTTCCGCCATTTCCTGCGCGTGCAGTGCCAGTTCCATGACCGTAAAGCAGTGGGTCTGTGTCATCGCGGTTTCGGTCCGGTTGCGGATGTCATCGGCCAGGCGCGCGAAGTAGGGAAGGCCGGCGTCGGCTGCGTCGATCTTTTGGCAGGTTTCACCATTGACGAGGATCAGATGGTCTGTCCCTGAGGCCCCACCCACATCGACGTATTTCCGCAACTCGATATATCCTTCGGTTCCGAGGATCGTCAGACGACCATCCCCCCAGTTTGGCAAGGCATCCGGCGTGAACCAGTCAACCCGGATGTACCCGGTACCATTCTCGCTGCGCAGATTGAGCTCTCCGAAATCCTGCAACCCGGGATCTTTGGGGTTTGCGTAGTTCGCCACATAGGCGTTTGTAATTTCTGCGGTTTCCGAACCTGTGTAGTGCAAGAACTGATCGATTTGATGCGAGGCGATGTCGGTCAGAATACCTCCATAGCGGTCACGCTGAAAAAACCATTCCGGCCGCGTTGCCGGGTTCAAGCGGTGCGGGCCAAGTCCGATCGTTTGGATCACGCGCCCGATGGCACCGGCCTCGACCAACTCGGTCGCCCGCGTGCTGACGGGTGTTTCAAATCGTTCGGAAAAATTCACCGACCAGATTCGACCGGTGTCGGCGACCGCTCGCTTGATCTGGTCGAGTTGCTCGAACGTCGTGCAGCCCGGCTTGTCGCTCATGACATCCATGCCGTTTTGCATGGCGCGGATCGTCAACGCGGCCCTATCTGCCGGTATTGCCGAAATCAGCGCCAGATCCGCCCCACTAGTTAGGGCGTCTTCCAGTCGGGCCAGCCGCGGAATACCGGGAAACCTTTTGACGTAGCCCGGCAGCGTTTCCGGATCGCCTTGTGTCCAGTAGCCAACGCAGTCCACGCCGATTTTATGCATGTTTTCCGTCATGCCATAGATATGGCGGTGGTCCAGGCCAAGGGCGACGCAGGTCAGGCTCATGAGATGACTCGTGTTTTCTGGCCGGTTCGATTGGCGATCTGCATCGCGTCTATGACGGCGTGGGTCAAAAGGGCACTGGGTCCGGTGGCCATGGGCTGCGTTCCACCGACAACGGCCTTGGCGAAATCCTCGATAACCGCCTGATGCCAAGCATGGGTGAACGCCATGGGATCGGCCCCTCCGCCTGTGGCGGACGTTTCGCCAACCGTGGATTTATAACCATCGAAAGTCGTTAAGGTCAGGACACCTGACTCCAAATGCGCTTTGGCGCGCGTGCCTTGGATCGTGATAGATTCGGCGGCCCCGGGAAATTCGGCAGTAGTCGCCATCAAAGTGCCCACGGCGCCTCTATCCGTTTCAAAGACTGCACCTGCCCAATCCTCAGCTTCGAGATCGTGTAACGGAGTTTTTCTCATCATGGCTTGAATGTCCGAGATCGGCCCCAGCAGCCACATCGCAAGGTCAAGCGTGTGGATTGCCTGCGAGATCATGACACCGCCTCCGTCGCGCGCATAAGTGCCGCGACCCGGCTCGTCATAGTAGCTCTGATCGCGCCACCAAGGGACACGGATTTCCACCGTGGCGATCGCGCCCAGCTCACCCTGTTCAATGGCTGATTTCAGCGCCTGCGAGGCGGCGCGGGCGCGGTGCTGAAAGACGATGCCTAGCGGCACGCCAGACACCTCGCACTGCTCGACAATGGCTTTCGCGGCGCCCAGCGTTCTTTCAATGGGCTTTTCCATCAGGATCGGTTTCGACGCGGTCGAAAGAATCCGTACCAACTCTGCGCGCTGATCGGGCGGGGTTGCGATGATCGCAAAGTCGACGTTTGGGTCGTTTGCGATTTCCTCGATCGAGCCGAATGCGCGGGTGCCGTTTCGCTGCGCGAACTCAGCTGCTTTTTCAGAGTTGCGCCCAAGAACGCCGGCAAGACTGAGGCCTTGATCCGATGCTTGAATGGCAGCGACATGCGTGCCCGAAACCATCCCCAAACCAATCAGCGCAATATTCATTCATTCCCCCGGATCACCCGGTCAGTCTGCGGGTTCGAACGGGAAAGATGCAACCATTAAAAACTGTGTTAACAATTGCGGGCAGCAGTATCGGAGGCAGAATTGACTGGTAATTTGAATGGCATGGCAGAAGACCTGTACTTGGGCATCAAGGACCTGCCGATCGTGTCTCCGCATGGTCACTGCGATCCGGGGTGGTTTGCAACCGATGAGCCGTTTCCCAACCCGGCAGAGCTGCTGGTGGTTCCCGACCATTACGTGTTCCGTATGCTCTACTCTCAGGGCGTTCCCTTGTCCGAACTTGGCGTTGGGGAAGAGGGGCGAAAGAAGGATCCTCGCGCCGTTTTCCGCACCTTTGCCGAGCACTGGCATCTGTTTCTGGGAACGCCTTCCCGGATCTGGATGAATTTCGTGCTGCATGAAACGCTGGGCGTGTCTGAGGAGTTGTCTTCGCGCACGGCAGATCTGATCTATGACACGATCTCAGACAAGCTGACGCAACCCGATTTTCGCCCGAGGGCTTTGTTCGACAGGTTTGGGATCGAGGTTCTGGCCACCACAGATTCGGCTCTCGACAGCCTCGCGGAGCATCGGAAGATCCGTACAAGCGGTTGGGGCGGGCGAGTTGTTCCGACGTTTCGCCCAGACGGAGTTTTGGATGGGGCGGACCCGGGGTTCGTACAGAATCTGAATAAGTTGGCCGAGCTGACAGACTGCGATCTGGGCAGCTATGATGGCTACCTCAACGCGCTGCGAATGCGGCGGGCTTATTTCATCCAGCTGGGATGTACTGCCACCGACCACGGTATCGAACGTGTAGAGACCGAGTGGCTGGACGACCCGGATGCGCTGTACCAGCGGCTGAGACGGCGGGAAGGTACCGAACAGGATGCTCGCCGGTTCTATGGGCATATGCTGATCGAAATGGCGCAGATGTCTGTCGATGATGGTCTGACAATGCAGATACATGCTGGCAGCAAGCGCAACACGAACCACGCGGTAATGCGGGACTTCGGACGAGACAAGGGGGGCGACATTCCAATCGCGATGGATTGGGTCACGGGCCTCGAGGCGCTGTTGAACCGGGTCGGAAACTCAGCGGAACTGCGCATCATTCTGTTCACACTGGACGAAAGCACCTATGCCCGCGAACTGGCCCCGATGGCGGGACATTGGCCGTGCCTTAGGATCGGGCCACCTTGGTGGTTCCACGACAGCCCAGCTGGGATTGCGCGGTATTTCGCTCAGATCGTTGAAACGGCCGGATATTACAATTTGGCCGGATTCAATGACGACACGCGGGCTTTTCTGTCCATTCCTGCACGTCACGACCTGTGGCGAGGGGGTGTGGCGATTCATCTGGCCGAGCAGGTTGCGCGCGGCTATTTCGCTCGGGACAGTGCCGAGCATCTGGCGCGGTTGTTAGCGGTCGATCTGGCGAAACAGGTTTACGGGTTGCAAAGCTAAATGGGTACAATTCTTCATTTCGGCCTTGGAAACTTTGCTCGGGCGCATTTGCTGGATTACACCGATCAAGTGGGCGGTTGGGACGTTGTCGGCGTCAGCTTGCGTTCATCCTCGGTTCGGGATGGATTGGCCCGGCAGGGTTTCGAGTACGATTTGTGCGTGCAGGGGCAGGGCGTCCGGCGCATCAAAGCTCTGCGTGACGTTCTGGTCGCGCCCAAGGATCGCGCAGAAATTTTCGATGTGATGTCTGATGCCGAGATCATCTCGGCGACCGTCACCGAGAAAGGTTACCACTTGGACGCCGCGGGCAAGCTGAACCTTCAGGATCCAGCGATTGCCGCCGATCTGGCAGGGCAAGGGCCTTCGACGCTGATCGGGTTTTTAGCTTATGGCCTTGCGGAACGGCGCAAGCCAGTAACGGTACTAAGTTGTGACAATCGCATGGAAAACGGCAAGACGCTCGAAACGGCAGTTACCGATTTTGCGGAAGCAGCCGGTCTGGACGTGAATTGGGACTCTGTTCGCTTTCCCAACGCGATGGTCGACCGGATCACCCCGGCTACCACGGACGCCGTTCGCGCAATTAGCGGCGATCCTATGGCTGTTCCGACCGAGGCGTTCTCGGAGTGGGTGATCGAAGACAGTTTCGCCGGTCCGCACCCGGATTGGCCGGGTGTGCAACTGGTCGAAGACGTAGCCCCGCACGAGATGCGAAAGCTGCGCATGTTGAACGGTGCCCATTCCCTGTTGGCTTATACCGGGTTGGAGCGGGGCCTGACCTACGTCCACGAGGCGGTTCGAGACCCGGTTTTGCGCCCGCTGGTTTCCGAGTTGATGAAGGATGCGGGCGCAACGCTGCCCGCAGCACTGCAAGCACAGGTTCCGGACTATGCCGAAGCTTTGCTGCGCCGCTTTGAAAACCCCGAGCTGGCGCACCGTCTGGGCCAAATCGCGATGGATGGCAGCCAGAAGCTGCCGTATCGGTTTGTTCCCACACTCCGTGAGACCGGCTCTCAGGCGGTGATTGCAGGGATGCGGGCCTGGATCTCCTATTGCATGTCCGAGATCGCAAAGGGCAGGGCGCTGAACGATCCTTGCGCGTCGGAAATTGCCACGGCCGTCAAGCAGCCGGACCCGGTAGCGCCGTTTTTGGGTCTCGTTGGTGCTGAGGATCTCGCGCCACTTATCCGGGAATGATCGCGCCGCGGAACTGAACAACGGTGGAAGCCAGATTGTGTCCAGCCATCAGGGCCTCGGCCTGTGATTTTCCCATCAGCAAGGCCGCGAGGTACCCACCGTTGAAACTGTCGCCCGCCGCTGTCGTATCCAGCACGTTTTTAGCAGGTTCATAGGTTTGGTCAGTGTTCTGACCGATGGACAAAGGGCCATTCTCTCCGCGTTTCAACGCACCAACACCGTGATGATCGGCAAAGCGTGCAGCCACTTGGTCCGCGCTTTCCCCGAACAATGCCATCTCGTCGTCAATGGACGGCAGGGCAATGTCTGCACGTTGCCAAAGCCGTTGGTTAATCTGCCGAGCGTGTTGGACGCTGTCCCAAAGACGCGGACGAAAGTTGCTGTCATATACCAGCCGGACGGAAGAGCCTTCGAGCCAGTCCAGAAGCGCAAGCCTGACTGCATGCGGAAGAATGGCCACGGAAATCCCTGACAAATACAGCACGTCGTAACCGTTCAGCGGGCTGAAGTCGTGATCGGCAAAAAGCTGACGGGCGGCCGCCTCGCTGCGCCAATAGGTAAAGCTGCGTTCACCGTCCGCAGATGTCGTGATAGCGTATAGTCCCGGAGAGGCGTTCGGAATGATGCGGATCCCGGATGTTCCGATGCCATGACTGGCGATGAAGTCCACGATGCGCGTTGAGAACGGGTCGTCGCCAAGACATGTCACATACTCCACCTGCAGGTCAGGCGCGGCACGGTGCATGTAGATGGCCGTGTTCAGCGTATCCCCCGCGACGCCCACCTTTGCGCCGGTTTCCAGCATGGACAACTCGATCATTGCTTCGCCGATGCAGGCAATTCGCGTCATTTCTTTTCTCTTTTCCAGATGATGAGACCGGCGCCCATGATTAGCGCAGCTCCTGCCAACGTGAAGGCGTCCGGTACTGTGTCAAAGAACAGATAACCCCAGATTGCCACGTAGATTAGGAACGAATAGGTGAATGGCATCAACTGGTTCGCCGTTCCAAACCGATGCGCGTTCGTCAGCAGTTGATGCCCGCACCAGCCAAACACACCAAGGCCGATCAGTACAATCAGGCTCCACGTGTTTTCTGGCTGGACCCAAAACCAGATGGCGAACGGCAGCAGGACCACCGTCCCGGTAAGCCCGAGGTAGAATTGCATAGTGTCCACGGCAACGACCCCGGACAGCTTGCGCGTCATGATCGAGTACAAGGCCAAAGCGGTGGCATTATATACGATCAGCAGCATGGTCGGATGAAAGGCCGAACCAAACGGCCGTACGACAACCAACACCCCCAGAAAGCCCAGGATGATAGCCGCCCAACGCCATGGGCCCACGCTTTCTTTCAATACAAAGACGGACAGAAAGCACACGATGACCGGGCTTGAGAACATGATTGCCGACACAACGGTCAGTGGCAAAAACCGTAGGGCATAAAAATTGAAAACGGTCGCCGAGATCAGCAGCAAGGCCCGGCTTATCACCTGCCATGGATGGGCAGTCTTGAACCGACCGGCCTCTATCCCGCCCTTGGCGATCACGCCCACTGAGATCACGAAGTGCCCCGCATAGCGCATGAACGCCAACTGAAATGCCGGCACTCCGGCCAACGCCAACCACTTGGCCCCAAGGTCAACCAACGAAAAGAACAGCCACGCCATCAGCATCAGCACAATGCCAAGGCGCGGCAGGTCAGCGGTGGGGTTGGCGGAGACGGCCATCGATCAGGTGTTGAAACGCTTGACGTAGTAGTCAACCATCTGGCTTACCATGTCATCCGCCTGACCGTGGTCGCGGGCGTCATTCAGCGCCGAAAGCGCGCCCTGCGACATCACGCTGGTAACGCCTTCCTCGCGCGCCATTCGGTCATAATACCCGAGGTCTTTTGCCGCGTTCTTGATGGCAAATGCCAGCTGATTTGGGTCGCTCTCAACGCCATAGGCTTTGACGAAATCCATCATTCCGGAATGCAGCGGCCCTGCGGCCATCACATCATACAGCTGCTTGCGGTCAACACCGGTGATGTCAGCCATGGCAAAGGCTTCGGCCATCGCGTTCGCAACGGTCATTCCGAAGAAGTTGTTGATCAGCTTGATCGTGTGCCCGGACCCAACGGGGCCAAGGTAAAAAACGTTTTCGCCCAAATCTTTCAGTGTCGGCTCGGCCTTGTCAAAGGCAGCCTTGTCGCCAGACGTCATAATGTTGAGCTTGCCTTCTAGCGCGTGTGAAGGTGTCCGGCCAAGCGGTGCATCAAGATAGCTTCCGTCGGCTGCGGCAACCTCCTCGGCCAAGGCGCGTGTGCTGCCAGGAAGCGAGGTGCCAAAGTCGATGACGATCGCGCCGGACTTCAATCCTGAAATCACTCCATCTGCACCGTGCATTCGGCTCTCGACCTGTTCGGAGGTGCCCATGCACAGCATCACGATGTCGCTGGCCTGAGCCAGTTCTTGGGCGTTTCGCATCTCGCGGGCGCCTCGGTCAATCGCGGCGTCCAGGTACGTGCGGTCGCGGTTTCCCAATACCGTGACCGAGTATCCTTGGTCCAACAGTCGGCTCACCATGGCTCCGCCCATTAGTCCCAAGCCGATAAACCCGATTGATGGTTTGCTCATTGGTTTCCCTTTCCTTGAATGTGTCTGGTTTTTATTCTTGTGTTTGTTGCGGGCGGCTTTGCTTTCTTAATGCTCATATTGCCCGGTGGATAATCATTGATTTTTGGGTGGTCCGGCATTTGGCCGGGCCGCATGTCCATCAGGCCGGCGCCCGCGCTCGAGTCGTTTGCGCCTTTAGCCCCTGTTCGACCCGTGATGTGACCTCGAGCGTTCGGGCTGCATCTTCGACGTCGATCAGTGGGGGAGCGCCATCGATCACGTCAAGGAAGTGATCCAGTTGCACCTCCAGCGGTGCGCGTTGTTGTTCCGGTCGTGTAAGTTGGTCTTTTTGGGCCGCAGTGCCCCAATCCTGTCCGCGCCACAGGGTCATGGATGGAAAACTGACGGCGCCCTTAGTTCCCGTGATCCACATCATGTCCTGATGGGTCGTGCCGATGTTCGGGTTTTCGCCGGTTCCGGCCTCAAACCCCCAGGGGCTGGGTGCGGTATCGGCAAAGCTGATAGTGCCCGTCGCGCCGTTTTCGAATGCGATCGCGATAGCCCCGCTTTCTATCCGTTCCGATCCGCGGATGGGCGCTCCGGGCAGGGCGACGACATCCGAGATTTCTCCGATCACAAAGCGCAGGACATCGATATCATGCACCAGATTGATCATGACTGGGCTGCCATCGGAAGTCCGCCAGTTCTGTTCAAAATAGCTGTCGGGTTTGCGCATGGCCCACAGCAACGAGACATTGATGACTTGTCCGATCGTACCTTGCGCGATCACCTCCTTCAGGTGTTGCAAGATTGTATGATACCGCCGATGGTGGCCTACAAGGCTGCGGACATTGGCCTGGCGAACGGCCGTCTTCAGGCGCAGGGCGTCATCGACCGATGCTGCAACCGGCTTTTCGATCAGCATGTGCCAACCGCGGGATGCGGCCAGAATGCCATGTTCGGCATGCAGGCGGGTTGGCGTCGCGATGATGACGCCATCCACTGGGCCCTGCACCTCGTCCATACTGGCAAAACGCGGCGCGTCGATCTGGATCGAGCCATCTGGATCGGCCAACCCGACCAACATGCAGCCGGGATGCTCAATCACGGCGCGGACGTGACGGATACCGATCAATCCGCCGCCGGATACAAGGATTCGTTTCACATCACCGCTCCGATTTGCCAGGGAACAAATTCGTAGTCACCCAAGCCCTGCGCCTCGGACTTGGTCCGCGCGCCGGAGGCGACTTGGAGCAGCCGTTGGTATATTTCCTGTCCTTTTTCTTCGACGCTGGCGCCTTTGGTCAGAATGTCGCCCGCATCCACGTCCATGTCCTCGGGCATGCGTGCTGCCAATTCAGAGTTGGTAGCGATTTTCAGCGTGGGTGCCGGTTTGGACCCAAATGCAGAGCCGCGTCCCGTGGTGAAGCACACAAGGTTGCACCCAGCCGCGATCTGCCCGGTCACCGAGGCCGGATCATATCCGGGGCTGTCCATGAAGGTGAAGCCTTTGGCGGTGATGTGTTCGGCATATTTGAATACACCGGTCAAAGGGGTGGTTCCGCCCTTCGCCGCTGCCCCCAGCGACTTCTCTAGGATGGTCGTCAGACCCCCTTGCTTGTTGCCGGGGCTTGGGTTGTTGTCCATCGAACCGTGATTGCGAGCGGTATAGTCCTGCCACCAATCGATCAGTCCGATCAGTTTTTCCCCAGTTGCGCGACCAAGGGCGCGGCGGGTCAAAAGGTGTTCGGCTCCGTAGATTTCGGGAGTTTCCGCAAGGACACCTGTGCCGCCTTGCGCAACCAACAGGTCGCAGGCATGTCCGAGCGCCGGGTTCGCAGTCACACCGGACCAAGCGTCCGAACCACCGCATTGCAGCGCAACCATCAGTTCGGACGCCGGGGCTTCGCTGCGCCTCGCCTCATTGGCAATGGGAAGCATCTGGTTGATCTTGTTGATGCCCATTTCCACGGTCCGACGCAATCCGGCGACGTTCTGGATGTTCATCGTCTGGAAGGTGGGACTTTGCTTCAGCCCATACGCGTCCAGCAGCCAGTCGATCTGGTTCATCTCGCAGCCCAGACCGACCATCAGGACGGCAGCGTGGTTGGGGTGTTTTGCAAACCCCCACATGACCCGTTGAAGGGCTTCAAAACCGTCGCCGGAATCGGCCATTCCGCAGCCCGTTCCATGGACAAAGGCCACCACGCCGTCGATGTTCGGAAACTCGGCCAGCTTGTCCGGCGTGAAGTGATTGGCGATCATGCGGGCCGCAGTCGCCGAACAGTTCACGGTGGTCAGAACCGCGACGTAGTTGCGCGTGCCGACCCGACCGCTATCCCGGTGGTAGCCCATAAACGTATCGACCGAGGTGACGGGTTTCATGGGCCTGTGATCCGTCGCAAACTCGTAGTCCACACTGGTGTTGCGGAACTCGACATTGTGGGTGTGCACATGGTCACCGGGTTCGATCGGTTGGGTGGCGTAACCGATGATCTGGGCGTATTTTCTGACCGGATCGCCGAGCGCAAGATTCCGCGTGGCGACCTTGTGCCCCGAGGGGATGCGCGCATTGGTCGTGACATCCTCGACCATACTGCCGGCCTCCAGGTGCCGAGTTGCAACCACCACGCTATCCGTTCGATCTAAACGTACAAAAGTCATAATCAGCTTTCCTGACGGCAGCAGCTAGGCGCAGAACGGTGAGTCCGATGTCCACCGGTGAATATCTATATGCGGCTTGCCGGACAGTCTTGCTCGCGCCGCCTCCCAATTGGACTTGCAGACGCGCCAATCTCGCAGCTCGGTTTCGGGGCGCGATCTGGACCTCGCGATGAAGCTGGGGAAATGATCTCGACCGGTCGGCTGGCCTGCCGCGCTAAAGCGGATGTCGAACGACCAGCGGAACCGGCCCGTTTTATTGATCAGCGAAGCGTGTGGCGTCAAAGGGTGAAACAGGATGATCCCGCCGGCCTTGACAGGAAGGGGTACGGCGCGGCCTTCATCAATGAACCCGTCAGCAATGCCTGTCTGCGTCCGGGCACAATGCGGCAGGATGGTTTGGTCCTGTGCCTTCGGCAGCACTTGCAGGCAGCCGTTTTCGACGGTTGCATCGTTGACGGCAATCCACACCGTGACCATGTCGGTCTGATCAGCATCCTCCAGCGCAACCGCTCGGTCCTGATGCCAGTCCGTTGCGGTGATGTGCGCGCGCACCTCGTCCTTGGACAGCTTCAGGGCAGGGGGCTTCAGCCGAACGTGCTGGATTGGATTGCTCACCAATTCTGGCCCGATCAGCTGCTCGACAATGTCAAGCATAGGGCGGGCCGTCAGCAAGTCGAACACTGCGGGCCCAATATGGAACGGTGTGTCCGCAATGATCCGATCGCCGGGCAGCGAGATGTCCAGCGGCTGGAAATAGTCGCATCCGGCTTGATAGGCGGACAGAAGTTTGTCCCAGAAGGTCATTCCGGACGGCTCGTCCTTGACCAGCCCTTTTTTGTACCAACAGTCATAGAGCCGGTTCAGGACATCCGAGTATTCCGCTTGCACCCGACCCAGGACATCGCGGGGAATAACATCCTCAACCACGAGGTATCCATCGGTCTGGAACTTGCCAATCTGATCTTGTGTCAGCATGGGTGCAACCTCACAACAGCAGCGCGATGATGCCCGGCCAGATCAGAAGAACGGAAAGCGCCAGCAACTGGATCCCGATGAATGGCAGGAAGCCGCGGAAGATATCCGTCAGGCTGATATGCGGCGGGGCCACTGACTTCAGGTAGAACGCGGCCGGGCCGAAAGGGGGCGAGAGGAAGCTGACCTGCATGTTCATACAGAACACGACGCCGAACCAGATGGCGACATGACTCGGCTCCAACTGGCCAAAGACTCCGATTTCCTCGATAGGAAGGCGCATGACGATCGGCAGAAAGACCGGAATGATCAACAGTACGATGCCGACCCAATCCATGAATGCGCCCATGAACAGCAAGATCAGCATCATTACCAGAATGACCAACATGGTTGGCAGCTCTTGGCCGACGATCAGGTCGGCCACGTATTGGGGCCCCCCAGCAATGGTGTAGGCACCCGCCAGCGCGGCGGCCCCGATCGTAACCCAGATGATTGTGCCTGTGGATTTTAGTGTCCGCATCAAGCTGTCCCAAACCAGCTCGAACGATCCTTCGCCCCGTAGGATGGCGATGATCAGGACGGCGAAGGCGCCCATACCAGCAGCCTCGGTGATGCCCGTGATCCCGCCATAGATCGAGCCGAGCACGACGCCGATTACGACCAGCGGCGCGACGAGACCCTTGCCCATTTCCCAACCGATTTTTGCGCGCTGTCTGCCAAAGACGACGAAAATCAGCAGAAGGGCGACGATCGTGATACCGGCAAACCAGGGCAGGTAGTCAGCTGTCCCCAATCGCGCTGGTTCGCCCTGGCTGGCAGCGTTGGAGCCTGACAGTTCGAAAAAAGCGGCCCGGATAAACAGAACGGTGGAAAATCCGGCGACGACGATGCTCATGAAGGCACCAAACAGTTTGCGTTTCTCGGCTGGTTCGGGGTCGTTCGGGTCCGGTTCCGGCAGCGGAGCGTGATGAGGATTCAACCGAGTGCGGATGATGATGTACAGGATGATCATCGAGGCTAGCATGAAGCCGGGAATGAAAGACGCGGTGAACAGCGACTTGATCGAGGTTTCGGTGATCAGCCCATAGATGATCAGAACGATCGAAGGAGGGATCATGGTGCCCAACGACCCAGAGGCGCAGATGACGCCAATAGCGAGATTCTGATCGTAGCCCAGGCGCAGCATCTGGGGCAGGGCGATAAGGCCCAGCAGGACAACCTCACCGCCGATGATGCCGGACATGGCAGCCATGATCACCGCCATGATCGAGGTCACGATCGCGATGCCGCCGCGTGTTCTGGACAGCCAGACATTCAGCGACGAATACATGTCGCGCGCGATCCCGGACCGCTCTAGTAGCGACGCCATGAAGATAAACAATGGCACGGAGATGAGCACGTAGTCCGTTAAGAGCCCGTATATCTTCTGCGCCAGGATATAGAGCGGCCCAGTCCCTGGCCGACCGGTGAGAATCCCGTCGCCGAATGAAAACGGGTTTAAAAGCAGTGTCGGTTCGAACTTGAGCACAAGAACCAGAACCGCAAGCGAAGCCGAGGCCAGACCCAAGGGCATCCCGATCGCCAGAAGCACAATCAGGGCGACCATCAGGATGAGTGAGATTGTTCCAATGTCCATTAGTCTTGTCCCACCGCCCGTTTGATCATTTCAATTTCGTCTTCGTCCGGTTCATCTGTGTGGATTTCCGGTTCTTTGTTCCAATCCGCGACCAAGTTCAAAATTGCTTGCATTGCGACGAGCGTAATCACGATCAGCACCATCGGCTGCAACGTCGCCGGGATCGGAGGATTGAAGGCAGAGCCATAAAGCTCCCATTTGTAGAGCTTGTTGACGAACACCTGTTTGTAGCTGCCGTAGACAAGAAAGAAGGCAAATAGCACGATCAGTATAGTCGAAACCGTATCAAAAACGCGCTGAAGCCAACGTGGAACGGCGTCGTACATCAGGAATATTCGAATGTGACTGCGTTGCTGCATGGCGTAGTAGCCAGACATCAAAAACACAAAGCTGGCGAACCACAGTGTCATTTCGTTCGCCCACTCGGTCGGCTTCTCCAGGATATAACGCATGAAGACTTCGTAGAGCATGACGACAGTCATGATTGCGATCATCATCATCGTCACTCGGCCTATGAACAGGGCGAAACGGTCCATAACCGTCGAGCCTTCGAACTCCATCGTTGCCGGGCGCACGGTCTTGGTACCAATCACTGCAAGAAACGGTAGAAGGACGAGTGCGGCCATGTCGATGATGTCGACATACCCCCCGAATACGCCAGACAATTCGGGCGTGACGTCGCTGCGCAGATATATTTCAGTTACCTGGCTTTTGAGGGATTCAGAGGTGTAAGGCAGCCAATCCAATAGGAATGCCGGGAGATGCCAAACAAGCCAACTGGCAGTCGCGACGAAGGCCAACGGTATGAGCCATTCAATTGGTCCGCCTGAATTCTTGTGCATCGCGTAACCCTCGTCCCTATCCTTCGATCCTGTAGTGATCGATAAAGTCTCGATCCGGCTCGACCCCCAGTCCGGGGCCAGTCGGGATCATGACACGGCCGTTGTTGGCCTTGACCTGATTTTGAATTTCCAGCGGTACGGTCAGCAGATCATCCCGAAACTTGTTGTCCGTCGTGTCGAACTCCAGCATCGGCTCCCAAGGATGCAAGCCGCCTGGAATTGGGGGCATGGCCGCCAGTAAATGCAGATTAGTTGCGACAGCGATGGCGCTACCCCAGACGTGATTTACGACCGGAGTGAAATGTGCGTGGCATAGTGCTAGAATCCTGAGATACTCTGAAACACCGCCCAAAGCGCATACTTCTGGCTGCGCTATATCGATGCCGCGATTTTCAAGAAGATTGCGCCAAGCCCAGCGATTGAAAACTGCCTCCCCGCCCGAGATGTTGACTTTCAGCGAAGTGCGCAATTCGCGGTACCCGTCAATGTCTTCTGGCGCGACAGGTTCTTCGAACCAATATACGTCCAGTTCTTCCAACGCCCGACCGACAAAAAATGCGTCCGAAGTCGTATAAGCATGGTTTGCATCGACCATATAAGGAAAGTCGTCACCAACTCCGCGTCGAACTGCTTCGCACAGCTTCACATCAGGCTTCGGGCCAAAGCCCGTTTTCATTTTGGTGGCGGTAAATCCCATTTCTTTGATCTTTGCGGCTTCCTCCTCAAAACGGCTGGCCAGACTAGAAATCGGTTCATCCCGAAGCATCATGCCGTAGCCGTAGCAAGGAACGCTTGTGCGATGCGCGCCGCCGACAAGCTTATGGAGGGGGAGGCCAGAGATTTTGCCGGTGATATCCCAAAGTGCGATGTCCACCCCGGACAAAGCCTGTATTGGCATTCCGCTTTGGCCATGGTCTCGCAGAAGGTTGTACACCTTGTGCCAGATCACGTCTTTGTCCAAAGGGTCCATGCCAAGGACCAATGGTTGGATTACCTTTTCTACGATAGACTTGTTGGCAATGGCTACGTTTCCGGGACCAAAGCACTCGCCCCAACCGGTTACCCCTTCATCTGTTTGAATCTCGACCAAATGGGTTGTACGCTTGTCATAATACTGTTGCGAGTAGCCCAGAACTTCCGGCATGTCGTACTGCAGTACGTGACTTATTATTCTGTTGATTTTCATGAAGTTCTGGATCCCGGCGCCGATCCGGAGAGGCCGCAAGTGCGGCCTTTCCGTGTGTCGTGGTTCGATCGAAGCCTGATTACTGCATTGCGCCCAGGTCACGCAGGAAGTTGATGTGGCTTTCTAAAAGCGCCTGTGCTTCAGGTGTCGTTGCGAACTCAGTCCAACCGACCTGAACGGCCGCGCGATACGCTGCCAGGTCTTCAGGCGACCAGTCGTACAACTGAACGCCTTTTGCCTTCAGGTCTTTTGCAGTCTGAGCGTTCTGCACCTCATTGATTGTGGCATTGTGCAATGCCAGGCTATCCATTGCGACTTCCATGATCTTCTTGTGATGCGCGGGCATCGCTTCCCAGACGTCTTTGCGACAAGCTAGGTGATCTGCAGGCATCGAGTGGAAACCGGGATAGTTTGTGTGACCTGCGATCTCGTACAGACCGAGGCCCACGTTGTTCGTCAGGTTCGCAGCATCCGCACCATCAATGATACCGGTTTCCAAAGCCGTGAAGATTTCGTTGAAGTCCATCACGATCGGAGAAGCACCAAGTTCCGCGAACACTTTGGTTGCAAGGCCTGGAGGCGAGCGAAACTTCCAATCTTTGAAGTCTTCCACTTTCGCAATCGGCTTGGTCGAAGACAACGACTCTGGCCCGGGAATCCACCATCCGATGAATTCCATGTCGTAGCCGTTGTATAAATCATTTACAGCTTCTCTTCCGCCGCCATGAAGAAGCCAAGCCATTTGCTGATATGGGTTCTGATATCCGCCGAGCAGGTCGCCCGCAAACTGGAAGGCCGGGTTTTTACCGGTCTGATAGCCGCCGCCCGTCATGTCGCAATCCAGAATTCCGGTAGCTGCGGCATCGAAGGTTTCAACTGATTTGACCACCGAAGAGGAATAGAACATTTCAACTTCGATTTCGCCGTTCGACATTTCCTGAATGTCTTCAACGAATTTTGCAGCCATCTGGCCTGACAGAGTTTCGGGCGAAAAATGGGTTTGAATTCTAAGCTTCGTTGTTTCAGCCATCGCGAAACCGGCTGCCATTGTCGTGGCTACGGCCGCCAGGGCCGCTGTCTTGACTATTTTCATATTGTCCTCCCAGACGTTGAGCGTGCGCGGTGTGGAAGATCTTGCCGCCTCCTTTGCTGTCGCGCAGGTAAACGTTAAGCCGACGAATCGAATGCAACAAGAAAAAATTGAAATTTCTAAAAATTTCGAGATTCTTGCGATAATTCGAAAATAAGGTTAGGGCGCTACTTGGACAAAACTTGAAGGTACATACTGGAATGAACGACGAAATAGATATTTATCAAGATCTTAAGATGCGCCTGATCTCTAATGGATTCGAGCATGGAGCCAAGGTGCGGGCTGAAGAACTTCGTAAAGTGTATGGCTGTTCCGCGAGCGCCGTTCGTGAAGTCCTTTTTCGTTTGGCCGCTGTTGGTTTGGTGGACTTTCAGGAACAAAAAGGTTTCCGCGTGCCAATGCGTTCGCCGCAGAAGCTTATCGAATTGACGCACGTTCGTGTTCTGTTGGAGGCCGAAGGCACCGCAATGTCGATCCGTAATGGCGGGGTGGATTGGGAAGCAAGATTGACGGCCGCACATCACAAACTCAGCCATATCGAAAAACGCATTCACGCCACAGACGACCCGAGCGGCCTTATCGAGATATGGTTTGCCTCGGAAAAGGAATTTCACCAAACACTTATTTCTGCCTGTGGCTCGGAAACTTTAAAACAAATGCATAGCCGAGTTTACGCGCAATTCAGACAGCAGTTGATGGTGGCAGACCGGAACTTTGAATTCATTTCTCAGAACATAAGACACCATGCCGATATACTTGAAGCAGCATTGTCAGGGGATGAGCAGTTAACACGAGAGAAAATTCACGACCATCTGGAACGCCATCTAACTGGAAAGACGATGGGCGACTAAAGCCGAAAATCGTCTTCCAAATACACGCGAATGATTTCGTCGAAGTTTGACTCCGCCTCGAACCCCAACTCCAGAGCGCGATCTGTTTGAAAGTCTCGCGGCCAATTCTTGACTATTCGTTCGATTGTCTCGTCGGGTTCTTGCCTGATTAGTCCAACAGCTTCTTGGCCGGCCACTTTGCGCAGAGCTTCGATTTGTTCGGCGACGGTGCAACTTACGCCAGGCATGTTCAACGCGCGTCTGTCATTCAAAAGCTGCGTGTCCATTGTTGCTGCGTGGGTCAAAAAAGTCGCAGCGGCGCGGGGGCTGGCGTGCCAGTGACGAACAGTTTCGGCAACTGGCAAGACAGCCTCATCCCCATTCAATGGCTCTCGGATTATACCTGAAAAGAAGGACGAAGCGGCAGCGTTGGCTTTGCCCGGGCGCACACACAAAGTGGGCAAGCGCAAGGAAATACCGTCGATATATCCTTTCCTGCTGAAATCCGTGATCATCAATTCAGCCGCCGCTTTCTGCGCTCCGTAACTTGTCAAAGGTGCCGAGAGGAATTCATCGCTTATCTTTTCGGGGAATGGTGACCCGAAAACTGCTATGGACGAGGCAAAAACCAGGCGAGGTGTGTACTCGCTTTCTGAAGCTTCGTGTTCATCCTTAAGTGCGTTCAGCAGTGCCCACGTTGCCATAAGGTTTACATCCCAACCCAACGCAAAGTCTGTTTCAGCTTGGCCTGAAACGATAGCTGCAAGATGAAAAATGACGTCTGGCCGCTGCGTAGCAAAAGACTTAGCTATGCCTGACGCAGTCAAGTTCCCCACAATTTGATTACCTGCCGCACTGTCGGGCGGGAACGAGAGATCGAACAGTGAGACTTGGGCATCGGCTCCAAAGGTTTCTTGGGTCGACACGCGATGGGCCAGTTTCTGGCCCAGCATTCCTCCGCCGCCTATAATCAGGATCCGCGTCACAGCATTCCGTTCCGTTTTTTGAGTTCTAGATACAAAGCCGAATGATCCAGTTCGGCCCCATCCATTTCGTCTATCAGATATTCGAAACGGTCGCGCACAGATCGGGTGCTAGGTAGCTGAACGCCAAGGCTTCGCGCTTCCTCCAGCGTGTTGTCCAAATCCTTTAGTTGAAACTTAGACAAACCCCCAGGTGTAAAATTTCCATCAGACATGCGTTCGCCATGTTGTTGCAAGATAATACTATCCGCAAAGCCCCCCTTCAGTGCGGCCCTCAACGCGGTGGGGTCTGCACCGCCTTGCTGAGCCAGTAGAGTCGCTTCGGCGACAGCCGATATTGTTACAGCGACAATTGTTTGATTGGCCAATTTGCACAATTGACCAGAACCACTTGGGCCAACATGTACAGGCCGGCCCATTGCTGTCAGAACCGGTCGCACGCGCTCCATAACGTCCTGATCGCCACCGACCATGATCGCAAGGGTGCCAGCTTCGGCACCTTTGGTGCCACCGGAAACCGGGGCGTCCAGATGCAGCACCCCCATCGAGGAAAGCTGCGCGGATTGCTCTCTTGCGTGTTCGGGTTTGGCGCTCGACATATCAATCCAGATCATCCCCGGTTTGAGTTGCTCGCGGAAAGCCTCGTCAGCAAGTAGCGCGCCGGTCGCGTATCCATCCGAGAGCATGGTTATTATTACGTCTGCACCCGAAACCGCCAGCGGGGCAGTTTCCACCAATGTCGCGCCTTCTGCTGTCAACGGTTTGGCCTTTTTCAAGCTGCGGTTCCATACAGTGAGCGGAAACTCGGCGCACAAAATATTCCGCGCCATAGGAGCTCCCATCAGCCCGGTTCCCAACAGAGCCACTTTGAACTGCTTGCTCATCATCTACTGTCCTTCCGAAGCTGTGCCACGCATGGTTATGGCCAAACCAAAATCTCTGTCATACGCTAACGGCTCTGTGCCCACATGCCAGAAGTCGTTGCAAATCCGCCAAGGTTTCTTTGCTTCTCGGTTGATCTGTGGGACGAAGTAACACTTGTCCAGTCGCCACTTTTGAGGTCGGAATATTTATATGTCAGAAAGACTTAAGGGAAAAAGCGTCCTGGTCACAGCCGCCGCACAGGGGATCGGACTTGCAAGCGCAATTGCAATGGCAAGAGAGGGTGCAAAAGTCTATGCGACGGATATTAACCCTGAAAAACTAAATTTGATTCGCGGTCAGAATCTCGAAAATCTCGAAATATTCGAGATGGATGTGACGAATAATGACAGCATTCATCATGGGGTCGCGCGAGCGAAGCCGGACGTTTTGTTCAACTGCGCAGGGTTCGTGCATCACGGAACTATTCTGGATGCAACCGATGAAGAGTGGGATTTCGCAATGGACCTTAATGTGCGCTCGATGGTGCGCACGACAAAGGCTGTATTGCCGGGAATGATAGAGCGCAGAGGAGGCTCGATAATCAATATGTCTTCCGCGCTGGGTTCCATAATCGGTGCGCCAAATCGTTTTGTATATGGAACGACAAAAGCCGCTGTTGTCGGGCTGACGAAATCGGTAGCCGTGGACTTCATAACAAAAGGAATCCGGTGCAATTGCATTTGTCCGGGAACAGTCGATAGTCCCAGTTGGCGTGACCGCGTAGATGCGTTGGGCGAGCAACTGGGCAGCAGAGAAGAGGCCCTTGCACAATTTGTGGCGCGTCAGCCTATGGGGCGTGTAGCGAAAGCAGAAGAGATTGCTGCCTTGGTCGTCTATCTGGCGAGCGATGAAAGTGCATTCACCACAGGACACACGCACATAATTGACGGGGGTTGGTCAGGCCAATGACAAAAGTATCAAAAAACGATTTGCGATCTCGCAAGTGGTTCATGAATTCTGAGAACCTTGAGATGACTGCATTGTATCTGGAAAGATACCTGAATTACGGTTTGACCCGTGAGGAACTGCAATCAGGCAAACCGATCATTGGCATTGCTCAAACCGGCAGTGATTTGAGCCCCTGTAATCGGCATCATATCGAATTGTCCAAACGTGTTCGCGATGGAATCATCGCCGCCGGCGGAACGTGCATCGAAATACCGGTCCACCCGATACAAGAGACAGGTAAACGGCCAACGGCCTCACTCGACCGCAACCTGGCTTATCTGTCCTTGGTTGAGAGTCTATTCGGGTATCCGATTGATGGCGTTGTTCTGAACATTGGTTGCGACAAGACCACGCCCGCGCTTCTTATGGCCGCTGCGACCGTCAACATCCCAGCGATTGCCCTGTCGGTCGGCCCCATGCTCAACGGTTGGTGGAAAGGTGAACGCGCTGGATCGGGCACGGTTATATGGAAAGCTCGCGAAGACCTTGCGGCTGACGAAATCGACACCGATGAGTTCATGGAAATCGCAGCCGCCGCAGCACCTTCGGTGGGTTATTGCAATACGATGGGAACAGCAACGACCATGAATTCGCTTGCTGAGGCCTTGGGTATGCAATTGCCCGGATCAGCAGCCATTCCAGCCCCGTATAGAGAGCGCGGCCAAATCAGTTATGAAACGGGTAAACGCATTGTGGACATGGTCTGGGAGGATCTACGCCCCAGCGATGTGATGACACGTCAGGCTTTTGAGAATGCGATTGTTATCAACTCTGCGATTGGCGGATCGACGAACGCGCCGATCCACCTGAATGCAATCGCCCGGCATCTTGGTGTTCCGTTGACCAACGATGACTGGCAGAAACTTGGCCACGACGTTCCTCTGTTAGTTAACATGCAGCCAGCGGGTAAGTATCTGGGCGAAGACTACCAACAGGCCGGAGGTGTACCCGCCGTTGTCGGAGAGCTTCTTGATGCTGGATTGCTGCCGCATTCCGATGCGATAACGGTGAACGGTAAGACGATGGGCGATAACTGCTCGACGCGCCGGTCTCAGAATAGCGACGTAATCAAGCCTGTCAGTAGCCCGGTTAAGCAACAGGCGGGGTTCATCAATCTCTCGGGCAACCTGTTCGAGAGTGCGATTATGAAGACGTCTGTGATCTCACAGGCATTTCGAGAGACCTACCTGTCGAACCCGGATGATCCGGATGCATTTGAGGGCAGGGCGGTTGTGTTTGATGGGCCTGAGGACTTTCACCATCGGATCGATGATCCTGCAGAAAACATCGACGCAAACTGTATTCTGATTATGCGCGGAGCGGGACCAAAAGGATACCCTGGTGCTGCAGAGGTCGTGAACATGCGGCCGCCCGCATATTTGTTGAAACAGGGCATCGAAGCCCTTCCTTGCATCGGTGATGGACGGCAATCCGGTACATCAGGAAGCCCGTCTATCCTGAATGCCTCACCCGAAGCTGCAGAGGGTGGTGGGTTGGCCTTGGTGCGAAATGGCGACCGACTGCGCATCGATCTTGGCAAAGGCACAGCAGATATGCTGGTTTCGCTCGAAGAACTGCATCAACGCGCCCGCGATCTGGAGGCAAAGGGTGGTTATTCAACCCCGCCCAACCAATCCCCGTGGCAGGAAATATTCCGCGAAAAAATAGATCGCTTGGATCGCGGTATGACGCTCAAGGGTGCAGAAAACTACCGCGATATCGCGCGAGGCTTCATGCCACGCGATAACCACTAAAAGGAACGGAAATGAAACTTGTGCGTTACGGAGCCAAGGGCTCGGAAAAGCCGGCCCTGGTCGACTCTGAGGGTCAATTGCGGGATCTGTCCGCTCATATCAATGATATCACGGGGGATATATTGGATGACGGAACGCTTGATAACCTGCGGTCATTGAATCCGAACAACCTGCCAGTTGTAGAGGGTGACCCTCGTATCGCGCCGTGTGTCGGTGACATCGGAAAATTTCTTTGCATCGGTCTGAACTACTCGGACCATGCTGCAGAAACCGGCGCAGATATTCCCGAGCATCCGATACTCTTTTTCAAGGCGAACTCAGCCGTCATTGGTGCCTATGACGATGTTGTTATGCCGCGGGGGTCTACACATACCGACTGGGAATGCGAACTGGGGGTCGTCATTGGTAAGACGGCCAAATACGTCTCCAAGGCCGACGCACTCGAATATGTTGCGGGCTATTGCATCGTAAACGACGTGTCGGAAAGGCATTTTCAAACGCAACTGACAGGTCAATGGACCAAAGGAAAATCCTGCGACACATTTGGCCCTACCGGCCCGTGGCTAGTGACCCGGGATGAGGTGCCGGATCCTCAGAGTCTTGGTATGTCTCTGAATGTAAACGGTCAGCGCATGCAAACCGGGAATACTGCCACGATGATCTTTTCCGTTGCCGAGATCATTGAGCATCTAAGCCAACTTTTTACACTGCACCCCGGTGACGTCATTTCAACCGGAACACCGCCCGGTGTTGGAATGGGGATCAAACCGGAACCAGTTTATCTGAAAAAGGGCGACGTCATGGAGCTTCGTATCGATGGGCTTGGTGTTCAACGGCAAAAGGTTGGCCAGGATGGCTGACTTGTTGCAAATTGGTGGGATCACCGAACGGATGAGAGAACGCCTGTCTTCAGTGTTCAATATTCATCAATTGGACGACTTCAACGCGGAAAGTATTACGCATATCGTAACGAACGGGCATGATGGCGTTCCGCATGACCTAATGATTTCACTCAGTAATCTGAAGATGATCAGCGTCTATGGAGTCGGTTACGACGCCGTCGACGCAAGTGCTGCGGCTGAGCGCGGGATTGTTGTGACTCACACGCCCAATGTGTTGAACAAAGAAGTCGCAACCACCGCCGTTCTGCTGTTGCTGTCATGTTATCGAGAGCTCATACGTGACGATAATTACGTTCGGTCCGGACGGTGGGAAGTTGAAGGTAATGCCCCTTTGACGCGATCAGCGGACAATCAAAAAATAGGCATTCTTGGTCTTGGTCGTATTGGTCAGGCGATTGTTGATAAATTGGAGCCGTGGGCACCCGAAATCTCATATCACACCCGCAATCAAAAGGATGTCCCGTACCGATATTTCGACAATTTGGTTGAAATGGCAGAGCATGTGGACGTCCTCATATGCATCACGCCCGGCGGCCCGTCGACCAATAGGCTGGTCAACGCTGAGGTGTTGCGCGCGTTGGGGGCAGGCGGCACTCTGATAAACGTTAGTCGAGGTTCGGTTGTCGACGAAACTGCCTTAATTAGTACATTGCAAAACGGTGAGCTCGGGTGGGCAGGGCTTGATGTCTTCGAGGACGAACCGCGCGTTCCAAAAGCATTGCGCGAGTTGTCCAATGTCGTTCTGCTCCCTCACGCTGGTAGCGCGACTTTTGAGACGCGTGCAGCAATGGGTGACCTGACTGTCGACAATCTGCTGCAACACCATAAGGACGGATCGGTGATCATAGCTGTGCCGGAATGCAGAGATCTGTAATAGGCCAATCTGAAAAGTGTTTGAGTTTGCTGTCGCGGTTTTCTTTCTGCTGATTACGCCGGGCCCGGGTGTTCTAACAACCGCGGGTATTGGATCAGCATTTGGTTTTCGAGCTGGACTCGCCTTTGTGGCTGGTCTGATGCTGGGCGGGTTCATCAACATGATGTTAGTTGTCTCTGGAGTCGCTGCGGTTGCTTTGGCTGTACCGGTGCTTAGAACTTTGTTGCTATTCGCATCTGTCGGGTATTTGGTATTTCTCGCCTGGCGTATTGCCAGCGCCGGCTCAAAGGTCGGATTTTCCCCTGCGGTTTCGCCGCTTGGTTTTGCGAACGCTCTGACACTTCAGTTCATTAATCCCAAGGCTTACGTGGTCGGCACAGCATTGTTTTCAGGGTTTGCCTTTTTGCCCGATGCGCCCGTTTGGGAGGTCGTCATAAAAATCGTAGTATTCAATATGATTTGGGTGCCAGTGCACATGATCTGGCTAGGTGCTGGCGCAAAGCTGGGTAGCCTTGATTTAAGCGAGAGATCGCATCAATGGATCAATATTGCGATGGCCGCTTCATTAATGGTGGTTGTGGTGATTGCCTTGGCGTCGGCGCTATGAACGATATCTAAGTCGGTCTTACTTAGCAGACGATTGAAAGCCACAAATCAAAGTGACGCCGTTATTCCGCCATCGACATAGAGAGTATGACCATTGACGAAACTGGATGCAGGTGACGCAAGGAAAATAGCGGCGCCTACAAGTTCTTCTACATTTCCCCAGCGACCGGCCGGGGTACGTTTCTCAAGCCATGAGCTAAACTCTGGGTCGGCAACCAAGGCGGCGTTCAAAGGTGTATCGAAATATCCAGGCGCAATGGCATTGCAGTTCAGACCATACTTAGCCCAATCAGTTGCCATTCCTTTTGTAAGATTGGTCACGGCGCCTTTTGTCGCCGTGTAAGGCGCAATACCCGGTCTTGCTAATGCGGATTGAACCGACGCAATGTTAATGATCTTACCAGACTTTCTTTCAATCATGTGCCGTGCCACAGCCTGACCGACGTGAAAGACGGACGCTACATTTGTCTGTAGCAGGCGCTCGAAGGCATCAGCGGGGAAATCCTGTAACTCCGTCCTGTGTTGCATTCCGGCGTTGTTTATCAGGATGTCTATCGGGCCGACCTTTGCTTCAAAGTCGTCGACGGCAGATCGGACACCTTCATGATCGGTTGCATCGAACGAAAGTTCGCGTACCGAGGCGCCTGTTTCGCTCAGCTCGGATGCTGCTGCCGCTAGTTTAGTGGCATCGCGACCGTTCAAAACGACCTGCGCACCGGCGGCAGCCAAACCACGAGCCAATGCAAATCCGATGCCTTGGCTAGAGCCTGTTACGAGCGCGCGTGTTCCCTCTAGGCTAAACATTTCAAGCGTCATGCAAAAATCCCTTGGTTGTCAGCACCGACTATCCGTATCTTTTGGCAATCTGTATAGGGAGTCCGTGCAATGTCTTCGGCCAGTGTTGCTGTTGTTATCCATGCCGCAAAAGATCTGAGGTTGGAAAACCGGGATGTTCACGACGTGGGGCCAGACGAAGTCTTGATTGCCATGCGCGCGGGAGGGATTTGCGGCTCTGACCTGCATTATTATAACCACGGTGGTTTCGGTGCGATCAAGTTGCGTCAACCGATGGTGCTTGGACACGAAATCGCCGGGGAAATAGTGAGAGTTGGGTCAAGTGTGCAGGGGTTGTATTTAGGTCAACTGGTTGCAGTTTCTCCATCCCGACCTTGCCAATCCTGCATTTATTGTCTGAACGGGCAGCAAAACCACTGTCTTGATATGAAGTTCTATGGCAGCGCGATGCCGTTCCCGCATATCCAAGGCGCTTTTCAAAGCAAACTCGTGGCGAAAGCCAGTCAATGCGTTCCAGCAGATGGGTTAAGTCCTGCGCAGGCCGCTATGGCCGAACCTTTGGCGGTCTGTTTGCACGCGATTAAACAAGCCGGGAGCCTCTTAGGTAAAACGGTTCTTATCACGGGATGCGGTCCAATCGGCTGCCTCACGATCTTGGCGGCGCGTCGTTCTGGGGCGGCCAGAATAGTGGCGACGGATATCTCGGACCAGCCCCTCGCTGTGGCGCGTGAATGTGGGGCAGACGATGTCATCAACACCTACGCCGATCCGCAAAAACTGGAGCAGTTTGAAGACGACAAGGGCCAGGTTGATGTGCAACTGGAGTGTTCCGGGGCTCAATCGGCTCTGGCTTCTGGCGTCGCATGCTTGCGCCCGGGTGGAACATTGGTTCAGCTTGGTCTGGGCGGAGATATGACTGTGCCGATGCAGGCGTTGACTGCAAAAGAGTTAGTGCTTCGCGGGTCTTTCCGCTTCCATTCCGAGTTTTCAGTCGCGGTCGAGATGATGCGAAGCGGACTAATTAACGTCGACCAGTTGGTAACGCATTCCTTCGAAGTTAGCGAAGCTGTCACTGCCTTTGAGGTCGCGTCTGATCGAGGCCAATCAATGAAGGTGCAGTTAACGTTTCCAGAAAATGACGATGGATAGACGAATGAGTGATATTGCAAAGACTTATGAAAGAGACGGTTTCGTAGCTCCGCTGGATATCTTGACAGCTTCTGAGGTCCAAGCGCTGCGCAATGATTTTGAGAAAGCTGAGCGCATTCTCAGAGACGACCCAGATAAACTCAAGCTTCTATATTCTTATCCGGACAGGCTGATACCATCATTCGATGCACTTCTTCGCCATCCGAAGCTGATTGAGGCTGCTTCAACGGTGTTAGGGCCGGATCTCATGGTTTGGAGCGGTGCACTTTTTGTGAAAGAAGCGTGATTGTCCGTCATCGAATGATTTGGAACACGAGCGTTTGATTGGCTTAGGAGGATCAGGCTCGCCGTAGTTTCAATCTACGCCGCGTTCTGATGATGCAGCAAGCGGCGTTTCTGGATTGTCTGGTGTTTGATTTCCTTTCTGCGTCTGAGGATTGTT